>CAZNNZ010000073.1:0-8617 GCA_964574575.1 uncultured Planctomycetales bacterium
GACCTCGTCCTTACCAAGGACGCGCTCTACCAACTGAGCTACAGGGGCAAAAAATAAATCCCCTCAACGTAGCTTTATATCTTGCTCTACCTCCGCCCGAGGCGGATCAGCCTATGGCTGAGGCTGAGCTACAGGGGCGATAAATAAGTGTTAAGTATACTTTGTTAAATTTTTTTGTCAAGAAAATTTCTCTTGTAATTCACAAACGCACCTTAGAAACTAATCCTTAAAAACCGCCTCTTGCCCACTTTAACAACACCTGCTTTAATCTTCGAATCCTCGTCGGTAATCTTTTGGCCATCCATCGTAATGCCACCCTGAACCATTAAACGTCGGGCTTCGCCTTTGGATCCAACAAGTTTGTTCTTTACTAAAATGTCTACAATCTTTTCATCAGAAGAAATAACTTTATATTCAATAATATTTTCCGGAACATCGCCTTTGCTAAAAACTTTTTCAAATTCCTGCCGCGCTTCTTGCGCTTTGTCTTTGGAATAAAACTGACTAACAATTTCTTCACCTAATTGCAACTTTGCTTCTTTAGGATGAAGCGCTTTAATTTCAACAAGATTGCGGTCTGTTAAAACTTCGTAATACCTAAGCATTCGCTCATCACTAATCGACATCACTTTACCAAAAATTTCGGCAGGCGGCTCATTTATACCAATATAATTGCCCAAAGATTTACTCATCTTTTTGTCGCCGTCTATTCCCTCCAAAAGCGGCGTCATCATAACAACCTGCGGCTTTTGTCCAAAAGATTGTTGCAGCTGGCGACCCATGAGAAGATTAAATTTTTGATCAGCCCCGCCTAATTCAACGTCAGCCTCTAAATAAACCGAATCATACCCCTGCAAAAGCGGATAAATAAACTCCAGAATACTGATTTCTTTTGCACTTTCGAAACGTTTTTTAAAATCCGCGCGTGCCAACATTTGCGCTACCGTCGAAAAAGCCGTCAGCTCCAATATCTGCTGGGCAGTTAACGAAGCTAACCACGAGCTGTTAAAAACAACCTTGGTCTTTTTTTCGTCGAGAATTTTAAAAACTTGAGATTGATAAGTTTTTGCATTGTCAGCAATTGTTTCTAGGGACATCTTAGAACGCAACTGGTCACGACCGGTGGGATCCCCAATTTGGGCGGTAAAGTCCCCGATAAGAAAGAACACATCATGTCCGAGATCTTGAAACTGGCGAAGCTTACGAAGCAAAACACAATGACCCAAATGAATGTCAGGAGCTGTCGGGTCAAAACCAGCCTTAATTTTAAGTTTTTTCCCGCTTAAAGCGCTTTGCTGCAATTTGTCACGTAAATCGTCTTGACTAATAACCTCAACAGTCCCACGAATTAGGCGATAAAAAATGTTTTGATCATTCATATAAAGCCTAAACGGCAATCATCGAAATTTAAAACAGAATATTACAAACGTGTGCTGACCCCGATTTTCATCTGGTCAATATCCACCTTGATAATCTTGACTTTTAACGGATCTCCGGGCTTAAGCGCGGCCGCTTGATCTTTATCAATTTCGGAAGAATAAACCAAGGCTTCAACATCTCCGGGCAAACGGACAAAAACTCCAAAGCTGGAATTAAGCACAACCTGTGTTTCCACTTCACTGCCAACCGGATATTTATCCGCAATGGAAACCCAAGGGTTTTCGGTTAACTGTTTTAAACCCAAAGTGATTTTGCGGCTTTCGGCATCAACAGCTAAGACCATAACTTCAACATCCTGTCCTTTCTGTAAAACTTCCTGAGGATGGTTGACCTTGCGGATCCAAGACATATCAGAAACATGAATCATCCCTTCTAACCCTGATTCAAGTTCAACAAAAGCACCGTAATCCGTAAAGCCACGCACCGCACCCTTGACAGATTTTCCGACGGGAAGACTGATTTGTGCTTCCAACCAAGGATTGGTTTCTAACTGTTTCATCGAAAGAGAAATGCGCTTGGAGTCTTTATCAACATTGATGATGACACAGCTAATTTCATCACCTAACTTAAACATTTCCTGCGGATTAACCATCTTTTTTTGCCAAGAAATTTCAGAAGAGTGCAAAAGACCTTCAATGCCCTTTTCGATCTCGACAAAAACACCATACGGCATAATATTGACAACCTTACCCTTGATCTTTGCACCAGCAGGATATTTTTGGTAAATATCATCCCAAGGATTAGGAGAGATTTGTTTCAAGCCTAAAGAAACCTTAGAATTGTCTTTATCAAAATCAAGAATCATAACCTCAAGTTTGTCACCCAATTGGACAATTTCACTCGGATGATTAATGCGCGACCAGCTCATGTCCGTAATGTGCAGAAGGCCATCAACACCACCAAGATCAATGAAAGCACCAAAATCGGTAATGCCCTTAACGACACCTTTACGGCGTTCGCCTTTTTTAAGCTCGCCCCAAAGTTTTTCACGAACCAAATCACGTTCTTTTTGGAAAATATCTCGTCGGGAGAGAATAAGATTGCGTCGCTGTTTATTAATCTTTGCAACTTGGAAATTAAATTTGTTGGCCATTATCGTGTCATTCGCATAACCTTTAAACGCGGACAAAGACATCGGTAAAAACCCTTCGACGCCTTCAACATCAACCATATATCCGCCCTTAACCTGCTTAACAACACGGCCTTCAACTACGTGGCCTTCCTCTATATCAACCATGACCTTCTGCCAGCCCTTGACTTTTTCAGCCTTGATGCGCGAAAGAACTAAACGTCCCTCGTCATCTTCAACCGACTCAACCAAAACGTCAATTTCACGGCCAAGTTCAAGTTCTTCTTTATTACGAAATTCTTCGAGCGGAATAAAACCTTCCGATTTAAAACCGATATCAATAACCGCTTCTTTAGCAGTTAAAGCGACAACCGTACCTTTGACAATGTGACCTTCTTTGACACTTTTGACAGTGCTGGCATACAAGAGCGCCATTGCACTTTGTGGATTTTCGTTCATAGATTTATTTCCCCTTTTCTTGACGCGAATTCTTTAAAAAAGAGTCTCCTCCCTTTTAAAGTGAATTTCGATTATCTCAAAATAAACTTTTTTGTCAATTAAAATTATTACAGCGCATTTATCTTCTGCAGAATCTCGGCGGCAATTTGGTCATAATCCTTGTGTGATGAAAAATATATCGGCGAGCCAATAGTAATCTTGACCGGGTGTTTGTGAAACATTTTTGAGCCTTTTGGCAAAACCATATCCGTCCCTGCAATTTTTATCGGAATAACCGGGACTTGCCCTTTAACCGCCAAAAAACCAACGCCCGCCTTGGGCGTTACCTGCATTTCACCAACAACACGCGTTCCCGTCGGGAAAAGCGCCAGAGGCTGACCTGCTTTAAGTTTACGCAAACATTCTCGCATTGCCCCAAGATCAGAGCCCTCACGTTTAATCGGGAAAGATCCTAAGCCATAAAGTAACAGTCCAAACACTTTATTAGCAAATAAACTTTTTTTGGCTATATGATAAATCGGTCGCCCAACAGCATAACTAACCAACGGCGGATCAAAATTACTGATGTGATTACATGCCGCGATAAACGCACCCCTAGCTGGAACGTTCTCTCTTCCCTTAAGTGTCAATGGAAAAAAAAACGGGTTAATCATTTTAATCAATGCATACGCGGGCCAATACAAAGGAATCACGTTTTATTTTCCTAATAATAAAGCTTCGCCATATTTAATTAACTGCTTAGCACGGGCCAATGATTTGGCTTCACAATATGCACGTACCAGCGGCTCTGTCCCCGATGGACGAAACATCAACCAACTTTCATCACTACAAATAAGTTTAATGCCGTCAAAGTCTTTAACGGCAACAACTTTTTTGCCCAACAAAGTATCATGCGATTTAAATGAATTCAAATCCACGTTAACCTCAGGATTCAACTTAACATCGGCGCGTAAATAATAGTAGCGGCCAAATTCTTTTTCCATTTCATCAACAATCTTTTTGATATTTTTTTTCTGATAAACCATCATCTCAAGTAAAAGAAGACCGGCCAAAGTGCCATCACGTTCCGGAATGTAATCTTGAAAACCGATTCCACCAGCCTCTTCTCCGCCGGCGATAATCCGTTCATTGACCATCAAGTCCGAAATATATTTAAACCCAACCGGGGTTTCATATAATTTAAGATTTAGTTTTTTGGCAATATTGTCTATCAAAGTCGTGCCGCAAATCGTTTTGACAACCCCGCCGGTGCGCCCACGATTACGGGCCAAATGAAGAGTCAAAAGCCCAAGAATTTTTTGCGGATGAATAAAATCCCCGCCTGCCGCAACAGCCGCAATGCGATCCGCATCTCCGTCTAAGACAAGGCCTAAATCAAATTTTTCTTTTTTGACGCGGCTTAAAATCCCATCCAACATTTCGACAATCGGTTCCGGCTTTTTACCGTCAAAATACGGATTAATTTCCGAGCGCATCAAAGACAAACGAACATTTGTCCCTTTCAAAATCTCAGCAATAAGGCCATTGCCACTACCGTGCATCGCATCCATAATGACCTTAAATTTTGTGGCCTTAATTTTCTTAAGATCAATATAGTTTTTCATAAACTGCAAATACTTGGTCTTAAAATTATGAATCCTGATTTTTCCGTCGGCCTTCGCCTTTTCAAAATCCACAATTTTGACCTCAGTGGCAAAAAAATAACTTTCAATTTTATCAGTAATCTCACGCGAAGCGCCACCGCCTTGCGATGTCTTGATCTTAATTCCATTAAATTTATAAGGATTGTGGCTGGCCGTAATCATAACCCCGGCAACACACTTATGTGTCACAACACCATAACTTAAAGCAGGTGTCGGCAGCGGGCTGTCGGATAAAATAACTTCGATACCATTAGCGGCAATAACACGAGCCACAAGCACCGCAAAATCTCCGGACATAAAGCGCGTGTCAAAACCAACACAAATTGTTTTTTTGCCATCGATTGGTTTAAGATCATTTTTGATCCACTCGGCAATGCCTTGGCTGCAAGTAATCACATTTTTAAAAGTAAACGTATCAGAAATAACGGCCCGCCAGCCATCAGTACCAAACTTGATTTCAGTCGTTGTTGTCATGTTTTTTGCCTTTCTTATTATTTTTGTAAAGCCTATGTTTTTCGATGTAATGGAAAATTGCTTCGGGGACAAGATAGCGCACAGATTTTCCGGATTCAATGCGGCCACGTAAATAAGAGGAAGAAATATCAATGCCCGGCTTGGTAACGGTCAAATGCTTAATATTTTTCTTTGACGCATTCGTCCCAGGGCGATTAACGACGATAAATGTAACAAGCTTGAGAATTTCATCAATATTTTTCCATTTTGGCAAAGTCGAAAAACTGTCCGCCCCGACGATAAAGAAAAGCTTAGCTTTAGAAGAATACATTTTCCGAAAATGCCGCAGCGTGTCAATCGTATAAGATTTTCCGACGCGCAAAGTTTCGACATCCGAAACTTCAAAATGCTCATTACCTGCAACCGCAAGTTTAACCATCTTATAACGGTCAGATGCAGGCGCCAGCGGTGCAATATTTTTGTGCGGCGGCTGATGAGAAGGAATAAAAATAACTTTGTCGAGCTTAAAAGCTTCCTGCGCCATTTGCGCAATCGCCAAATGCCCCATATGAATCGGGTTAAATGTCCCCCCAAAGAAACCAATACGCTTCATAAAAATTCCTAAACAATTTATTTGGCTGGCTTCGCCTGTCTTACGCCGGAACGCTTGACCAGCCCCAGCGTGGCTGGTCTTCGCTCGATGTTCGGACTCGCTCTCCCGCCTTTGGCGGGATCCATGCCCGCTCGTCCTCACAACGTCCGACTACAGCCAATCAAAGCCAGCAACTATAAAACAATTTATCCTCGTATCTGCCCATTGCCAGACACGACATATTTATACGTCGTCAAACCTTCCAATCCCATGGGCCCACGGGCATGAATCTTGTCCGTACTGATTCCAACTTCGGCCCCTAAGCCAAATTCATAGCCGTCGGTAAAACGCGTCGAGGCATTGGCATAGACGCACGCTGAATCAATCGCCTTAAAAAACTTTTCAATTTCTTCATCACTGCTGCTAATAATCGCATCCGAATGATGAGAACCAAACGTATTGATATGTTCAATAGCCTCGTTAAGTGAGTCAACGACCTTGACAGTCAAAATCAAATCCAAATACTCCGTCGTCCAGTCTTCTTTGGTGGCCAGTTTAACGCTCTTCGAAATCTTTCTCGTCGCAGTGTCCCCGCGCAACTCTACACCAGCTTCTGTAAACCGATGAAGAATTTTTTTCAAGAATTGCTCGGCGATATTTTTATGCACCAGCATTTTTTCCATCGCATTGCACGTGCCGGGCCGCTGAACCTTGGCATTAAAGCAAACTTCCTCAGCCATCGCAAGATCAGCTTGATCACTGACATACGTATGACACACGCCTTTGAAATGTTTGATAACAGGAATCGTCGAATTCTCGGCGACAAAACGGATAAGCCCCTCTCCCCCTCGAGGGATTACAAGGTCAATCAAATCATCTAATTTTAAAAGAACTGGCAGAGTTTTGCGGTCCTTGGCAGAAACGAATTGTATCGCATCCGTCGAAATAGCAGTGTTTTTAAGCGCGTCCCGGCAAATTTTAAAAATCGCTTCATTAGAATGTGCGGCTTCTTTTCCACCTTTTAAAATGACCGCATTGCCAGACTTAAGACAAAGCCCGATGCAGTCGGCTGTGACATTCGGACGTGATTCATAAATAATAGCGACAACGCCAATCGGCACGCGCACTTTTTTAATGAGCAAACCGTTGGGCCGCTCTGTCGTATCTAAAATTCCCCCGATCGGATCACGCAGACCGGCGGTATCTTTTAAACCTTCTGCCATCGCAATGATCCGCTTTTCATCCAGCGCTAAACGGTCGACGAGAGCGGCAGGATATTTTTGTTTTTGCGCAAGCGCTAAGTCTTTTTTATTTTTCTTAATGAGAAAATCTTTATTCGCCAAAATCGCACCCGCCATCGCCAAAAGCGCATTATTCTTTTCGCTGACATTTGCCTGCGCTAAGAGCAATGAAGTGGCCTTAGCCTTAAGCGCTATTTTTCGAATCTGATTTTTTAATTTTTTATCCATATTACTTTCCTTTTGCCTTTTTTCTACGCAAAGAAACCCAATGTGGCCCAGCGGCTTTACTTTCTTTTGCAACAAAAAATGTTCCAACACATTCCCCATCGACAACGCGCGTCAAAATATTTTCGCTTGCACCACTGGCAATGACGCAAGGAATATTCACATGCGTTGCAATCTTAATTGCGTTAAGCTTGGCTGACATTCCGCCTTTAGAAATGTTTTTATTAGGCGAACCGCCGGCTACGCTATGAATCTCGTCGTTGATTTCTTTAACTTCTGTAAAATATTTGGTCTTGCCGTCACGCTTTTCATAAAGTCCTTCGACATCGGAAAGAAGAATGAGCAAATCCGCATGCACAAGCCCCGCAACCAGCGCAGAAAGCTTATCATTATCGCCAAACTTGATTTCGTCCGTCGAGATTGTATCGTTTTCGTTAATAATCGGAATAACACCGTGCGCTAAAATTGCTTTTAAAGTATGGCTGGCATTATTGTAACGCTCACGCGAATCAAAATCGTCCCATGTCAAAAGCACTTGTGCACATTTGGTCTTGGCTTTTTTAAACAAGTCACTGTATGTTTTCATAAGTACCGCTTGCCCAACAGCGGCCAAAGCCTGCAAAGACGCCAAATCCGACGGACGTGTTTTAATACCCAGCTCGCCCATGCCTAAAACAATTGCGCCTGAGCTAACTAAAACAACTTCAATGCCTTTTTGATTTAAAGCGCTCATTTGTCCGACAAGCAAACGCAGCTGTGCCTTGCGGGCTTTGAGCTTGTAACCGGCAATCACACTCGAGCCTACTTTAACAACAACTCTTTTAATTAGACGTGAAAATATGCGTGTCATAAATTATTTATTCCCAATTCAGGCAACGTTGCCTGAATTCAAAACTGGTAGGGAACGGTCGCGACGAGTCCCTACAAAAATCCTTTATCAACTAACGAGCGCGTTTCCCTCTTTTAAAAGTTCTCGCAGACGCGTCACGAGTTTTTCTAAACCTTTATTCTCAAGCGCAGATATACTCAAAACTTCTTCTTTATATTTGCGTTTAAAACGCTTGAGGTTTGCAGCTGCTTCTGGCAAATCCATTTTGTTGGCGACGACCAAACGGGTTTTTAGAGCCAACTTGTCGCTATAAAGCTCTAACTCATTCTTGATTTTTTCGTAATCATCCAGCGGATCTCGTCCTTCACTGCCAGCCATATCCAATAGATGAATTAAAATTTTGGTGCGCTCGGCGTGTTTCAAAAATTTATCGCCCAAGCCCTTGCCTAAATGCGCGCCTTCGATTAAACCCGGCAAATCAGCGACAATGAAATGTGAATCATCCTCACAAATCACGACACCTAAAATCGGCTGGCGTGTTGTAAAAGGATAATTGGCAATCTTGGAACGAACTTTGGAAATGTTGGAAATAAGCGTTGACTTGCCAGCGTTTGGAAAACCCACAATCCCAACATCCGCAATGAGTTTAAGCTCAAGGTGAATCGT
>CAZNNZ010000074.1:0-8527 GCA_964574575.1 uncultured Planctomycetales bacterium
TTTTAAAAACTTCTATTTACGCTTAGGGAGTAACATTGTTCAATGAGTCAACTGGTCTCTATATACTACAATGGTTTTAATAAGAAAATTATAAATCGGGCTTGGAACTTTTGTCTTTGCGCATCTGCAAGATTAAAAGCCTTTCTTGCAAGGCAGTATTCTCGAGAGTTAAAGTCGCCAAATATTCATTAAGCTGGGCTTCTTTATCCGCGGGCTCTTGAGCAGCAACCCCTGCGTGAGAATATTTTTGTTCAATAGTTTTAACCGTTTGGGCAAGAACAAGACGACGGGATTCTAGCTGAGCAATGTCATCTTTTAGAGATTGGTCACTTAAGCTAAGCGGTAAATCTTTATCCAACGTCACATCCTTTGTTTTTTTGCGCAAATCTTTAAGATTTTTTTCTAATTCTTCTACCTGACTGACAAGTTCTTCATTCTTTCTTCCCTCAGAAGAAGAAATACGCAAAGCATTAAGTTGTTCTTGTAAATCACGCAAACGTGCAGAACTTTGCGAAATATTTTTCTTGAGTTCCAAATCTTTTGCACTCAAAGCCGCCCCAGCCGGCATCGTCTTTCTATCAAGTTCTTTTTGTGCTTTTGCAATTTTAATTTCTAACTGATTCTTCTGCGATAACAAACGTGTTTTGCGCGCAACTAAAAGCTTATCCGTGGACTTATTAATTTTTGGTGATTTAGCAATTGACTTGCCATATGTCAGAATATCCATCTTTTTTTTCAAAAGGACTTGCTGTTGCTGAAATTCTTTTAAAATACTAGACAAACCTTTATTGTTATCTGACCTGACGGTAGCGACAGCTTTCTGTAAATCACCTAAAGCTTTTTTAAGTTGATTGCGATAATTCTCTAAATCAGCAATTTGCAAAGAAAGAGTACTCTCGGGCGCTATTGAAAGACTGCCAGCTGCATCAACTTCACGAGCCATAAACTTTTTTTCAGCAAGAAGATGTGCAAGCTTTTCTTCTGCAGAAGAAACCTCTGGAGAAAGAGCCGAAAACGTTTTTGCTGATTGTTGACCGACACCGCGGTTTTGCTGTGAAAATCTTTTTTGAGAGGCCAATTGTTCTTTCAAGGCACTTATTCGCTTATCAGAACTACGTATCTTTTGTTTAAGCTCATCGAAGTTTTGCCCGTTTTCATCAACAGCAACTTTCTTTTCATCAGCGGCCACAGCAATTTTTTCAATCTCTTTATTTAATTGATCGATACGGCTTTGAGCATTCTGATTATAATCGGCATACGCCTTGATTTTCTTTTCTAACCGCGCTTTGTCATCCTCAAAACGCGACCGACGACTAGAGAAATTCTTGATTCTCGTCTGATATAAAGACTTTTCTTTTTCACTCAAAGCTGTCGTATCCGAAAAAACACTTAAATCACCCTGTTGCTGTTGCACTGTCGCTTTTTGAGTCTCTAGAACACTCATCTGTTCTTTAAGATGCTCAACTTCCTTGTTCAAAAGACGATTGTTTTCCCTAAAAGCTTCATTATTTCTGCGAGCTTTTTCCATCGTCGCACGCAAATCCTCTAAAGAATTATCAAACAACTCATCTGCAGAATATCCCTCTTTAGCCTGACTGTTTAGAATTAAGCCCGGCAAAAAAAAGATCATTGCTGTAGCCAACAATACAAGGGACAAATAGTAATTCTGCTTATGTAAAGATGATTTACTAGTCATTTCAACCCATTTCTAAATAATTGTCGTAATGCTGATAATCGGCATAAACAATGCGATAACAATAAACCCAACGACAACACCCAAAACCCCAATGATCAAAGGTTCAATAATGCTCGTTAAACCATTGACCGCCGTATCAACCTGATCGTCATAAAAGTCAGCAATCTTTGTTAGCATTTTCTCAAGCTGACCAGACTTTTCCCCGATAGAAATCATGCGCGTAACCATAGGCGGAAAAACACCACTCTTTAAAAGTGGAGTGGCAATACTCTCCCCTTCGCGGACATTTTCTTTAACAGTTTCGATAACCCCCTCAATAACGCGATTACCGCTGGATTTTCCGACAATATCAAACGATTCAAGAATCGGAACGCCTGTTTGTAAAAGAATCGACAATGTGCGACTAAAACGCGCAATCGCCACTTTACGAATGATATCGCCAAATATAGGCATTTTTAAAACAAAACTGTCAATATACAAACGCCCTTTGTCCGTACCATACGCACGATTGATAAAAAATCCAAAAACAATAAGACCTAAAATAAGCGCAAGCAAATTGTGCTGCAAAATGTTACTCATTGATATCAAAGCCTGCGTCATCGCTGCCAACTCTTTATTAAAGGAAGTGTATATGCCCGCAAAAGTAGGAACAACTTTTACCAAAAGCAGGACTGTGATAATAATCGCCATGCTCACAACAACCGCCGGATAAATCATCGCGGATTGAACTTTACGCTTTAACCTCAACGATTTTTCCAAATAGCTGGCAATACGATCAAGAATCTGGCTTAATACACCGCCGGTTTCGCCGACCTTAACCATGTTAACAAACAAAGTGTCAAAAGCCCGAGGATGTTTCGCAAAAGAAGATGAAAGACTGCTACCCATTTGTATATCATCGCGGATAGCAACGACAACACTCTTAAATCCGGGATGCGTAATCTGCTCCTGAAGTGCATCCAAAGCCTGCAAAATCGGGATTCCCGAGTCAATCATCGTCGAAAGTTGACGACTAAAAATAACAAGATCATCTTCCTTGATTTTTGTCTGACCAAAAGCAACTTTTCGAGTAGTCGTCTCTTTAACTAAATCGATAGAAATAATAGTCAGATTGCGTTTACGCAACTCGTCGATAACCTTACCTTCATCATCAGCGACAATTTTACCGACAACACTTTTAGAATTCCAATCTTTTGTTACGTATTTAAATGTTGGCATAAAGGAATTCCTTTCTAACTGCTAAGAAATGAAAACATTTTAACACATTTTCTTTTGGCAAAAAATCTTTTCTAAAAAAAGGTCTTCTTCTTTCTGCCAAAAAAGAGTTACCCTTCGGTCGTTAAGCGCAAAACTTCCTGCACCGTCGTTTCACCATTAATAAATTTATCCATAATCTCATCCCACAAAAGCTTCATGCCATTATTTTTGCAAGCATAATCTTTGATCTCATCCGACGATTTACCTAAAATAAGCATATCGCGCACCGTATCATCAACTTCAAAAACTTCGGTAATCCCAACACGGCCATAATATCCAGTATTGCGACAATAATTACAACCCTTACCCTCATAAAAGACCGTGCCGTCTGGGATTTTTCCTGCAAAAGCCTTGCTAATCCACGCCGGCGTATCAATCGGCGCTTTGCAGTGAGAACAAATTTTACGGCACAAACGCTGAGCACAAACCAACACAATACTTGAAGCAACCAAAAACGGTTCAACCCCCATATCCACCAAACGCGTCAAAGCACCCGCCGCATCATTGGTATGTAACGTTGAAAAAACCAACTGTCCCGTCAAGGCCGCTTTAATCGATATGTCTGCCGTCTCAACATCGCGAATCTCACCGACCATAACAACATCCGGGCTTTGACGTAAAATAGCACGCAGGCCTGAAGCAAACGTAAGCCCAATCTCAGGACGAACATGGATCTGGGTTAAACCCTCAATCAAATACTCAACCGGGTCCTCGACGGTAATAATATTTCTTTCAACACTATTAAGCTCATTAATAATTGAATAAAGGGTGGTGGATTTTCCACTTCCGGTCGGTCCAGTCACTAAAATCATTCCAAACGGACTGCGAATGCCTTGCTGCAAAATTTTCATCGACCGCGGGGAAAACCCCAAGCCATCTAAACCAATCGACAAATTCTTGCGGTCAAGAATACGAAGAACAACTTTTTGTCCAAAGATCGTCGGCAAAACCGACATACGAAAATCGACTTCTTTTGGGCCAATATTCATTTTAAAACGGCCGTCCTGCGGGGTGCGTGTGGCCGTAATATCTAACCGTGCCATAATTTTAAGCCGGACAAGAACCGAGTTCTGATTTTCTTTTGGAAAATTCATTGCATCAATAAGCGTCCCGTCGACCCGATACCGAACCCTGACAATATCAGACATCGGTTCAATATGAATATCCGACGCGCGCTGTTTGAGCGCTTCCTGAATCACAAGATTAACAAGTCGAATAATCGGAGCTTGCTCGCCTTCCTCTGCATCAACATCTTCCTGTGCAGCGCCCTCTTGTTCGGAAACAATCTCAAACTCCCCAAACTCAATACCCTTGCTAATATCCGAAACCGAGGCCATTGCTTTCGAACCATAAAACTGATCAATCGCATGCATAATTTCAGTATCAGTACTCATCACCACATCAATTTTTTTCCCAGTGATATTCTTAATATCATCAAGCGCAAAAATATTTAATGGATCTGAAATAACAATCGTCAGTGTATCTTCCATCTGCGAAAGAGGAATAATATGATATTGACGCGCGACTTTTTCACTGACGACAGTTTTAAGATCAAGGGAAATTTTGTATTTCTTAAGATTAATAAAAGGAATGTGTAACTCTTTAACAAGCAAAAGAAGCAAATCCTCTTCGTTGATCAACCCCTTGTCCATCAAGGCACGTTCCAAAGGAATCCCTTTTTCCTTTTGCAAGCGAAGTGCCGCATCCAAATCCTCTTTTTTTAATTTGAGCGATTCAAGAAGGTGATTAATAATTTTTGCTTTTAAAGTTTCGGCCATAAAAAATTATTTAACTAAGTTAAATCCTCATCCGGCGCCGTGACACGCAAAACTTCCTCTAATGTCGTTAGCCCAGCGAATGCCTTAATAAAGCCATCTTCGCGCATCGTGACCATACCCTCCCGGCGAGCTATTGCCTTAATTTTGATTTCACCAACACGTTCCAAAATCTTTTCTTTAACTTTTGGCGTTAAAACCATAATTTCACAAATCACCAAGCGGCCCGCATAACCAGTGTTTGCACAGGCATTACATCCTTTGCCCCGAGACAGGATCACTTCTTTGCCGGGATTATTTTTGTTTAATTTAAGTCTTGCCGCTACCTCCGGTAAAACGGCAAACGGCTCCTTACATTTAGGGCAAATACGACGGATTAAACGTTGACCAACAATTGCCACAACCGACGAACAAAGTAAAAACGGTTCAAGACCCATATTCATCATACGCACAACTGAACCAGCGGCCGTCGTCGTATGTAATGAACTTAAAACCAAATGACCCGTCAAGGCTGCTTTCACAGAAATATCTAACGTCTCCGAATCACGGATTTCGCCAACCATAATAATATCCGGATCCTGACGCAAAATCGAACGCAAACTCGCAGCAAAAGTCAGTCCCACCGACGGACGGACATTGACCTGATTCATACCCTTAATCTGGTACTCAACAGGGTCCTCAACAGTAATAATATTTTTCCCCGGGGAATCCACAAATTTAAGCAAAGAATAAAGCGTTGTCGTCTTTCCACTTCCCGTCGGTCCGCAACAAAGAATCATTCCATGCGGCCGCAGTCCGCAGTCCTGAAGCTTTTTCATAGAATCCGGCTCTAAACCCAACTTGTTTAAATCAAGGATTCCTGCGGTTTTGTCCAAAATACGCAAAACAGCTTTTTCACCATAGGCCGTCGGCAAAATACTAACACGAAAATCCACTTCACGGTTTGCCGCCATAATTGTTTTAAACCGGCCGTCCTGCGGCAATCGTTGTTCAGAAATATCCAAAGAACTGATGACCTTAATCCGTGAAATAATCGGCAAATGCAATGACTTGGCCATCCGGTCAACTTCGCGAATTATTCCGTCGACGCGATAACGGACACGCACTGTTTTTGCCATCGGTTCAATAAAAACATCGCTGGCTTTGGCCAAAACCCCTTGATGAATAATCGTATCGGTTAGCTTGATCATCGGCGCATCTTCGCTTAGATCTTCAACCCCGTCTTTTGTGCGCGCGTCACTATCACCAACAAGTTCCATATCCTCGACGTCCTTCATGTCGGCTATAATTTTTTGCAAAGCTTCGCCGGAATCGGTCGCATAATACTTTTCAATATTCTGCTGCACCAAAGAGGCACGAGTAATAATCGGAACAATATTCATTCCCGTCAGCGCTTTGACATTATCTATGGCAAAAATATTAAGCGGATCAGCCATCGCGAGAGTAAGATTATTTCCCATGCGTGAAATTGCAATAATTTGATATTTAACAGCAATGTCCTGCGGAATAATTTTAACAACAGCTGGATCAATTTTAAGACGGGAAATATCAATCGGGGGCATGCCTAAACCGGAACTTAAAGCATGCGTCAAATCATCTTCGCTAATAAATTTTAAACGAACTAAAATTTTAGAAAGCTCACCGCCGCTTTTTTTTTGCTCGACAAGCGCACGGTCAAGATCTTCCTGCTTTAAAATCTTGTCATGAATAAGAATATCAAGCAAACGCTCTTTAAGAGAGGACATAAAATTTAATTTGCCGATTTATAATACCGGGCGATAGCTTCCTTAATATCGCTTGCGGTACTAACAAAAGCCTGGACCGTCGAGCCGGTAATAAGCTCTACATCATCAATCGCGTTTTGGTTAAGCGGGTCTGCCATAGCCAGCGTTAAACTTTTTCCGATTTTATCAACCGCAATAAGACAGAACTGACGACAAACATCTTCCGGGATTGTGCTAATGACTTCGCGGTCAATTTCATAATTGGCTAACGGCAGATAAGGAAAACCATATTGGCATGTTAATGCTTGGGCGATATCCTCCTCGGTCGCAAACTTTAGGGCAACTAAAACCTCGCCAAAAAGTCCGCCCTTCTCACGCTGATAAGTAATGGCCATAAGCACTTGCTCATGGTCAATAACCCCGCGTTCAACCAAAACCTCACCGAGCTGTTTGGTAGAAGTACGTTTAAAGTTTTTCATTTGTGATATCCAACGCGATTGTTACCCTGCTCAATGGTGTCCGCAAGAATAATACCGCTTTTTAAAATCAGCTCATCAGCGCTACGCCCATCAACAGGATTTTCAACAATAGCGGCAGTAACAGTCAGATGGCGATTTTTGTCTTTTTGTTCAGAGAATTTTGTAGCGATTTTTTTAACAATATCTTCTGTTAAAGCGATCGCTTCACGCTTATTTACTGATGGAAGAACCAAAGCAAATTCATGCTCAGCAAAACGGGCCGCCTTAATTTTAGATGGCAAGTGCTCCTTAAATACAGCGGCTATTTTAGACAAAGCGTCTTCTGCACCAAGATGTCCAAAAGCCGCCAAATAATCATTAACCCGATCAATTTTTATCAAAACAAAAGAACACGTCTTTTGCGTATTGACCGCCTGTTTAACTTCAAACCCTAAACGGCTACGAGCATAAGCATTATTATACAAACCCGTTAAAGGATCCGTCACTTCAAAACTTTCAATCTCATGCAGAAGTTTTTCATTTAAAACAGCAATGGCAATATGTTTTGAAACCAATTGCAAAAGATCTTTTTGTGTTGGGCTACACGAATAATGCGGATGATCATTCCCGGCAATAATCAAGCCATACGCATTTCCCGTCGAAGAAATAGGCGCAATAATAGCATTCTTAATCAAAAACAGCCCCTTAAAATCTTCTAATTCTTGAGTAACAACCGTTGCCTGATCAACAACAATCGCCTCTTGCCTAAGAATGGCCTTACCTAAAAGACCCGCCCCTAATGAAATTTTAAGACTATTGATCCCTCGACGCTCAAGTTGATCTTGCTGAGGGCCATGCAAATACTGCAACTTATAATCACTGTTTTCATTATCTTTTAAAATAACACAACCAAAAGACATTTCCTGATCCGAAAAACACTTGGTAACCGCGATACGCAAAATATCTTTAAGCGCTATTTTTTGCGCAATACCATTGCTGATTTCCATAAGATTCGAAAGCATCACGATACGATTATTAATCTCATCATTGAGCACTTCCGTCTTTTTGTTAAGACTATTTAATTCTTCAACATTCTCCCGAATGCGACGAGTCAAAGCATTAACAGCTGAGCCAAGATCACCTAACTCATCTTCACGCACCAAACGAATTTCACGACTCAAATCTCCCGAAGCAATCATCCTTGTTTCGCGACTTAACCGGATAATTGGATCAACAATTTGCCAAATAATAAAAAAACCAAGAGTCAGAATCACACCGACAATACAAATAACGACAGGCAATAAACTACGATTGGCAAACCAAGAGCTTGCAGACAAACCCGGAAAAAGATATCCAACAAAAACTAAAAGAGTCAGCAGAATCAAACAAAACGCGATAAGAATTTCATGCCGCAAATATTTATTACTTAAAACAGACTTCATCAAACTTTGTTTTATGCTTGCCATTATCGCCTTTCATTTTGCAATTCAAAACGCATTTTCATTATAGTTTACTCTCGCAAGAATCCTATAAGGAAATTAGAAAATTTCTTTAAAAAACAGTCCGACGTTTACTTAAGCTCAGCAAAAATCCCATCATAATCATAAAAACCATAAA
>CAZNNZ010000075.1:0-8506 GCA_964574575.1 uncultured Planctomycetales bacterium
AAAAACGCCGGCGCCAGCAAAAAAAGGCCGGCTGGTTTTAAAACTTGCGAAGCAACCGTCGAAACATAACCCCCCATACTTGACCCAACTAAAATAAGATGTTTTTGCGCAGAAGGCTTGAGGCTTAAAAGTTTTTCAATACGTTCTTCGGGATTTTGCATCCCTGAATAATCAGGACTCTCTACGTGAAAACCTTTGAGCTTTGCAATTTCGGCCAACCGCGTTATTTTTTCTCCCCACGGCCCGCTGTCCTTGCCATGCGCGAAATAAACGACATTCTCATTCATCTTAAATCCCTTCTTTAACTGATTTTCCATAAAATAAAATTTGTGCAGTAAACGCTATCACCAAAACAAACAACGGTGCAATCGGCAAAGCAAATCGCGGGACCGTCGCAAAAAGCGAATATAATGTAACATGACAAAAAATCAAATAAATCAAGAAAAACAAAGCAACCAAAAAACTATTCTGCTGTTTTTCTAAATGCCACAAGCGATCTTTATACCGCCAAAAATAGAATCCACTTAAAATTGTCGCGCCCAAAGAAAGAAATCCGACAATAAAACGCAAACTCTTGGCAAAAATCACATTATCGAGGATTCTGTCAAGCCAGTCAGGATACGCAACAAAACCAATCCGCGTTGATTCCCAAAAAAACATATGGATCCAATCGAATCCCGTCAAAATAACATACTGCAGTGGATTAGATAAAATTTTATTCAAAATCAATTTTGAAAACTCTCTCGAGTATTCTTCCGGCGCAAAATTCTTAATAACTTCATAATTCTTTTCTGAAGCAAAATCATCCGAAGTTGCAACATCCCAAAAATGGCAACTTTGCCTATCTAGCAAAGCGGCACAATCATCTTCTTCAAACAAGTTGTACGCAATCCCAGCCCAAAAACTTCGCGGCGTTAAAAGCTCTTGCCGACGAGCGGTATTGCCATACAAGGCCCAGGCGCCGCGATCTGTTAAAACAAACGTTCCATTATATTTTTTATTAAGTGCTTTGTATCCACCAATAAAAAATCCAAAAACCATAACCGTCGCTAATAAAAATATGACAACATTTCTAAAGACGCATTTGTTTTTCGCAAAACCCGCCCTGCACCCTAAAACAATAAACACAATTAAAAATAGCGGGAATATGATCTCATATATTCCCTTAACTAAAGTAATCATCGTAAAAAACAGCCCCAACACAGCGCCATAACCAAAACAAGGATATACTGACTTCTCTTGCAGGCAAGGCCATGCTTTCATACTGACTAAAATAATCCCCAAAATCGGAACATACGTCGCAATTTCCGAATAAACGCTCAAAGCAGAATTGACAAAGGCCGGAGAAATGCCAAGACACAATATTGCCAAAGTTTTAATCTTAGACGAAATTTTGCACTCAGATAAAATAACAAAAGTTAAAACGAGGCTGACTAATAACAAAAAAACTTGCAATAATTTGAGGACTGTTTGATAGGATCCTTGACCTGCCCATTGCATCGCCAAAGCAATAAGCCCCGGGTAAATCGGCTCGCGGTTTGGACCGGTAATAAAATAATTTTTCCACCCCTTTTCATAAATCATCGCACCCAAATCCTGATACCCTTTAGCGTCTTGGACTAAAATCGGCTGAGTTACAAAAGCCAGATACAACCAATACACAAAAATCCCGACGATAACAATCGGAAAGAGTAACCCACCTTTGAAACTACATTTAAATGAATGGAATTGCATAGACAAGAACTACTGCTTAAGGCTTCTTTGACTGCTCGTGTAAATACGCCAGAAAATAAAACGGCAAATGGTAATTGACCATCCACTCAAATTGCCAAAAAGCCCAGGAGTCTAAATAAAAATCCGAATAGTTCAACAGGTTAGAAAAATTTGCAAAAAGACTCTGCGTCTGAGCAGCACCGACTAATAATCCAATCGGAATCTGTACCCCTAAGGTAATCAATAAATAAAGAATTTTAGCTTTCCATCCTTTAAGCAATAACCAGCCCGCCAAAGTCATGATCGAAGAACATATGACCAAAGGCAGCGGTGAAGCATCAAACATTCCCGCTTGAAACAAAAAGTCCCACGGCTGATCATTAAATAGAATAAAATACGTCCCCACAGAAATAATGATGTACGTCGTCGCGCGAAGCCAATGTTTAAAATCAATCAAAAGCCGTGCCGCAAAAATATTAAGCAGCGCAAAGGCCAAGCTAATCATAAACCCAACACGACGATCTAAGCTGGGTGCGAGCAAATAAAGGCATCCGGTTGTTCCAATCATCAACAAAATATTTTCACGTTGAAAAACTTTATTCTTCATAATTTTCTCCCAACAAGCCTTAAATCCGGATTTAAAATTGCTATTTTAATCGACGTTTCGTTGCTTAACTTTGCCCAACAATATTTTCTTAAAAAAAGGATCGACCGGCCGTTGCCCGAGCCAAATTGAAAAAAAAGCCCGCCCAAAATCAGCGCCAGGGACTGACCCTCGGACCACACCATTAACTTCAAGAATCGTCCCCTTGCCGGGAACATAGGTAATTTGCATTCTGTCCATCTTCTTTACACTCGGATAATAAGAATTTAATATATCGATACTTGGGGATAATTTATCAAATTCATTTTGCGAGACATTCAAACGGATTCCTTTAGTCATGGCCCTCTGAAGTTCAACGGCAGGGATATTTTGCAAAAAAATAATTTCAATTGCTTTGGCAACATCGTTAAGAACATCCTTAGCATCAACATCTTTCTTCATATAAAGAGCCGCTGCCGCAATCCGAATTGATAAAAACTTTTTTAAACCAGCCCCGCGCAAAGACAACTCGACGGGTCCACGTTTAAAAGTATCTTTGAATTCCAAATTACTGACCTTGTAAGCATCAGAACTTGCCAATAGGCCCAAGGAAATAATCAGAACCAGAAAAAAGACTTTCTTAAAACCGGACATAAAAATTACCTTTTCCTAATAAAAAACTTTTAAAGAATTCAAAATTTCGTCACCTTTGATAACCGGCAAAATATTAGAATACTTATCCGTCCAAAGACGGATGTGCGAAAAATCTTTTACGTCCTTTTGATTCCACTGCAACTGCAAAATCAAATTTTCAAAACGACGATCACTCCATGTTACAGCAACCCAATCCGAATAAAGCTCATAAAAATCAACCTGCTCTGTCGACTTATAACAAAAATGGGCATTTAAAGCTCTGGCACTTGCGCCTACAATAAGCCCTGCGTTCAAATAACGATTGGTCACATGAAATAAAATAACACCATTCTGGGAAAGATGTTCACGGCACTTTTCTAACATCTCTTTCGTCAGAAGATGCGCCGGAATCGAATCCCCGCTAAAAGCATCAATGATCAAAATGTCATACTTAACCGACGAATTCTTTTCCAACTCTAAGCGTGCATCACCCAAAAAATATGAAATCTGCGCCGGCGAATTTTTGACAAATGAAAAAAAACGATTAGCAATCGCATAAACTTCCGGATCTAATTCATAAAAATCAATTTTTTGTCCGCCGCGCGCATAAGCCGCCAAAGTTCCGGCACCTAAGCCCACAATACCCACACGATCAGCAAGAAAAGATTCATCGCTTAAAACCTGCGCTACCGGCGAATGAAGTCCAAAATAACTCGTTGGCCGCATGGCTAAATTATTATCTAGAATCTGCATACCATGCAAAGTTGTTCCATGCATAAATGTTCTTACTCCACCATAATCGAAAATTTTACAAATCCCATAATAATTTCTTTTTTTGTACAAATACGATTTCGGACTCCAAAGAACTTCCAGAGCCGGCATCAGCATAAGAATCAAAACCATCGTCAAAGCAAAAGCATTTTGTACACTATTAAGCCGATTAAATAAAATCATGACCAACGTAAAAATCAAAATAATTCCCACGGCAGTATTTCTTACAAATGCTAACGGCCACAAAAATAAAGAAATAACTAAAATAGCCATCGCCGTCAATGCAAAGCCGCTGGTTTGACTATCAAGTTTTCGCGGGACAAGCACAAAACCAATCAGACTTAAACCTAAGACAAATTCAAGCACAGAAGCACAAACAAACGGCACAAGCCATGTTGTTGCCATGCCACCTAAAAACCCGCCCAAGGCCAAAACCAGATAAAAAACTGTTAAATTTCTTCTTGCCGCCGGAGAACTTTTTGCCAGCTGATTCTGACAATACATACAATAAATGAAAAGCAAAGCAAGCAGAGTTATGGCTTGTAAAACAATCGGCAATGTCTGTCGCACTTCAAATAAATAAAACAATACACCCAAACCAATAAACAGATGAATATACTCGTTAATCCAGCTGGGGCACCACGGCATTCTTTTAAAATTTAAGATAAAGGCCAGTAAATAAATTCCCAAAGGAATAATCCACAGCAAAGGAAACGGAGCAATGGTCATTGTCAGAATATTGGTCACCGATAAAAACATCACCACCCCGCCGGCACTTAAAAGAAGCCAACGAAACAGCTCTTTCTTGTCGGGAAGAAAAATTTTTTCTTGTGTCTGATAAACAACCTCATTTAAGGGGATTAAAAAACATATCGCGAGATTTAAGCCAATCAGAAGAAAATAACCTATTCGCCAAATAAATACTTGCTCTGAAAGGTCAAAGAAAAATTCAAAAACAAAAGGATATGTTAAAAGTGCCGCGAAAGAACCAAAGTTAGACCACGCATAAAGCGAGTAAGGATTATTTTGCTCTGGCAAGTTTGACTGTGCCAGCCAAACTTGGGCCACAATACTTATCGTCGACAAAACAAAAAATACAGGCCCAATAGTAAAAAAAAGCTGGCGAAAAACATCTCCCGCCAAAAATGCATTATTCCCGGCAGCGTCCACAACAATATCTCTGCCCGGGAAAAACAGAAGTACAATAAACATAAGCCCTAAGTGTAAAATCCGATAATGCCCAATCGACATGCGACTTAAAAAAACATGAGAAAAACAATACCCGACCAGTAAAGCCGCCTGAAAAAAAACCATGCAAGCGCCCCAGACCATATAACTTCCGCCATACTCGGGTAAAAGAATTTTTGCGACAATCAGTTCAATTTGAAAAAGCAGAAATGCAGAAAGAAAAACCAGCAGATTAAGAAGAGAAATCTTTTTCATCAAAAAAGCAATCCAACCAAAAGTTACCCAATGATAAGCAAAGCCGCCATAAGTGCAATGCCCAAAATAATGCACAAAAATTGTCCCAAAGCCGCGCGAATACTTACTTCATGGCCGTGATGAAGTTCAGGAATAAGATCAGACCCAGCAATGTATAAAAACCCTCCGGCGGTAATAGGCAGCAGATAAACTGTAAAAGCAGCTACGTGCGTCCCAATCAAAAGCACAATCAAAGCCCCCGCAAAAGCGGCCAGAGCACTCAAAAAATTTAAAAGCAAAGCCCGACGCACCGCAATCCCCCCGTGCACAAGAATGCCAAACTGGCCGATTTCCTGTGGAATCTCGTGGAGAATAACAGCAATGGTCGTCGTAATCCCAATCGGCACACTGGCCATAAAACTTGCCGCAATCAGCATGCCGTCGATCATATTATGAAAACTATCTCCCACAATATTAAGCGTGACAACCGGATGAGTATGCTCCTGCGAGGCGGGAATATGGCAATGCTGCCAACGCAAGAATTTTTCGAGGATAAAAAAAATCAAAATGCCGCCTAGGATGCAAAACGAAGCAATGGGCGCTGGAGAAATTTTTTCAAACGATTCAGGAATCAAATGAATAAGCGCATCGCCAAAGAGTCCACCGACGGCAAAACTCACCAAATATAACAGCATTTTTTTTAAAATGTCATTGCTCAAAGACAGCGTAAAAACGCCAATAAGCGAAATAAGACTCACCCCTGTGACACTTAAAAAAATATAAATCCAAGTATTCATGACCTGTCCTTATTAACACCATCTACAAATTTTGTTTACCGACTTGGGAAGTTCCTTTTAAGCTCAATTGTTTGGCGCCTCTAATGCTTCACATTTTCTTTGCTCGTCAGCGTCGAAAGATAATCACGAAGAGCATTGATTTCATCCGGTGTACCAACCAAAGGCGGCATATATTTGTGATACGGCGAATCTGGTTTGTTCTCATGCAGTATCTTTAAAAAATTTCCAATGGCCTCCTTGTCGCGGCCAGCCAATAATCTTTTCATCGAACGATAAGCATCCCTCGTGTGACACGCATTGCATTGGCCGTGAAACATCGCCTGCCCGCGCGCTAAATTTTCATCGCCGCTGGTACCAATCCACTGCGTTTGGGTCAAATACCCTTCTCTATTAAAGCGCTCCACTTCACTTTTGCGCACGCCATTCGAATACATATGCCCGACAATAATATAGGGTTTGCGCAACATTTCGCGCACATATTCAGAAGAAAATGTCGCACAAAACGCCAAGAGAATAATGACGTTAGCATGTTTCCTGTTAAAATCTTGGGGCTCACGAACAGCAAAGAAATAAACCGCGCCGACAACCGCTATCGAACTCATAATAACAACAATGACCGTACGGGTCACTTGCGTAAACATTCCGCTGGCAATGGTGCTAATCCCTAAGTCGAGCAAACCCCGTTGTGATGGCTCCAACTGGCTTATAAACCACACCAAAAAAATCGGCATAATAATAAACAATGGCAAAACCCACTGAGCGCTCCAACGGGTCATGTCAGTTTTCAACTGGGCTTCTTTACTATCAATACGACTGCAAGTTGCCAGCGCCCAAACCCCCGCCAAAGAACAGCACACGGCACTGCGTAAAAACAAACTCGGCCAATACGTCGCATTAAAAAACGCCGCCCAAAACTGACTGGCTTCTTTTCCAGTTCCAGCCACAGCAAGCCAAGAAGCCGCCGGCGTTAATTTGAAAGTCAGAATCCCATTAATAATAATCAGCGTAAATGCCGACGAAATAGCATAAAATAACCCGACTTTTAAATGCAGTTTTTCGTCAATGCGGTCCCACGAATAATAATAAACGAGTGCGGTTGTCAATTCGACCATAAAAACAACCCATTCCATCGCCCAACCAAAAACAAAATTATGAATAAGCGTGCTGGTCGCCTCGGGCCCCGCTAAACTGATCGAAAACCAAATCCCAACACCCGACACCGTTCCAAAAACACTGGTTAAAATCACAAAAAAACGCGAATGCGCTTTAACAACTTTTAACCAATCTCGGCGGCCTTCTTTTAATGCTTTGCGTTCGGCCAAATACAAATACAATCCGCCGCCGACGGCAAATTGCGAAATCATCACGTGAAAAATAGCAATAAGGCCAATGACCCAGCCGCTGCCGATATGCGGCACATCCCAAAATGGATAATTCATTACTAATCTCCTTTTATCCCAAATCTTAAATATGTTTAGCCAATTTAGAAATCCTTTTTAGGCTCAATTGTTTGGCGCCTCTATGGCGCTATTCGCCTTAAAAGAATTTCTAAATCGGCTAAATTCACAAAGCCGCATAGCCCCAAATCGTTAAAATAACCACAGCCGCCAACATAAATAGCCCAAAATACGTTGCGTGCTTGGCTCTTTGGCCAGATTTCGTATTGGAGTCATACAGCGGAACCAAAAACCATAGAAAAAGACCCAGCGTAAAAACAAGAATCCCCAATCCTTCACCCAACATTCCCGGAAACCAATTCCCAAAAAGTTTCAAAATCTGAAAAGGACTCATAAAATACCATTCCGGATGAATGCCCTTGGGCGCGGCTTTCAGTGGATCAGCTATTTCTCCCAAATCCCAAGGAAACATCGCCGCCAACAGAGTCAACACATTTAAAACAATCAGCCACACTCCCAAATCCTTCATAATAAAATTCGGAAAAAACGGGATGCTCTTGCGTTCTTTTAAAGGCAAAGCTTCTAGCGACGGAGGAACCGCATTGCCGTGCTTTTGCACCAGACACAGATGAAACATCAAAACCGGAATAAACAAAGCCGGCAAAACCACAACGTGCAGTGCAAAAAATCTTTGCACCGTAAATTCCGAAACTTCCGGACCCGCACGAACCATATCCCCAATCACAGGACCAATAAAAGGAATCGATGTCGGAATTTCAAGCCCGACCTTGGTCGCAAAATACGCTAATTCATTCATCGGCAAAAGATAACCGCTAAATCCAAAAACCGTCGTCAACAATAAAAGAATAATCCCGCTCCACCACCCAAACTCTCTGGGCGCACGATACGCTTTCATAAAATATGCTGAGAACATATGCACACAAATCGCCGCAACCATCAAGTTCGCCGCCCATGAATGAAACGAACGGATAAGCCAACCAAAATTTGTATCAAAAGTAATTTGACGCACCGACTCATACGCGTCGGGGCCGGGCCGATAATAAATCAAAAGCAAAACGCCTGTGACCGCTTGCACCAAAAAAAGGAAAAGCGAAATCCCGCCCCAGTAATACCAAAACGAATGTTTATGCACCGGCACCGTTTTATGTTTAGCAAATTCGATAATCTCG
>CAZNNZ010000076.1:0-8368 GCA_964574575.1 uncultured Planctomycetales bacterium
CCTCTTGCCCCAGAGGTTTCCATTGATCAATTTTATAAGTATACAGTTTCCCGCGAACAACCTTTAACTGCACAACCGGTCCGTCGGTGGGGATAACGACCTTTTTCTTTTGCACGAGCTCTTTAAATTCGCGGCTGGTCAACCCTTCCCGACGGGCTTTGTCCATAAGCTCTTTGCGCTGCACCGGATCCGGCAAAGACAAAAGCTCACGAAAGTGCGTCCAAGGCAATTGCGTCCGCGCGGACGCAATTGGGAATTGCCTATAAAATTGGACTGTCCGTTCAAGCGTCCGTTTACCTACAATTAGATCTTTGCTAAGATTCTCAAAAATATGTTCACCATACTTTGCGCGATCTGCTCCGGCCAAAACATAATCGCTAATCGCCTTGCCGATGTTCCAGTATTTTTCGGCCTGCGTTTGTGCAATAATTTTTTTGCCGTCGGCAATTTCTTTTTTAATAAAACCAAGCAACTGTTGGTAAGTTAATACACAAAGGGCTAAAGATTTTGGCATAAGCACACAAAGTTTTCTTTAGACAGCGAGGATACAAATCCCCGCTTTGTTGGCCAATTGAACACACGCGGCTCGATCAATAATAAGCGTCTTATCCGCTTCGATGGCCAGACACTTGGCTTTAACGGCTGCCATATTTTGCACAGTGCGCAATCCGACGACAGGAATATCAAAACGCAAATCCTGATCGGGCTTGCTCATTTTGATAATCACGGCACCTTCACGAGCGATCTGTCCGCCACGACGGATACAACGGTCGGTGCCTTCCATCGCTTCGATAGCAACAATCGCTTTTTCTTTAATAACGACCGTCTGCCCGACATCCAAGCCGCCCATTGCTTTGGCAATCGTGCGACCAAAAGCAATATCCTCAAGCTCAAGCAACGTCGGTCCGCGAGCTGTCAATGTGCCACGAGGCGCCATATAACCTTTTAGCAAAAATGTCGAGTCTAAAAGTTCTAACCCTTCTGCTTTCAGTTTATCCGCCACTGCTCGAAAAATCGTGTCTGCCTTGCGGTCTTCCAAAGCCTTCATCAAATCCTTGTATTCATCATTTAGGGAAAGTGTTTTATCGAAGAGATTCTTAGGATTAACCTGACCGGCCATAATAACTTGAGCAAGACCGTGGTCTTTAAAATACGAGAACATTTTCTTAAGTTCTCCGACTTTAAACCACGCGATTTCATCGGCAAAAAACTTAAGGAAAATTGATGTGTCACCGACAATGGCCGCGGCGACAACCTTGAGGTTTTGCCGACGAGCTTCTCGAGCAAAAAGAAAGGGGAATTTGCCGTTTCCGGCGATAAGGCCGATTTTTTCCATTGTTTTTACGAGCAAAGGCCGCGCTTGCTCGCCTTGACAAAGACAATCAACTGATCAAGTTCTGGGCACGCAGGCACATCTTTGACAATTTGCTCAACGGCGTGCGTTTTGGTCAACCCGCTGTGAAAAAGAATTTTGAAAGCTGTCTTTAAAGACGAGATCGACGCGGCCGGTACCTTGGCACGGCTTAAACCGATGGTGTTGAGTTTATACACTTTGGCCGGATGCCCGTCGCACATTGAAAACGGAGGAACATCTTGCACAACCTTTGAACACCCCCCCACAATCGACAAACGTCCCAAGCGCACAAACTGGTGCACCGCACTTAAGCCGCCTAAAATCGCACCGTCTTCTAGCGTCACGTGCCCCGCCAAAGTCCCGACGTTGGCCAAAATACAATTGTTCCCAACGATACAATCGTGCGCCACGTGCGTATTGGCCATAAAAAGGTTTCCGTCGCCGATGATGGTTTTGCGCCCACCATCAATAGTTCCGGTGTTCATGGTGACATATTCACGAATCACATTATTATCACCGAGAATAAGTTCGACATCATCAGTTTCGCTGTATTTTTTGTCCTGCGGACAGGAACCGACAATCGCGCCTGTAAAAATTTGGCAATTTCTGCCGATCGTTGTCTGACCTTCTAAAACACAATGATTGCCGATACGGCATCCGTCTCCGACGACAACCTTAGGTCCTATCGCCGAATACGCGCCTACAAAGACATCCTTGCCCAACTTGGCCAAAGGATCAATGACCGATGTTTTATGTATTTTTATATTTTCCACTTCAAACCTGCTTTAGAAAATCCGCATCCAAAAAAGAAACCATAAACTCTGCCTCGACGGCAATTTCATCCCCGACCTTGGCGACCCCTTTCATCTGGGCCGTGCGCGAGCGGTCACGAATCATTTCAACCTCTAAGGTCAACTGCTCGCCGGGAACAACCAACTTACGAAACTTGACTTTATCGACCGCCATAAACAGGGCCACTTTACCATGATGCTCTGGGTTGGTCAACACGAGAATCCCGCCAGCTTGTGCTAAAGCTTCGACCATAAGAACACCGGGCATAACCGGCCGAGACGGGAAATGCCCCGTAAAAAAATTTTCATTGGCGGTCACATTTTTAATTCCGACAATTTTTTTCCCGCCTTCTAAATGCACAACGCGATCGACAAATAAAAACGGATAGCGGTGCGGCAAAATTTTCATGATTTGTCCGACATCCAGCTGTGTGTGCTGACAAAAATCATAATTCGGCAAAAAAGTATGTTTGGCATAATGCTCTTGCTGGGAATGAATCTTAAGCAACAGTTCAAGATTCATCTGATGCCCGCTTTTACTGGCCGCAATATTTCCGCGAATCGGCTTACCCAAAAGATAAAGATCCCCAATCATATCTAAAACTTTGTGCCGGCAAAACTCGTCAGGAAAACGCAAGGTATTATTGATGACCCCCTTTTCTCCGACGACCAGCGTGTTTTCATAAGTAGCGCCTAAACCAAAATTATTCTTGCGCAATTCGCGTCCTTCTTCTTCCAAACAAAAAGTGCGGCAAGACGCAATCTGTTTTTCAAAATTTTCCGCAGACAAAGCCAGCGCAAAATACTGACTGCGTAAAAATGGATGAGAATAATCCATCAGATAAGAAAATTTACTTTCCTCCCCCGGCAAAGCCACAATCGATGCGTCGTTGCGGGCAACAATAAGCGGTTCCTTAACTTCTATCCACTCTCGCGGCGCATCCTGCTCTAGAAACCCGACATTTTTAAATGCCTGCAAAAACTGCAAACTGCTGCCATCTAAGAAGGGCACTTCCTTGGCATTAATCTCGACGACAACATTGTCAATGGCCAGCCCGCCTAACGCACTCATCAAATGCTCGACGGTGTGGATAAAAACATCTGCCTGCCCAATCGACGTACAGCGGGGCACACCAGAATCCAAACGAATGGTATCCGCTCCGACTCTAATAGCGGGCTTTGTCGGCAAATCCACGCGGACAAAAGTAATGCCAGCATTTTCACCCGCAGGCTTTATTGTCACAGTCGAGGCAAGCCCCGTGTGCAAACCATATCCGCTTAAAGAAACTTCTTTGAGTATTGTTTTTTGTTTTTCAGTCATAAATTAATTTTCAAATTAAATAATTTATTGTTCCTATGCTCATTTCGATTAACCCTCCGCCGGAACGCTTGCCCCGCCCCAGCGTGCGGGGCTGCGCTCGACGCTCGGGTTCGCTCTCTCCCCTTCGGGGAGAACCATGCCCGCTTACCCTCACAACGTCCGTCTTTGGGTTAATCGAAATTCCCGTAAAAAAACGAGATACCTTTCATCCCTGACTTTTTTCTTCCAACTCACCAATCCGCTTCTTCAAATCCAAAATAATTTCCACATAATGCGGCAAGCGTTGGACCATCGCATTAATTCTTTTTGCCTGCACAATTGGTTTGGCTGGAAAACCCCAATACACACTGTCGGGAGGAATCGAATTAGGCACGCCGGATTTGGCGGCGACAATTGAATTTTTGCCAATAGTAATATGCCCGACTAATCCTGCCTGACCCGCTAAGGTCACATTATCCTCTAACACCGTTGAGCCGGAAATACCGGCCTGCGAAACAATAATGCAATTTTGGCCGGTACGAACATTATGGGCAATTTGAACCAAGTTATCAATTTTGGTTCCCTTCCCAATCACCGTTTTATCAAAACGTGCGCGATCGATAGTCACATTCGCGCCAATTTCAACGTCATCTTGTATTTCAACGGTACCAATTTGCGGAATCTTAACATTGACCCCTTTGACATTCGCAAAACCAAAGCCGTCGGAACCGATCACCGTCCCGCTATGAATAATCACGCGATTGCCCAAAATAATCCGCTCACGAATTGTAACATTCGGATAAATCAGACAATTTTCACCAATCTTCGTTTCACGTCCGATAAACGTCAAGCCGCAAATAATACTGTTGTCGCCTAAAACCACACCATCTTCAATAACTGTATACGGGCCAAGCGCAACATTTTTTCCTAAACAAACATTGGCGCCAAGAATCGCCGTCGGGTGAATACCGCTAAACATCGGGCCGTGGAACTCAAGAAAAATTTCTGCGATTTTTGAAAACGCTAAAGAAGGATTTTGGACTACAACAGCAGCTAACTTTCCCGTCGCAACTCCCGGGGCGACCAAAACGCCAGACGCTTGAGTATTTTCTAAAAGCGGCAAATACTTCGAGTTGGCCAAAAAAGTCAAGTCCCCTGGCTTAGCTTCCTTGATTCCAGACAAACCATTAATCAAAGTCGCCCCATCGCCTTGAACACTGCCGCCGACTAAATCTGCAATTTCTAATAATGTTTTATTCATGCCATAAACATATTGGGAAGGCTGCCGATATTAAAATGCGCGGGAACCTTCCCAATAAGCCAAATCTCTTTTAAAAAAATTTATTTCTTTTTGCTGGCATTGTAACCTGCGTTAAGAATTTCCAAAACTTGCGTCGAGACATCCATTCCCTCTGCCCCATAAACTAAAACGCGGTCATTGAAAATAATGTCATACTTTTCTTTCTTGGCAAAATCACTGGTGGTCTTTTCGATTTCCAACAAGATTTCGCGAATTTTGTCATCGCGTTGCTTCTTAAGATCTGTCTGCTGCGCTTGGTCAAAAGTGGCTAATTCATTGCGCATAGCGTCTAAGTCCTTGGTCACTTTTTCTTTTTCATCGTCCTTTAACAACGCCATTTTATTTTGCGATTCTTTGATCTTGTCAATTTTTTCGTTACGAGCTTTTTCATAATCCTTGGTTTTACCTTCCAAGACAGCGTCATAATCCTTAGTTCTTTGATAATTGTCAAACACCTTACTTAAATCCATGACCCCGATCTTTTTTAGTCCTCCTCCCGCTGCCCCCTGAGCTTGCACACTCACGCAAAACGTCAAAGCTAAAACTGCAGTTAGAAGACCTACCTTAAGATTTTTCACAGCACTCCTCCTTGTGGTTGTTAGAACCCTCGACTTACACTAAAATAAAATTTTCCTGATTTTCCTTCATTATCAGGCACCGAATTAAAAGGAATCCCATAATCCAAATTAACCGGCCCAATAGGCGTCTTGACGCGCAACCCAAAACCCGCGCCGCTCTTAAAATCACCCGAGCCAAAATCCGACATTTTGCTCCAAACATTTCCAGTATCAAAGAAAGTCGCTAACTTTAAAAAGCTAATCACAGGAATCGTGTACTCTATATTTCCCACCAACATGGAATTACCGCCAATAGGATCCTCTGTCGTTGCATCAACTGGGCCGACCGCACGTTCATCATAACCACGGATCGTCCTCTCCCCACCGGCATAAAACCTTTCAAAAACCGGCGTTGTTGAAGAGTCCCCATACGAATCCATAATCCCTGCACGCAAACGAAATTCCAATGTCGAATCAAATTTGAAGGGAATATTATAGCTTTCTTTGGTTGTTAAGCGATAAAATTCTTGATCCCCACCCAAAAACGTACTGGCCAAATCAACCCCGCCACTAACATAAAGACCCTTCGTCGGCGAGATTGAACTGTCGCGCCAGTCGGTCGCGACATTAAAACCAATCACGCTTAACTCACTGGTGCCTTCCTGCGCCTTAAGGTCTGCCGCAACATCATCATCAAAATCACTGAGATCAATGCTTTCCCGACGATAATTTACGCCTCCGGTGGTATATTCGCCAAAACGCCGACCCAAACGCAAATTTCCGCCCAGGCGTTTTTCAGAATAAGAATAGCCCGAATCATCATCCTTGTCATGATTTGTCGCATAAATATCAAAACCCGCGGAGATCGGATAATCAAAAAGCCATGGCTCGGTAAAACTCAAACGAGTATTACTACGACTGGAACCGGCCTCCAATCGCACTGACAAATTTTGCCCGCCGCCGGTAAAATTAGGCCAGTTGGCAAAATCAAAATTCTTCTGTTCGATTTCGGCAAACCCCACCAACTGATCAACCGTGCTATAACCGGCGCCAAAAGAAAAAGATCCGGTCTTAGCTTCCTTAACTTGAAGCACTAAATTTTTCTTATCCGGAATGTCCGTGTCTTCGATATCATAACCAACATCTTCAAAATAACCTAAATTATTCAAACGCTCTTTGGTGCGACGCAACTTACCACCGTCAAAACGATCCCCCGGAAAAAGTCGAACTTCCCGACGAATAACAATGTCGCGGGTCCGATCATTACCCTGAATCTTAATTTGATTGATGTACGCAACATCCCCTTCAGTAATATCCAAGCGCACATCAACTTTACCAGTTGTCGCATTGAGCACCGCACTGTCCTGCACATTGACAAAGATATAACCCTTATCAAAATACAAAGAACGAATACTCGAAATATCTACGCTAAGTTTATCGCGGCTAAAAATCCCTTTGGGTCTGATCTCGTTCATGACCGCAAGAATATTTTGATTAGGAATAATCAAGTTTCCAACCAAAGTAACTTCTTCAACGTAATACCGTTTTCCTTCATGGATATGAAACTTAATTAACCGACGAGAATCATCAAGCTCTTCTACATCATAAGTAACCGTCGCATCAATAAACCCTTCTTTTTCATAAAAAGACTTGATGCGTTCTATGTCTTCATCCAAAACATCAGCCTTCAAAAAGCCTGAATTAAACAACCATGCATACCGGCTTTTGATAACCTTAAGCAGACGTTTACCTTTAAAAGTTTCATTGCCGTCAAACAAAATATTTTTGATCTTAACCTGAAAACCTTCTTTGATAATGAAATGAACGGTAACCTTATTGTTAATTTCATCACGCTTTGTCTCAACCGTAATCTTTGCCTGCGACAAACCTTTCTTCTGATAAAGCTCTTCAATTGTACGAATATCTTCATTTAAAGTTTTATTATCTAAAAACTTTCCCTTGACCGTTTTAATCTTGCTTAAAATCGCACCTGGACTTAAAAACTTTAATTTACTAAACGTGACTTTTTCAACAATTTCTTTTTCGACAACAACAAAAACAACTTTATATCCGCCGGCAACGTCCTGACGGTCAACGCTAACATCCGAAAAATAACCGGTATTATACAAACGCTTAATATCATCACTGATCATCGCCTGATTATAATCTTGGGCTACGCGGGTTTTGACTTTGGCTAAAATTGTGGCCAAGCCAATGCTCTTATTGCCTTCTACTTCAAGGACTTTCACTTCTTTTTTAACAACTACAGACTCCGGTGCAGAAGCTGTTTTCTCTTCAACAGGCAAATTCTCAAGGGCGTTTAAAACTTTTGTGGCAATTTCTTCGGAGGACTCTGCAGAAATTTGCTGATTTGCCAAAACAGGCGTAGTCTCTTTATCAGTGTCTAAAACAACTTGATTAGAAACAACCGAAATGGCAGTTTGATCAACTTCCGTTGTTGCAGGTTGAGCAACTTCTTGATTGGAAGATTGAACAATTTCTTTATTAGAAACTTGTTCTACCCTGCTAAGCATTTTATTAGTATCTGTTTCTTCTGCAGCACAAGCAACAGCAATAAAAGTGCTTAAAAATAAAACAGATACGACAAATACTTTTTTCATGGAGTTGATTATAGGTTTACAGCCAAAGCCTGTCAACTTTGATGTGCAAGATTTTCAAAACGCATGTACTCCTTAATAAAGGCAAGCTTAACGGTGCCTACCGGACCGTTGCGTTGTTTGGCTATATTGATTTCGGCAACCCCGCGATTTTCTTCAGTAGGATTATAATATTCTTCGCGCATCATAAGAACCACGACATCCGCGTCCTGTTCAATAGCTCCTGATTCACGCAGATCGGATAACTGCGGCCGATGATCCTGCCGGCTTTCAACCGCACGTGAAAGCTGACTTAAAGCAATAATCGGAATGCTTAACTCGCGCGCCAAAGCTTTGATCGAGCGAGAAATTTCTGAAATTTCCTGTTGACGATTATCTGTCTTTGTATTCCCACGCATCAGCTGAAGATAATCGAGCACAATCATCTGAATATCATGATGCGATTTTA
>CAZNNZ010000077.1:0-8361 GCA_964574575.1 uncultured Planctomycetales bacterium
GTTTGATGACCCGGACTTTATTTTGTTCATCTCCTCCTTTCTTCGTCAGATTGGAATCATCACTGGATTATGAATTTCCCGACGAGAAAATAAAACATTATTCTCATCGAGTTGAAAACAATGTCATTCTCACACAATGACTTAGGAGTGTCAATTAATTTTCAAAAAATTTTTTGGATTTCCCGCAAGTCAGAAACTACGGGACTCCCGCCGACATTGCACGCCCGGTTGGATTTCCCGCAAGCAGATGCTTGCGGGACTGACTCGCTTCGCTCGCTGGCGAACTGTCCCTTAAGGGACAGTTCGATCATGACAAAGCACATAAACTTAAAAGCTCCCCAATAGGGGAGCTTTTAAGTTTTATGCGCCCGGTTGGATTCGAACCAACCACGCCGGCCTTAGGAGAGCCGCGCTCTATCCATACTGAGCTACGGGCGCAAATTACCACAAAATCTTTTCTCTAGAAAAATTTGCGACCAGTCCCGCGAATTTCCAACCCAAAATAATCATTCCTTTAGATAAATTCGTGGGGCGGGGGCATCAACTAAATTACCACAAAATCTTTTCTCCAGAAAAATTTGCGCCAAGCCTTCAAACAAACACATGAATGTATCTACTCTATATATAGGCATTAAATTAAAAATAAATCGGCAAGGTTAAAACTTAATAATCGAAAAGATAGACAAACCTTTGAGGCGTTCACGTCCTTTAAGGAAAGATAATTCAATCAAGAAAGCACTGCCAACAAGCCGGGATCTAAACTCGCTGACCAATTTGACAACAGCTTCAACAGTGCCGCCAGTCGCCAAAAGATCATCAACGATAAGAACACGGTCATCCGCATTTAAAGCATCTTCGTGAATTTCTAATGTGTCCGTACCATATTCAAGCTCATAGCTGACACAACGCGTCTTATAGGGGAGCTTGCCCTTTTTGCGAACAAGAATAAATCCAGCGCCCAACTTATACGCCAAAACAGAACCAAAAATAAATCCGCGCGACTCAACCGCCACAACCTTGGTGATCTTTTCTTTTTTAAACTTCTCTGCCAAAATATCAACCACACTGCGCAGCGCCAGAGGATTTTTAAGAATCGTCGAAATGTCCTTAAAAATAATTCCCGGCTTTGGAAAGTCAGGAATATCTCGAATAATCTTTTTTAATTCTGCCGCTTTAAGAACTTTTTTTGCCATTTTTATCCTTACAACTTTCTTTCGACACAGGGACCCGTTGAAGAACGCATAACCAATTTAACCGGCAACATCATTTTCAAAGGCAGAGGAACTTGTGCATTGCTAATCTGAATTAAATTCTCCACCCCAAGTCGTCCCATTTCCATCAAAGGCTGGGCTACCGTCGTTAGGCGCACAGAACTATTAACATTTAAAGGATTATCATCAAAGCCAACAACCGAAAGATCTTCTGGAATATTTAAATTATTGGCTCGCGCTACATCGATAAGTTCAAAAGCCATAACATCAGATGCGGCAAAAACCGCCGTCGGACATTCTTTTAATTTAAGAAGTTTAATCGCTCCCGCACGCGCCGATGTCCGCAAAAAATCGCCTTGCACAACGTTTCCGGCGGCAACGGCAATATTCGCCTTTTTAAGAGCCGCATGAAAACCTTCCAAACGCATTTTACCGGCCTGCGTTGAAAGATCTCCTGCAATCGTCGCAATATTGCGATGCCCAAGCTTGATAAAATGCGCCACCACATCCTCAGCCGCCCGACGATTATCGATCCCAACACAATTGATCGGCTCTTCCAAATAATTATTAAGAACAATGGTTGGAATCCCGCGCGTAATGGCCTTTTCAACAACACTGACATCATTATCAATATCGCCAAAAATAATGCCATCAATATAGCGTCGATCCAGTAGTGTGGCATCAAGCCAGCCACGATGGTCAAAGCGATTAGTAATGTGAATAAGAATATCGATCTTAAGGCGAGAGGCGGCTACGCTGGCCCCCTTGATAATTTCCCCGGCATAAAACGCATTAAAAATATCCTCAAAACTTGGGATAACGAGAACAAATGTCTTTTTGCGTTTCTTGATTCGAATGATCGGCATTTAACGAGTCTGTTTTTGGTCTTTAATAACTTGGCGAATTTTTTTGATGGTCGCGGCCTCAAGCTGACGAACGCGTTCCCTGGAAACACCCAAAACTTTCGCAATCTCGGAAAGGGTATGCGTTTCACCGTCGGTCAAACCAAAACGCATATCCAAAATCTTTCTCTCCCTCTCGCTTAACAAATCCAAATAACTATTGGTACGCTCTTTATTAAAAAAGATTTCCATTGTTTGGTCGGGCGAAGCCGTATTTTCATCTTCGATAATGTCCTTAACTTGGCTCTCCCCGTCATCTCCAATGGGAGCTTCGAGACTCGACATCTTAGAAATTGATTTTTCCAAATCTTTAACTTTAACGACAGTAATCTGCAGAGTCTTGGCTAATTCACCAGTACGCGGCTTGCGCTTTAACTTATGGGTAAGCTTTTCATACGCTTTTTTATAACGGAGAATTTCTTCGTTCATGTAAACTGGAACACGGATCATCTTGCCCTGATCGATGATCGCCCGAGAAATCCCCTGCTTGATCCACCATGCCGCATACGTTGAAAAACGGAACCCTCTCTCGGGGTCAAATTTTTCAACGCTTTTCATGAGGCCAATGTTTCCCTCTTCAATCAAATCACTTAAAGGCACACCAAGATTAACATAACGCTTAGCAATCGAAATGACCAGACGCAAATTCGCGCGGATCATCTTATTGCGCGCTTCTTTATCGCCTTTGAGCAATCGACGAGAAAGCGTAATTTCCTCCTCTGCAGAAAGAAGTGGGATATTGCGAATATCCTTTAAGTATGCTTTGATAGGGTCGGCCATGATCACCTTGGGCTTTTAAGGTTTACCTTCGTTTAGAAACTTTTTTTGTCGCTTTTTTGCTCGACGCTTGACTGGCCAAAGCCGCCTGTGCCGCTGCTAAACGCGCAATCGGAACACGATACGGTGAGCAACTGACATAGTCCATTCCGACGCGGTGACAGAACTTAACGCTTTCTGCTTCCCCGCCGTGTTCGCCGCAAATACCAATTTTGATATTCTTGCGAGTCGACCGGCCGCGCTCAATACCAATCTTAACGAGCATTCCAACACCTTCTTGATCCAAACTTTGGAAAGGATCATCTCTAAAAATCCCTTTCCCGCCGTCTTTTTCGGTCGCCACATAGGTCGGCAAGAAACGTCCGGCATCGTCGCGTGATAACCCTAAGGTCATCTGCGTTAAATCATTAGTTCCAAAACTAAAAAACTCAGCCGTTTGCGCCAACTCATTGGCCAACAAAGCCGCACGCGGAATCTCGATCATCGTTCCCACCAAATACGGCAACTTGACCTTGGCTTGTTTAATCAACTGATCAGCGACTGTGCGCGTTTGTTTATCAAGAAGTTGAAACTCTTTCTTGTCCATCGTCAAAGGATGCATAATTTCTGGGAAAACCTTGATGCCTTCCTTAACGCATTTGATCGCGGCAACAATAATCGCCGTAATTTGCATATCCAAAATTTCCGGATACGTAATGCACAAACGACAACCGCGATGACCTAACATTGGATTCGATTCATGCAATTGCTCACAACGATGTTTGATTTTTTCTGGAGCAATGCCAGTAATATTGCTTAACTTCCCGACACCAACATCATCTTTAGGAGTAAATTCATGAAGCGGCGGATCAATCAAGCGAATCGTGACCGGTTTGCCATTCATGGCCTTAAAGATACCATAAAAATCATTAGTTTGAAAGGGCAATAATTTGGCTAAAGCCGTCCTGCGAGACTCAAGGGTTTCGGCAACAATCATCTCCTGAATGGCCAAACGACGTTCCTCGGTATCAAAAAACATATGCTCAGTTCGGCAAAGACCAATCCCCTCAGCGCCCATCTTAATCGCATTTTGCGCGTCATACGGCGTATCGGCATTGGTGCGAACTTTAAGCGTGCGCAACTGGTCTGCCCATTTGAGAATTTCATAATAGCTATGGGGAAGTTCTGGCTCTTTTAATTGCAAATCGCCAGAATAAATTTCGCCCGCAGAACCATCGAGAGTAATATAATCGCCCTGATTAACGGTAACACCATTGACCGTCATGGACTTAGCTTCATAATTGATATTTAGAGCTTCGCAACCGACGATACAGCATTTACCCCAACCGCGAGCAACCACAGCCGCATGAGAAGTTTTCCCACCGGTGGCCGTTAAAATTCCTTTAGCCGCATGCATACCGCCGACGTCTTCGGGGCTAGTTTCTTTACGGACTAAAATAACTTTTTCACCCTTAAGTCCTTTTTCTTCAGCCTCAGCCGCTGTAAAATAAACTTTTCCAGCCGCCGCCCCCGGAACAGCATTAATACCACTGCCCAAACGAATTTTCTTTAATTGATCAATCGTAATCTTGGTAGTATCGATAATCGGATAAAATAATCTTTCGATATCATCCGATGAAATACGAGCCACCGCCTGCGCTTTGGTAATAACCGGCTTAACCGCAAGTGCGGCATACGCCTTGGGCAAATAACCTTTTTTGACCAAATCATTAGCTTGCGCTTTAGACAACAAAGGTTTTGTCGCATGATCTAGGGCAATCTGAAAAGCGGCCGCCGGAGAGCGCTTACCCGTACGGCATTGCAACATATATAATTTTTCATCTTCGACGGTAAATTCAAGGTCTTGCATTTCCTTATAATAGCATTCCAAAATCGCGCGCACTGCACACAACTGATCATACGCTTTGGGCATATCGTCCTGCAGGCGGGACAATTTCAAAGGCGTGCGAATCCCAGCGACGACGTCCTCGCCTTGCGCATTGATCAAATAATCGCCGTAAAACGTATTCTCGCCGGTATTCGGATCACGCGTAAAGCAAACGCCGGTTCCGCTATTGTCACCCTTGTTACCAAAAACCATTTGCACGACGTTAACAGCAGTCCCTTTAAGGTCGGTGATCTTTTCGACACGACGATAAGTCTGCGCCTTTTCGGCTTCCCAGCTATTAAAAACCGCCATAATCGCACCCCATAATTGTTTCCATGGGTCTTGCGGAAAATCATCTTTTTTGTTCATCTTATAAAACGCTTTAAACTGATCGCATAATTCTTTGAGCTTTTCGGCAGGAATTTCCGGATCGTTTTTGACGCCAATCTCGTGTTTCATTTCGTGAAGCATATCTTCCATCGGCTGTTTGGAAAGACCCATTGCCGTCGCAGAATACATTTGAATAAAACGGCGATACGCGTCATAGGCAAAACGCGGATTATTCGTTTTCTTCGCTAAACCTTCAACACTCTTATCATTAAGCCCTAAATTCAAAATCGTCTCAAGCATCCCGGGCATCGAACGGGCCGCGCCTGAACGGACAGAAACCAACAAAGGATCATTAGGATCACCTAATTTTTTACCAGTCACTTTTTCGAGTTTAAGAACAGCATCGCGGACTTCTTTTTCTAAAGTGGCGGGAAGTTTTTTGCCAAGCTTGTAATATTCTTCGCATGTTTGAATTGAAATGGTAAATCCCGCCGGAACCGTAATGCCAATCGACGTCATTTCCATCAGGCCAATCCCTTTGCCGCCTAAAACATTTTTTGTTAAATCACTACCTTTAGCTTCCGCCTTACCAGCGCCGTACGAAAAAACATGTTTCTTTGCCATTTCAAACTGCCTTTCTGTTAATCCCAAATTTTGCATTACAATCCATTGCGCGACGATCCGTCGCGCACAAAAAGGTAAAATGCAAAATTTGCCTTCGGTTGCGGTTTACCGCAAGGATGATAATAAAATTTTTACAAACGCTCTTTCAAATATGCAAACAAACGGTCAACACTGACACGCTCTTGTTTCATCGTGTCGCGGTCACGAACCGTCACCTGAGTATCTTCCAAAGATTGAACATCGATAGTCACACAGAAAATTGTTCCCACTTCATCCTGACGGCGGTACAACTTTCCGATCGCAGCAGAATCATCATACACACAAACGATCTCTTTTTGAAGCTCTGATTTAATTTTTTTTGCCAAGGCCACAATGCCTTCATTTTTCTTAAGCAACGGCAAAATCGCAACCTTGACGGGTGCCAACTTCGGATGAAATTTCATAACAACGCGCGTTTGTTCATTAACGATTTCTTCGTGATACGCATCCGCAATAAAAGCCAAAGTCGCGCGGTCGACCCCGCCGGAGGGCTCGATAACAAAAGGATAAAACTTTTCGTTGGTGATATTGTCCTGATAAGTTAATTCTTTGCCGGAAAATTTAGCGTGCTGTTTTAAATCATAATCCGTGCGATTAGCGATGCCTTCTAACTCCGACCAACCAAACGGAAAATTGTATTCGATATCCGTGCACCCGGCGGCGTAATGCGCCAATTCGTCCTTAGCGTGTTCGCGTTTGCGTAAATTTTGGGCGCGCATTCCTAAATCCAAATACCATTGATAGCGTTCTGCAATCCAACGTTCATACGCGGCCGGCGCGTTTTCAGGACGGACAAAATATTCGATTTCCATCTGTTCAAATTCGCGGGTGCGAAAAGTATAATTACCCGGCGTAATTTCATTACGAAACGACTTACCGATTTGACCTATGCCAAAAGGCAAACGACGATGCGTCGCGTCGAGCACATTCTGAAAATTAACAAAAATCCCCTGCGCAGTTTCGGGGCGAAGATAGGTGACGCTATTTTCGTCTTCGACCGCACCCAAAAAAGTTTTGAGCATTAAATTGAACGGACGATCATCAGTAAAATTACTTTTGCCACAATTAGGGCATTTATCACCGATGTGATCTTTACGAAAACGCTTGTTACAAACCCTACAATCCACAAGCATATCACTAAAATTTTCCGTATGTCCCGACGCTTTCCACGTCATAGGATGCATCAAAATGCTCGCATCCAAACCAACCATGTCTTCTCTATTATGGACAACGGCCTTCCACCACGCATTTTTGACATTGCGCTTAAGCTCCGCGCCAAAAGGCCCATAATCCCAAGCACTTGCCAATCCGCCATAAATTTCAGAAGACTGAAAGATAAAGCCCCGCCGTTTACACAGCGAGACAATTTTTTCCATATCAGTAGTCGTTTGCATTGTTAACCCAAAAAATAAATGATTAGTTTAGAACAAAGAAGTTTTTATTTTAACAAAAGAAACCCAAAATGCAAGTCTCTTGCAGCCCTGCTGAGCCGTGAGACTTGTGCCGAAGCTCTGCGACGGTGCCAAGTTTTTTGCAGCCATCGGGCTGCTAAACTTGTGCAGGATTCGTCGTCAAAATTATTCAAAAATACGCCCCAAGAACATTAGAACCATCCCGCCTGATTAACGATATATTTCTTTTCGATGACCTACCGCAATAATGTGAACAACTTTATCATCTAAATGCACTTCGTAAATGACACGATAGTCGCCTTCCCTCAAAGAATAGCAACCCTTCTTATTGCCTTGCAAAGATTTTCCTGCAAAAGGGTTATTGGCTAAGGCGTCGATAGATTTAAATAGACGAGAAAATACGTGCGGAACGCCCATTTTGATTTTCTTCAATTCTTTAAACACCGGCGGGTCAACAACGATATTAAAGGCCATGCTTAACTTTGTCCCAGCTTATAGTTTTTTGTTTGCGATAACGACCGCGAGCTTCCTTGATTCTTTTATCCAATTTTGGCATTGGCGTATAACCCGCTTCTTTGCGAAGCAAAGCATATTCCTCCGCCGGGATAATCACCATTGGGCCATCAATAGAGATAGGACGAGTAAAATCAATTTTCATAACTTAACCTCCTTTAGCAGAAGTATACCAGATATCTAAAAGATTTGAACAAAAAAGGATAAACGGATAAAAGTTCATTTCATGGGTGCGCGTCCCTAGCGGTCTGCGTCACTATTTTTTTATATCGTCGGAATTATTAAAATCCCCCCGCGCTTTACCTTATAAGGATGCCATCAAATAAATCATCTACGAATTTATTATGATAGGAAACGGTCGCGACCGTTCCCTACAGCAAAAATATCGACATTAAAAATAACTTGCATACGGCACGGTATTCGTTATAACCCAATCCCCGAACCTTTAAAAACGGTTCCGTAATATTGCGAAAGACTCTGGACTGAAACTTTAATAAACTGCGCTACAACCAAGGTCAAAATAACCATAATGACTGTAACGATAATTTTATTATTTCGACTGCGGGTCGGATGAAGCCAAATCACAGGCACAGACCAAAAAATTGAAATCGGAATAAAAAATATAAAACTTATCCAAAGCGCCACCCCATTAAAATACCAAGGCGCCTTTTTTTGAGTTTCCATCT
>CAZNNZ010000078.1:0-4963 GCA_964574575.1 uncultured Planctomycetales bacterium
AGGGACTCCCTGTGGTCGCGGTTTACCGCAAGGATTAACCCCGCACGTCTCGACGAAGTCGAGACATGCGGCCCTTTGGGCGGCTTTTGCTTGGCCTCGCAGGAGCGAGGCTAATGCAAAATCCGGGTTAAATCGCTTAAGAAACCAAAAAATAATGACCGGTAAAACAAGCGCATATTGAATAACTTCGACGTATTGTGTAATTTTGGGGACACGAATAACCGGCAGAATAAAAATAATCACCGCACAAGCCCAATGCGGATACCGATAACTTAACGCCAAAAATGATAAATAAAAAACCCCACCTAGAATAACGATCGGTTGATCAATAAAGAAAACAAGAAAACAGCCGCCCAAAACAAAAAGCGGCAAAACAGCTCTTAAAAGAAATTCTTGTGTCATTCTTATCAATGATTTTTATTTCCTTTCTTTAAGGAAATCCCAAAAAACAAATATCCCCCAGCTACCAAAAAGGCAAAGACAATCCCCATAAATAAAGTTTTCATTCTACCGAAAGGCTTAACAGGCGGTAAAGCGACAGAAATTACCTTAATGTCCTCTGTGGTTTTTTTGGCTAAAGATAATTTGGCTTTTTGAGCTTCTTGAACAAGAAACAAATAAGCATTTTCGGCAATTTGCACTTCCCGGATAAGATTTATAAGCTGCATGTTTTTCTCTAAAGCATTTTTGCGATTTTCAGTAAGCATAGCAATACGTTCTTTAAGATGAATAACCTGCGGGCTTTGTGCAGTATACAATTCCTCCAACTGACTTTGTTCGACTAAAGCACTGAGCAATTGATTTTCCAAAGTCTGCAACCCCGGATTATTAAGCGTAACTGCAGAAAAGAATTTGGGGTAATCTTTCGCATCTTCCGGCAAGGAAGCAATACTGTTTTGCGTCTTTAACCTCTGCAAATCATTCTCGGCTATCTGAAGCTTGTCTTTAGCTTCGGCAACTTTTTGATCCAAATAATTAACGACTGTATTAGCGTCCTCAATAGAAAGCTCAACACGCCAACGAATATAACTGCGCGCTAAAGCATTGGCAATATCAGCGCTTAACGGCGATTTATAGCGCACTGTAATTTTAATAATATTGGTAAATGGAGGGTTTTCGACGGACAAACTCCGCCGCAAAATATCCACACAACGGCGCACGCGTTTTTCTTTCGCCAAAAAATCCGTCGAAACGCCCTTGCCTATGGGGATATCCTCATCCAACTTAAGCTGCTCAACAACTTTTCGCAAAATCACATCACTTTGCATAAGTTCGACATGATTACGAAGATAAAACATTTGCAATTTAATGTCATCTTTGTCTTGCTCAATAGACGTTGGGCTAACTCGATTATTGGCTAAAAACAATGTTTGGGATTCATATTGAGGAAAGAAAATAATTTTTACACCGACAGAAGCCAACACCAAACAGAAAATAAGGAAAGCTTTAAAAATTTTCATATTATCGACTGCGTCCTTCCGGCGTTCTTTGATCAATGTCAATAATATCCAAATAATAACGCAAAACAGGATCTGTTTTAGTAAAGAACTGATCGATAAACGTGTTGAGTTTCGCAATAAAACTCTTGGGCACAAAAACGATGTCCCCCGAACGCAGAATAATATTTTGCTTCATGTCCCCTTGATGAATGACACTCGATAAATCAACTCTCATCGCCTGCGCCTTTTGGCCGCGGGAAGGACGAATCACAACAATACTGTTTAAAACCGCGCTGTCCTTGTCATAACCGCCGGCACGACTTATCGCCTCTAAAACATTCATCCTGCCTCCTAAAGGATAAATTCCCGGCCGCACGACTTCTCCTAAAACAAAAACCTTAAGACTCTCGATAGCATCTACATTAATCGCAATCTGTGGATCCCGAATAACTGTACCGATACCCAAAGCCAGCTTATTGCGCAGCTCTTCAATGGTCAAATCGCAAACCGCGATTTCATTGATAATCGGATAAGAAATTCCACAATCAGGCCGAACAATTACTTTCATATCTAAATCCGGATGCCGCCAAACTTTAATGTCGAGCGTATCCCCAGGCCCAAAAAAATAGTTAAACTCACTTTCCACCAAATCTTTAGACTCCTGGGCGCTGGGCTCTTCTGCCGCTACAACCCCCAAAAAGCCAAAGAAAACAAAACAACAAATAATGCTTTTTATCATAACTTTTACTCTCAAAAAGATTGATTAAGTTTTAATACCGTCGGAATTGTTTGCAACAAAATCCAGAAATCCAGTTTTAGAGACCAATGATCAACATAATACAAATCCAATTCGACCATCTGCCGATAATCAACAGAATACCGGCTTTTGACCTGCCAGTAACCAGTAATCCCCGGCTTAACATCAAAACGCCGCAGCATATTAGCATCATGAAACTTCAATTCATAATCAATCGCCGGTCTTGGCCCTATCATGCTCATCTGTCCTAAGAGGACATTGTACAACTGCGGCAGTTCATCCAAACTAAACTTTCTTAAAATCCTACCGACTCTTGTAATACGCTTATCACTGGTCATCTTATAAATAGCGGTTTCTTCTTTACGCTTTTGTTGATCATGCGTCATAAGCTGCGTAATAAAATCCTCATGCACATGATCATGATTGCCGACGGACATTGAACGGAATTTAAAAAACAAAAACCGCTTTTGCTTATACCCGACCCGGGCTTGGACAAAAAGCACCGGCCCGGGAGAATCAAGTTTAATAAGAACTGCAATCAACAAAAAAATGGGAGAAAATAAAATAAGCAAACTTGCCGCCATGAAAATATCAAAAACACGTTTAAGAGCTAATTGGAATTTTATGCTTTTCATTCTACCATTTCACCAGTCGCCAAAAAAAATCTTGTACAACAATCGCGTCAATATCCCCAGTGATACAAAAAACTCCTCGATAGCCTTGGGGAACAACACGGCCGGGAGAAAAATTTTCTTGAGCGGCAACTTCACCTAAAGTTGCAATCCAAACCGGTGGGCTAAAAGACTTTGCGGCGCTTATCAATTTTGGCAAAATATCCTGTGCTTCTAAAAACCGCTCTGGATGCAGTTGCAAAACAAAAACTTCATTGTTTTCATGACAACGCTTGAGCATCGATTCCCAGAGCTGATAAATTTCGGACGATGTCCATTTTTCGCGGTCAATCGTAATATCATCATCCGGCAAAGACACAGGAATTTGAGGCAAACCCGCCACATATTCAACCTTCAATGCCCCATGAGAATAAGACTTTGCGTGATAAAAATCCTTAATCCAAGTAAAATATTTTTTTGTCGCGCCATAAAAATCTTGATGCACAACACTACAGCTGCTATCAAACTCAAAACGCCCCAATTCTTTTAAAACCGCCTGCGTATGCTCATTAAAATGTAAATACGGACAACGAAAACCCGTAAATTTAAAACCACAACTGTCAAAAATCTCAATCGCTTTCTTTAGCTGGCTTTTTTGTGTTTCATAATCCAATGCGCTGTGATCCGTATGATTTAAACCATGAATCCCCCACTCAATAGTGTCCCTATCAACCTTGCGCAGATGTTTACAGTATTTCTTTAAAAGCACTGCCGGAATAAAAAAATTACCCCGAACCCCATGCGCTTTGAGACATTGCGAAAAACTTAAAATGATTTTCATTTGTTTGCCGGGCGTAAATCCAAAACGCTCAAAAATCGTCTTAAAGCGGTCAACCCAACGAGAGAACCCGCGGGAAAAAAATAAAAATTGTATTCCTTTAAATGAGTTCATTTTGTCCCAATTGGCTTAAGCGAACTTGCAACAAACAACGCTTTATGATAAATATCCTTAAAAAATTCTTTGGCCCCTTTAGCTTGATACAATTTGTAAATATATCCCAAAGCAACCACAGGATTCTTTAAAAATTGCCGGACTTTTTTCTTGCGAACCAAATCCATCGCGGCTAAAACATCCTCTTTGGTGCACGTGCCATAATCGAGAACAAAACTGTTATTCGCCTCATAGAGATCCCAATTATCTGTGGTAAGCCATCCTTTGCTTTTAGCTTCTTGATAAAACTCGGTTCCCGGCAAAGGAGTGGCAATCGAGACCTGACACGAAGTCCAGTCATATGAAACACCAAGATCAACGGTCCTTTGCATACTCTGCGGCGTTTCGCCGGGTAACCCCAAACCAAACGACCCAAGCCGTAAAAGCCCAAGTTTTTTACAATGAGAAATTAATTCCTTAATCCGGTCAATCTTAACGGGCTTGTGAGAAACTTTCAAAATTTCCTTATCTGAAGATTCGACGCCAAACTTAACCCCGATACAACCACTTTTTTTCATCAAAGCCAGCTGATCATAAGAAATATTCCAGTCCACCCAGCAGGACCAGTCAATTTTAATTCCCGCATTAATCAATGCATTGGAAATTTCAACCGCCCACGGCCGCATAAAAATCGAATCATCAAAAAAGATTTCTTCAACAGCATATTTTTCCTGTAGCAATTTGATCTCTTCTAAAACAAGCGCAATACTGCGATGGCGATAACTGCCATTGTAAACAAACGGCTCGACACAAAACGAGCAGTGAAACGGACAGCCGCGAGAAACCGTAATCCGGGCTGTGCGCCGATTCTTGCTAAAAGGTTCATTATATTTATGCATCGGTAAATCATCGCGCTCGGGAAAAGGCAAACTATCTAAATCTTGTATCGGCGCCCGGCGGGGATTGACCTTTATAACCCCATTACATTTAAAAGCAAGTCCTGCAATATTTTCAAAATCACTGCGCCCTTGACTTAAAAAAGTGACGAGTTCTTTTAAAGTCTCATCAATTTCACCGATAAGCACGAAATCCATAAAGGCGTGTTTTAAAATTTCCTGTGGCAATGCACCAGCATGAATGCCTGAAAAAATCGTATAACAACCAAAGCGGATTTTGGCCTCTTTCATAAACTCCAGGTCACAGCTGACTGCAGGCGTAAATGTTT
>CAZNNZ010000078.1:4973-7761 GCA_964574575.1 uncultured Planctomycetales bacterium
TTGTGGCTTAAAACTTTCAATCTCCCGCAGGCATTCTTCGCGGCTGATTTCCTGCGCAATCGCATCCATAGCTCGCGCTTGAAAACCCGCCTGCTTTAAAACAGCAGTCGCGCTGGCCAAAAAATAAGGATACGGAAAATACGGCAAAAACCGATCTTTCGAACGCACCGACGCCCAACGGGTTCCGGCCTTGACCCCATATTCTTTATCGGTATTAATCCATGGAGAATTTAAAAGTACTGTTTTGATAGCTCATCCCTCCCGCTTTTACTAAATGTCCTAACAAAAATGCTGAGCCTAAAAATAATTTTATTTAAAAAAATTAACGGACCATACAAAATAATTTTCAAATCATCTTTAAAATTATATTTAACAATTTTGATCGTTGTTATCAAAGCCAACGGCACAATCAGCAAAAAGTGAGTCAATGGATTTTCAAGCAAGGCAATTAAAATTTTTTGGTTCTGCGGATAACGCCTCATAAGCGAAAGCCCCGCGGCCTGCCCCCAGTCCCAATGTTTTAAAAAAGCTTTACCCAAACTTTCGATGCCATGATCATGAAACACCCAAACGCCGGGGTCAAAATATATTTTCTTGGCCTGCGCAAGCAGCTTTAAACCTAAGTCCGTGTCCTCAGAATTACGAAAACTTTCATCAAAACCACCAGCTTCAAAAAAATCTGATCGATAAATCCCGACACAAGCTGTATTGAGGTGATCTATAAAACGCGCCGTTTTACCGATAACATACGCATACCCTGTATACGCATGACTCATCGAGGTAAATCTCGGATTTGAGTCCAAACGGCCGCAAACAGCTTTGATAGCCGAATCCTGCGCATGATGCATTTCGAGAGTTTGGGCAAAAATCTTCGCCCAATTTTTCATCACATAACAATCACTGTCAGTAAAAAGCAAAATTTTTCCCTTGCTCTCTTTAACACCAAGATTTCGACAATAAGCGGGTCCTTTGTTTTCATTCAAACGCACATAACGACATGCAAAACTTTTTGCCACCGGACCGATATTCTCAGTCGAAGCATCATCAACAACAATGACCTCTACATCCTCCGACAAAGAATCACAAAGAGCAGTCAAACACCGCTCTAATTTTGCAGAATTATTATATACCGGGACAATCACAGAAATAGATGGTCGCATAGACTCTTTAGCGTTTGCGTAAAAAACACGCCGGATTTCCGGCCCAAATTTCACCGGATGGAACGTTTTTTGTCACAACACTGCCAGCCCCGATCATGCTGGCTTTACCGATACGAACATTACCCAGTATCGTCGCATTGCTGCCTACGCAAACACCTTCTTCCAAATGTGTCTTAAGAAAACGACCCGCCCAATCCGCCTCTGATTCCAGTTGACCTTTATCATTAACTGCCTGCGGATAATTATCATTGACAAAAATCACGCCGTGACCGATAAAACAATTGTCCTCAATCGTGACCCCCTCACAAACAAAACTATGCGATGATATTTTGCAATTCTTTCCAACAACAGCATTTTTTTGAATTTCTACAAAAGCGCCAATCTTACAGTTATCACCGATAGAACACCCATACAAATTGATAAACTTTGATAATTTGACACCTTGCCCTAATTTCACATCAGGCGCGACGCAAAGAAATTCGCTCATAATCGAACCATTTCCCCTTTTTGTTCTAATGACTGGCTGGTTGCGGCAAGCATTTTAAGTACGCGCAATCCGCAATGCCCATCGTTAATTGGAATTTTATCTTTACGAATGCATTCCAAAAAATATTTCAATTCAAGCTCAAGGGCCTCGGTCAAATCAACCCGAGGCGAGAGCATATCACCGGATCGGTAATCGACCATAAGCTTATAGTTTCCCTGCTTGCTTTTGATGTTAACGCCTTTATCATAAACTTTAAGTTTTTCATCAGATAACAAATCATCCCAGACGAGCATTTTCTTTTCTCCGCCGATTAAGACCGTACGAATTTTAACTGGAGAAAGCCAATTAACGCTCACATGAGCCATAAACCGATGTTCATAATAAACCGTAACATTCGCGACGTTTTCCAAGCCGCGGCTCATATGGTCCGACCCGTGTGCTGCGAGGGATAAAGGTTTATTTTTAATTAAATAATCAAGAATTGAAAAATCATGTGTTGCCAAATCCCATATTACATTGACGTCGGGACGAAACAAGCCCAAACTCGAGCGCAAAGAATCAAAATAATACAATTTACCCAATTGATTTTTGTCCAGCATATCTTTAATTTTGCGCACCGCACCTGGAAAAATAAAAACATGATCAACCATGATCTTCAATTTCTTTTTTTCGGCTAATCCGATAAGAATTTTTGCCTGCTCAACCGTTTGAGTAAACGGTTTTTCAATAAAAACATGCTTGCCGTTTTCTAAAGCTTGCTTGGCCAATGCAAAATGAGAAGCAACTGGCGTAACAATGGCAACAGCATCGATATCGGCAGAAGAAAACACATCCTCACAATGACGTGTCAGCTTGATATGCGGATAAATCGCTTTGCATTTGCGCAAAGTTTTTGCATCGGTATCACAGACCATACCAACGTCCGCACCTGCAATGCTCTGCAGATTGCGCACAATATTAGGGCCCCAATAACCAAAACCAATGACAGCGAATCGGATCATAAAATCCTCAACCGCATTTTAAAAATTCAAGATTAGAAATAAGTAGGATGTGGTTTTCAGTATAACACTAGTTTAATTTTCTAAATAGGAATTTTTTAAGCAACGGCCGGATATATTACCAAATTTCTTAAAACTTTCCC
>CAZNNZ010000078.1:7771-8222 GCA_964574575.1 uncultured Planctomycetales bacterium
GTCAATTTGTTCTTTCGACGTCAAATAATTCTTACGCTTTCACCGCTTTTTTGAGCGCTTGGTCGATGTCTTCGAGAATGTCATCGATATGTTCAATCCCAACCGACAGCCGCACAAAATCCGGCGTAACTCCAGCGCTGGCTTGATCTTCGGCCTTTAGTTGAGAATGCGTCGTACTCGCCGGATGAATAGCCAAAGTTTTGGCATCGCCAATATTGGCCAGATGAGAAATAAGTTGCAGAGAATTAATAAATTTTTTGCCCGCGGCCAGGCCACCCTTGATCCCAAAGCCAACTAGGGCGCCGGCGCCTTTGGGCAAATATTTTTTGGCTTTTTTATATTCGGGACTTGTTTTTAACCCCGGATAATTGACCCAAGCAACATTTTTGTGACTTTCCAAAAAATTCGCAACGGCCAGCGCGTTTTCACAATGCCGCGGCATACGCAAATG
>CAZNNZ010000079.1:0-8204 GCA_964574575.1 uncultured Planctomycetales bacterium
TCGGCTCAATTGTTTGGCGCCTCTATGGCGCAATTCGCCTTAAAAGGACTCCCCTAATCGGCAAAACTTGTACATCGTATTAAATAAATCCATATCTGGTCGGCCGAAAGCTCCTGCTTTCGGCACTTCGCTTCGGCCTTGTTGGCCTTCGCTGCGGGATTATATTTTTGGTCGGGAAGGTGGGATTTGAACCCACGACCTCAACGTCCCGAACGTTGCGCGCTAGCCACCTGCGCTACTCCCCGAAATAAATCAAAACAAACATTTAGCCAAGTGCCGTGAGGCGAAGTCTCAGCGGCGCTACTCCCCGAAAAAATTAAAACTAACCTTCAGGAATGTCCCGCCAGGCTTTAGCCTTAGGCGGGGCTACTCCCCGAAAAAAAAAAAAAAAAAAATGCAAAATTGTCATCCAGGAATATCCCGCCGCGCGGGATCCCCGAAAAATATTAAATTTCTAAAAAAGAATGCGGTATTCTAGCATCGTGCCCAATGCCCGTCAATGGGTTATTTATATTCAAAAAGCCTTCAAACCAAAGGACTTAAAGAATTACGGTGTTTTTTCAAAAGCATAGCTAAACCATGCTTATTGAAAAACTTAAAAATATTAAGGATATGCACAATACTTAACCACCCAAATTTCTTAACGCTATCTCGACGATAATAATGATACGCAAAGACTTCCGGAACATAATACGTTCGCCAACCTTTAAGACGCGAGCGAAAACACCACTCCACATCTTCCAAATAAAAGGGCTGGGTCAATCGATTGTCAAGACCTCCAACATCCTCAATGGCCTTGCGACGCATTAAAAAAAGAGCTGAAAGCACCCAATCGACTTGACGGGTTGTTTTATGGTCATAGTCCATTAACAAATAATCCTTCACGCGCCCGCTTAAAGAAAATTTCTTTCCCGCCTTGACCCAACGAAAAAAATGCGGCAAACGCGCAAAATAAATCAACGGTGTAGGAAATTGACGGCAAGTCAGCTGTAAAGTTCCGTCATCAAAAACCAAACGACAGCTGCTGACCCCAGCTTCTGGGTGATCGTCCATAAACTTTAAAAGGTATTGCAATGTCTCGGGCGGCAAAGCAATATCAGAATTTAAAAGAAGAATGTATCGCCCCTTGGACATCTGAGTTCCCATTACGTTATTATGAATATACCCCATCTTAGTCGCATTCTCGACTAAAATGACCCATGGAAAATCTTTTTTAACCATCTGACTGGTTCCATCGCTAGAAGCATTATCGATCATGATCGTTTCGGCTGTATACTGCATCTGACTCTCACGGATTGAATCCAAACATTTTTTAACATGATCTTTTTCATTGGTTCCGACAATAACAATCGAAACATCAATCGGTTGATTCGGCATAAAAAATTATCCTTTCGTCAAAAAAACAGACTCCAATTGCTTCTCGTTTTTCTTAACCCATTGAAAAATATCCTCAAAAATATCCTCTGGTCTTTTTTTAACCTCCCAACAAAATTCCTGTACCGCTTTCTGAGCATCCAAAACCGACCAAATCACATCTGCCAAAGGAGTTTCAGGGCTTGAGCCGATATCCATCTGATAGCCCGTAACCTTTGCACAAAACTTTGTCGCCTCCAATAAAGAAAGACTAGAGTCTTTTCCGCCGCTGACATTATAAATATCGCCTCGATACTTTTGGGAATCCTCTAATAAATTCTTAACCTGCTGACGGACTAATTGCACCAAATCCTCAATATGCAAAATATCCCGCACCTGTTTTCCTTTACCCCCAAAACCTTTATAAAACAGCGGTTGTTTAAAATAATGATTAATTAACCAATACGTTAAAACACCTTGATCAACTTTGCCCATTTGCCAGGGACCCGCAATAACACCACAGCGATTTATAATCGACGGCAAGCCATAATAAGCCGCATACTCCTGCAAGATCATTTCCGCACTTAACTTTGTCACCCCATAAAGAGATCGAACCCCCGCCAAAGGCATGTTTTCCCTGATACCCTCAGAGAAAATTTCATCAGAACCCTTAACTAATTCAAATCGTGTCGCAGTTTCCTCAAATTCACAACTATTGATTTGCGAATAAGGATACACGCGAGCCGTTGAGAAAAAAATCACAGGAACTTTATTTTCCCTTGCCCACTCAAAACAATTTATTGCTCCCGCCAAATTGACATTTAATAAATAGCGCGCATCCTTAGGATTAAGCCCAGCGAGAAATGAAGGTTCCGCACTACATTCTAAAAGCAAATCATACTCGCCTTGAATTTTATCAAAATCTTCCAAATTCCGGATATCGCCATGAATAAATTCAATGCCACAAAGCTGTAATCTCTTTAAAATTATCTCTGAACCACGGCGGCTTAAATTATCGAATACCGAGACCAAATAACCTTGCCCAGCAAGATCCAGTGCCAGGCTTGATCCGACAAATCCACAACCGCCCGTAATTAAAACTCTTTTCATAGCTTTTCTTTAATCAGAAATTTTTTTAATTTTGATAAATATAATATCGCCCCGCTTGGCAAGTCCATTGATTTTATTCAAAAGCTTAACAGCGGCCAATGCCAGACTTTCAGGTAAATAACCAAAAACATTAGGCCAATAAACAAAATAAGAAATATCCACCACAAAAGAATCTTTGTTCAAAAGCTCTCGGATTTCTTTTAAATGAGCATGCGTCAATGTTCTTTCTTGAGTACTTAATGAACTCTTTTTAAAAAACCAGCAAACACAGCGAGCCATAGAAAGCAAAACATAATAGGGATAAGAGACCCAGGGTTTATGCCGAAAAGGCTCGGCAATATAAAGCTGTCCGCCTTTTTTTAAAACACGCAATTGCTCCTGTAACCCGCCGGTAACGCTGGGCAAATGATGCAAAACCCCAAAGCACAAAATACCGTCAAAAACATTATCCTTAAGAGCCAACGTCTCAACATCGCTGACAATACCGCAAGGCTTTAATAAAGCGGTTTTGGATTTTTCAAACAATTTTTGCAACATCACAACTGAAGCATCAACCGAAATCGCTTTTAAGCCCTGGCGCATAAGCTCGAGACTTGCCGTTCCTGTGCCACAGCCAAAATCCAAAACAAGTTTTGCGCCATTTCTCTTAAGTTCTGCAACCCAAGGTTGCAAAGAAAAATACTTATGTTCTATAAAAAACTTACGGGTAATTCGCCGATCATAGGAATCAACAACAGCATCATCCTCATGATATTCTTTGTCCTGCTGTTTCCATTTTTGCGAATTTGACATATACCAAGTCCTAATTTAGCGATTCCAAACCGAGCGCAAATACGCGCAAGCCTTGCGCTCCCGACGCATTAGAGAATCTTTTGTGTTTCCGTAAGAATAAATGCCCCACCATTCATTATGCGCAATCTTATCCGGCGTGTTCCATAATTGATTACCGGCATTTTGAGTAAAAGGCGTGCCGTCCATGTACCAACGGTCAAGCCAATCAAAAACAACCCCGCCGATAGAATTACCCGCATGCCCGTCGGCTAAATCGCGATGCCTTTCAATATCCTGCCAAGCGCCGCGAATATAATTTTCCTGCCAGTCCTCGTCTTCGCCTTGAGTTTTGCTATACGCCGGCGTCCCAAACTCTGAAATAAAAATCGGTCTATCAAAGATTTTCTTTGTATCATTCCAAAGCGTGTTAAATCCATCTTTACCACGGTAAGAATTGTAAGCGACTATATCAATCTCTGGCGAGAGCTGATTGTAAAGTTTTAACGTGACATCATTAAAACCTGCATCCCCTTGACTGATAGCCACTGGATGGTTGGGGTCAATCTCATGAATCATTCGTGCCAATTGACCGACAAGCTCTGCGTACTCCCGCGGCTTTGCCTTGGCATTACAATGTGAAAAATCTGCCGTATTATTTTCATTGCCTAAAAGCCACATCAAAACATAAGGCTCGTCTTTGTTTTCCATGACCATCGCACGAACAGATTTTTTAATATTTTCGCGGTCAACAGGGTTCGCATAATCCGTCCCCGTGTCCCAGTTTGCCCCGGAACCGATGGTCCATGAACCTAAAAAATTTCCCATAATAACCCGAATTCCGTAATCTTGATATAACTGCCTTAACAACTCTTTGTTGACCGGCCCGTCAAATTGCAACTTTGTTGACGGACTGGCCTTATAAAGATCTCCCAAAGACGGGTCAGCCGACGCAACATGGTAAAGACGAATCGTGTTAACACCCAGCTGTTTCATTAACATAAAATCCCCAACGACCTTTTCATCTTCATCTTTTAAACCATTGCGATTTTTATCAACCCATGTCTGATAAGCAAAGTCGTTTTTCCCATCCTTATCATCATCATAATTCATCCAATTGCGCATCGTTGCCATACCCGGATCCTCGCCAATCTTAACCGGAGTATAAGTCATGCCTTTAATGAAATATGGATTGTCGTTGACTAACATCTGCCAAACGCCATTCTTATCTTTAACAACTTTTACTATGCTCGGATTGCTTAAAGCGCAGGATGCATTTATAAAAATCAAAAATGCCAAAAATATCCAAACCTTTATCTGCATAAAATCCTCCTAGTAAGAACTTTTATTCAAGTCCTATCACAAACAAATAATGCGCTGCTTAATCGACCCGACAGCGCGCCCCAACTCCTCTGAAAGCTGGCGAGCAACATAATAGACCACCACCAAAAGATTTTCTTTAAACGTTAAAACACAACCACAACGGCTGATCAACCGACGAACATGAAAGAACAAAAAAACTGCTCCGGCCCCAAATACAATGGCAAAAATCAGAAAAGATTGCAAATAGGCCATCGATAGAATAATCAATACTGCGCTTAATTTCATGAAAGTCCCCATCAAAACAATGGTAAAAAACGGGGTTCGAAAGGATCGATAGCCACCGGGAACTTTTAAAATCACCTGATGAGGATAATAACGTTTAACAATCAGCGCCAAAGCCAACCCGTAACGAAAAAACTTTTTGATCATAGCTTGAAAACTAATATTCTGTTTATGGCAAACCATCACAGAAACGTCCCAAGCCGACAATTTTGCACCACGATTAATGGCACGCAAATAAATATCAAAATCTTCTCCTATCAACAGCGACTCATCAAAACCTTGCAAATCATAAAACAGTTTACGCTTATACGCGCAATTAAACGTACTGATAAAAATCCCTGCAAAAAGATCCAATTTCGTCGGAACAAAAGCTTTTTGAAAATCTTTTGGTGTCAGCCAAAAAGCTGACAAAAACTTTTCCATCAATGTCCTAGGCGCAATAAACGGCTCGGGAATCCCGCCTAAAAATTCCAAAGCTGGGTCAGACTCAAAAGCTTTTTGAATCTCTGCAAGCCAACGGCTATCCGCAATACAATCATCATCAGTAAATACAATAATGTCTCCCGTAGCTTTTTGAGCGCCACAATTGCGCGCCGCGCTGGGACCTTTCTTGCTTTCACGATAAAGAAAAATATTTAACTTTTTATTTTCATCAGAAAACTTTTGAATAATAGCGCATGAATCATCACAAGAACCATTATCCACCATAATAATTTCATCCGCCGGGCGTGTTTGTGATTCTAACCCTTTAAGACAATCGCCTATGACCTGACTGGCATTATAAACCGGGATCACAACTGAAATTTTCATCCCTTACCCCTCTTTAAAACTGCGTCCGGCGACCGCAAAAGCCCCAGAGTAAAATACAAATGCAAAAGGGCTAAAATACTTACCGCCGTCACATCTGCCATAGCCATGCCCTTAGTCCCTAAAAATTTGGTCCCCAAAATCCCCAAACAAAGAAAAACAACAAGCCCAACGCTAACAGCTATTAAATCTCTATTTTGCCGATCACCAGAAATTAAAAACCTTGACCACAAAAAAGATAACGACAGCGGAATCATTTTCCATAGGATAATCTGTAAAATCATAATAGACGCAAAAAATTTCTCGCCAAAGAATATTTTCACAATAAAACCAGCAAAACTATAAAGAGGTAAGACAATCAACAAAACAACCGCCAAAATCTTTAATGAACTTTTCTTAAAATATCCGTTCCACCGCTCGCGCGGACCTTGCATAATCTCTGAAATCAAAGGAAAAAGAGCCGTAATAATGCTAAAAAAAACAATGACCCCTACGCGCACAACTTTCTTGGCCACCGAATAATAACCAACATCCGCCATCGTCACAAACATCGACAAAATAATAATATCCGATTCAAAGAAAATATTAGAAAGAACATTGATCCCAATAAAAACAGGCATAACCCGCACTAAGGATTTAAGATGAACGTGATTAAATTTTTTTGCTATTGCAACTTTCTCACGTTTAAACAAATAAAAAAAAGCGCCGGCAGCAAGCATCCTTGACGCAAAAAAAGCCCAAATAACCGTATCGACATTTTTAAAAACCCAAAGACCCCAAAGGCTGAAAACCACCCAAAACCCTTCGCGTAATGCGGCACCATAAAAAGCAACCAATGATTTCTTCAACCCGACAAAAACTGCTTCGGCCAACGAATTAATAAATGCCGGGAACAAAATCAAAACAGCCAAATAAATTGATTTAATAACATCTGGTGGATAATGGAAAAGATATCCTAAAATAACCATGACCAGCGCACAAATAAAAGATGCCGCGGCACCTAAAAGCAACCCATTGCCGATCAAATCCGAAGCGCAGGCGGGGTTTTTTGCAACATCACGAATAACAAGATTGTCATATCCTAAGACCGAAATAAATTGAAACAAAGCGTATAGTCCCATGACAATGGAAAAATGCCCCAATTGCGCCGGCGACAAAGCTTGTGTCATCGCAATCAAAACAACAAAAGAAGCCACAGGCATTGTCATGCGGCTTAAGAACACGCCGCCGGCATTTGCCAAAAACTTATTTTGATGAGCATTAAGCATTTTTTATATTTTCTGCCGAGTTAAGATAACTAAACAAAATCATCACAATAAAAATAAAGGTCAACCCATTGGGCAAATAATTAAAACTCGTGGTCGCTTCAAAAAAACTATGAACAAAATTTCCTAAAATGCTTGCCGTACAACCTACAACAAGAATCCGAGAAAACTTTGGTTTTTCTTTAGCAAAAAAAATATATTGCATCGCACTTTTTATACAAAAGAGATAAAAGCAAAAAATCAAGACGACAGCCAAAATGCCTAGTTCAACCGCATAATTTAAAAACAAATTGTGGGCATGAAACCCGCTTAAGAAATCGAAATTCTTATTCACAAGAATTTCACTTAAAGCCATGTCCAGATCATCCGACGATGGGAATCCAAATCTTGCTAGAGACAATTGAGCCATCGAGCCAATGCCCCATCCTATCCACGGATGTTGTCGAAATAAAGCAAAAGCATGTTCCCAAATGATGTCGCGATAACTTACACCGCCTTCAATACGCAAAAACGTCCTTAAGAAATCAAAAAAGACAATCATGCCCGCAGCTAAACTGACAACTATGCTAAAGAATAATCGTTTTGGAATTTTGTCCCATGCCATAAGAACAATAAATAAGCCCGCCACAAAAACATTGATCATTGCTCCTCGCGAATCGCTCAAAAAAACGCCAATCGAAATAATCATGAGCATTGCCAGCAAAACTATTTTCTTGAACTGACCATAAACCCCTAGGTATAAGACAAAAACGATCGGCCAAATCATCGCCAAATAAATCCCTAGATTATTCGGAGAATAAAATGTCCCATAACTGCGATATGCTAATGATCCACCAAAAGCATCTTCCATCAACCGCGCCCGCGAACTTGCTGGCAAAAGATAGGATTGTAAAAACGGTAAAAGATTCCATTTAAACATTCCAAACTGCAAAATCGCCAAAAGTCCCTGCAAAAAACCGACGAAACAAAGAAGCCAAAGAAAACGAAAACGCTGTGCCCGATAAAATCTGAAAAAATCATAAAGAAAACATATCATCGCAAAAATAATGCTGTGAGCTATTAAAGGCCGCAAATTAGCGTTTAAACCGTTTAAAACAGCTGACACAAAAATCAACAGACACATCGCTATGATAAAAAAATAGAACGGGTTGTTATTTTTATAAAAACTATGGCTTGTAGATTTAAACCCAAATTTTGCATTACAAGTCATTACGCGACGATATGTCGCGCACAAAAAAGTGAATGCAAAATTTGCCTTCGGTTGTCCCACAGGGACTCCCTGTGGTCGCGGTTTAC
>CAZNNZ010000080.1:0-3593 GCA_964574575.1 uncultured Planctomycetales bacterium
TAGAGCAGCGCATTCGTAATGCGCAGGCCGTCAGTTCAATCCTGACCGCCAGCTTCTTTTTTTAGTTCCAATTGCAATCCGACCTTTCTAACTTTGAAAAATTCTTCTTTTACCACAATTCCTAAGACCAATCGTTTTATCATTTTGCTTTTAGCCCTTTTTGTCAGTGTTGCTTTTTATAATTGCCTCCAGAATGATTTTATTGGTGATGATAAAGCCCTTTTTAGCGGTAATCAGTTTTATAAAAGCTTAAACAACCTTCCAAAAATTTTTTCACGTCAATTAGTCATGGATCCGTCGCATTTTGATGTTTCCCAAAAAATAGAATCTTTTTCGGGATGTATTTCATATCGTCCTGTTGTGGCGGCGACTTTCTTTTTTGATTACGCTTTGTGGAAAGATAATCCGATGGGCCATCATTTTAGTAATATGGTTTTGCATTTTTTGACGTGTGTTTTGGTTTTTTATTTTATTTTGCGTGTTTCAAAAAATTTGGGAATTGCTTTTCTGACGGCGAGTCTTTTTGCCGTTCATCCTATTCAGTCGGAAGTCGTTAACGCCAGCGGTTATCGTTCGGATATTTTGATGGCTTTGTTTTATTTGTGTGCGCTTTTAGCGTACTGGTGTTACGGCGGCGATAAAAAAAAGGGAAAGTGGCTTTTTTTGACCGCAGGCGCTTATTTTTTGGCGCTCTTCTCTAAAGAAACAGCTTTGACATTTCCCGTCGTGATTTTTCTTCTCGACTATTTCTTTATCACTCCAAAAGATACTCTTAAAATTTTTCATGAAAAAAAAGTTTTGTACCTGATTTTAGCTGGCGTCAGTGTTTTTTATCTTTATGTTTATTTCATCCTTATTCCCAACGCATTTTATTTACAGCCAGCTCCTTTGGCGGTTCACGGATTGGCACAAGCTGTTTTAATGCTTAAAATCTTTGCGCAGTATGTTACAGCTTTTATAATTCCGTCGAGCACCTCGGTTCTGCCGCCTTTGTATGCGCCTGCGATATTTCCGTTATATCCTCATGAATTATTTGTTCCGATTTGCGCGCTCTTGTTTTCTATTTTCTTCGCCACTTATTTTTATCGTCGAAATAAAATTATCACTTTTGGGTTGCTATGGTTTTTTATCAATTATTTCCCAACATCAGGATTTTTCCCTTTGCTCAATGCATTGGCGTTTCGGTTTTTATATTTGCCGTCGGTTGGTATTTTCTTGGTCGCCGCAATTTTTATTCAATTTCTTAGCGGATGGTTAAAGCAAAAAAACTTTGTTCTTAACATTAGTTTTCTTTTTCAGTCGGCTTTGATTGGTCTTCTAATTGCGTTGACTATTGCTAACAATGCGTTTTTTAAGAATAACTTTGTTGCTTGTCGTGAGATGATCCGTCGCTATCCGGATAGTTCTCGGCCGTATTGGATATTGGGTCTCGACAATTATTTGGCTGGAAATTTTCCACACGCGGTTAAATATTTGCAAAGACATCTTTTGGCAGAACTTAATAATCCTTTTATTTCGAGTGACAAAGAAAAATTTATGACCTATCATCTTTTAGGTAAAGCTTCGGTGGATCCCGACGTTGCGATCAGTTATTTTAAAAAAGCGCTTGAGTTTTCGCCGGGGTTTGCGCAAATTTATTTAGACATTTCAAAAGTTTATATTGCTAAAAAGGATTATTCGACGGCGTTTAGTTACGCAGAGCATGCGCTAGAGCTTGACCCTCGGCTGGCTCTTGCATATGTTTATAAGATTCATATTTATATCCAAACAGGAAATCTTAAGGAAGCGCGAGTGTTGTTTGAAAGTGCTAAGGATAAATTTCCTAAAGATTTTGCTCTGATGTCAGTCGCTAAATATCTTCAAACTGCGGAGAACAAAAAATGATTGAATATCGTAAAACCTCGATTGGGCTGATTCTTTTAGCGGTAACGACGTTCTTTGTCTATTCTTTTAGTGTCAATGGATCTTTTAAAACGATGGATGATGATTATTCAATTGTTCGCAATGAAAATATTCGCAGTTTTCGCAATCTTCCTAAGGTTATGACCAGTGCGTTTTTTGGCGATGAATCTTATTATCGGCCACTGGTGACTGTCAGTTTTATGAAGGAATATCATTTTTTCAAGCTTAATCCTGTCGCGTATTATATTGACAATATTTTGTTGCATATCCTTAATGCTTTTTGGGTTTTTGCCATTGTTTTATCGCTGACTTCTCGACGAGAAATTGCTTTAGGGTCAGCGTTTTTATTTGCGCTGCATCCAATCCAGTGGGAGGCGGTGTCCAATATCCCTGGGCGTGCAATTCTTTTGTGCGCCTTTTATTGTTTGGCATCCTTTTATTTTTTTATCAATGCGGATCGTAAGAAATATTTCCCATATCTTTCTTTAGGCGCTTTTGCTTTGGGGTTGCTATGTAAAGAATCGGCGGGCGTTTTGCCGCTAGTGTTTGTAAGTTACCTGTTTTTTGTGAAACGCAAACAAAGCTTTACTATCCCAAAACTTTTAACGACCTTTGTACCATATGCTTTTGTCGTTGCCTTGTATTTGTGGATTCGTCATACTCTGGGTATTACTAAGACTTTTCCGTGGCGCACCGCGTCAGAAATGGTATTGGGGTTTCTTTCTTTTTTAAGAAGTGTCATGATTGACCTGAAATTATTTGTTTACCCGGTTGACCTTTATTTTGATCGTTCCCAGCCGATTTTTATAAGTTTTCTTGATACCAAGTTAATTGCGACAATACTATTTTTTTGTTTTTTGGCTGCGGCTTTGTGGGTTAAAAGAAAGAAGATCAGTGGCCTACAGGCATTTTGTATCAGCTGGTTTTTTATTGAACTTTTGCCGGTTTCACAGTTGGTAACGACTGTCGGAGTTCAGCCGGGTTATATCTCGACGGCAGAGCACTTTCTTTACACGCCGAGTGTGGGGATTTTCATATTAGCTGTTTTGGTTCTTGACCATTTTAAAAAGTCGATTCTTCTGCATAAAAATGTTTCTGCTTTTATGGTCCGTTTTGGCGTTATTGGTTTCTCTCTTTTTCTTATTCTTTTGACGATTCAGTACAATATTTATTCGAGCAATGAAATTGCAATGTTTGAGCGCACGCTTAAGATTAATCCGTCTAACACGCGTATTCGAAATTCGCTGGCTTTGTCGTATGCCAAGCGCAATCGTTTTGATTTAGCAGAAAAGAATTTCAGAAAAGTTCTGGAGGTTGAGCCTTTGAATAATCGTGCGCGCATTGGTTTAGGAAAATCGCTGTGTGATCAAGGCAAGTTTTGGGAAGGTTTACGCGAATATGATGCGGTTAGAGATCCGGGGAACCTTCAGGCTCTGCTCGACGGAAATGTTAAGTCCACCTTGTTGTTTTTAATTTCGCATTATGACCGATTGTCGCGTACTTATCCTGATAATGCGCATGTTTATCATAGCCTAGGGGTCATTTATTCAAAATTAGATAATCCGAAAGAAGCGGTTAGATATTATGAAAAAGCGATCGCTTTAGATGGGAATTTAAAAGAATCGTTATTTAATTTAGCGTCGACGTATCAAATGTTAGGCGAGTCCGACAAAGCGATTGCGCTATTTGAG
>CAZNNZ010000080.1:3603-8152 GCA_964574575.1 uncultured Planctomycetales bacterium
CTACTGTCCGGCTGGCCGTGGGCCGTTTGGCTGATCTTCGGCGCGGCTTACGCCCAGCAACCGTAAGAGTTCATGTTACAATTTATTTTCGACAAAAAGAATAAACAATTTATGCGCCTGTGGTGGGCGCAGTTAATTTCTCAATTTGGCGATCGTTTAAACCAAATGGCTTTAATTGGCCTGATTGCCGCGCGCCAGCCCGGCTCTGCATATAGTCTTGCCAAACTTTTATCGTTTACAATTATTCCTGTTTTTATCGTCGGACCAATAGCCGGTGTCTATGTGGATCGGTGGGACAAACGCAAAACGCTTTTTATTTGTGATTTAGTCCGCGGGGTTTTGGTTTTGCTTATCCCATTTTTTCTGATTTATAAACAATCTATTATCGGAATTTATATTGTCGTTTTTTTAATTTTTTGTTTCAGCCGTTTTTATGTGCCGGCTAAAATGTCGATTGTCCCGGAGCTTGTTCCGGCTGAAAATATTTTGATGGCTAATTCTTTGTTGACGACAACCGGCATGCTTGCTTTTGTTTTAGGCTGTGCCTTGGGTGGATTTCTCGTCGATAAAGTCGGCGTCAAGGCAGGGTTTATTGGAGATAGTGCAACGTATTTTCTTTCTGCACTTTTGATTATGTCCATGCACTCAAAGTTTAAAATTGATTTAAGTAAAAAAAACATGATTGATAAAGGCAAAGAGATCTTTGCTATTGAAAAGTCTTTTTTTGCTGAAATTAAGGAGGGCTTGCAATACCTTTTTAGCCAGAAACAGATTCGTTTTGTAATGAATATGTTCTTTATCCTTTTGTCTGCCGCCGGCGCTATTTATGTTGTTATTATTGTGTTTATCCAAAAAGCTTTTAATACAGTCACGCGGGACTTAGGTGTTTTGGCGGTTTGTTTGGGCGCTGGACTTTTTATTGGCGCGCTTCTTTATGGGCGTTGGGGCAAAAAGGTTCTTTGGTCGCGTACAATATTTTTAAGTTTGATTGCCGGCGGAGTTATGGTGATTGTTTTTGCGACGATGGTTGCACAATATCCTAATGTTTTGTTGGCTGGGGCATTGGCGTTTTTGTTAGGCGTTGTGATAGGCCCGATTTTTATTGCATCAAACACGATTGTGCATGTCGCCAGCGACGAGGCAATGCGCGGCAAAGTTTTTAGCAGCCTTGAGATTGTGATTCACTTGGCTTTTTTAACATCAATGCTTATAAGCTCATGGTTAGCCGAGCGAATTGATGCGTTTTGGATTTTGGTATTCGTCGGTGCAATCTTTACGATCGTAGGGATTGCTGGTATGATCCGCTATCGCCACGGCGGGGATCTTGCTTTTTTGACCGAAAAAATGCAGGCGTAAAGTTATGTTTTTGCCTATTTTCTTACCTAATTGTTTTATTTCTGCTTCGAGAACTTTCCCCATTTAAGTTGTTATTCGGTGAAGTTTTGCTTTTTATAACGTTGATAACCACTATATCTGATGATTTAAGGGCTCCGTCATCGACGGTTAGCATTGAAACATAAAACCCGTGTTTGGAGAATCGAATGCTGGGGGTGAGGCTTTGAGGATTGTTAAAAGTTGCTTTGGGTCTCCCATACATTTTGCTTCAAGAAGCTTTGAGTGTTGCCATCAAAACCACAGACGCCAATTGACGCATAATAAATGTATTTTTTGATTTGTAATCGTTTAAAGTCGCTCTATAATTTTTATGGCATAGATTATCTAAAAGTAATTTTATTCATAGCAGTTTTAATGACAACAAAATCCAGTAGAGTTTTTATAGAGTTGTTTTTTAAGCGGCAATTTTTGGGATTGCTGGGTTTACAGATCTCTTTGGGGATAGTGATTTTTGTTTCGCTGGCTGTTGCTGGTTTGCGTTATCAAAGAACAGTTTTCCCGGCGATGGATCGTAAAAGTTCAAGTAAGAACCAGCCAAATCTTTCTGATAGATTGTTGCCAAAAGAGATTAAGCCGCTGAACTTTTATACAGAACTTTTGGCAGTGCGTGATATTTTTAATTTTGGAACTGCAAAGACGAGTATTGAGGCTGTATCTAGTGGAACATCTTCGTCCGCTGGTGCTAATTTTGTAACACGTTATATTGTCCAAGGTATTGTTTTTGACAAAAATTCGCAAGTGATTATTAAAGATACGCAAAGCACAAAAACTTATTTTGTTCATCGTAATGAAATTTTAGATGGCGCTACCCTCGTGGACATTTCTGGCAATCGGGTCATTTTTGATCTTGCTGGCGAAACGGTGGAGCTGATAAAAAAATGAAAGTATTCCTACTGAAAATTTTAAACTTCCGACGGCAGTTTAGCGTTTTAAATTTGTTAGTCTTGATGGTGTTCTGGTTTGTGCCGGTTTATGGGCAAGAGGAAAAAGAAAGTTTTTCGGTTGTTAACCAAGCTGTTGCCGCAGTTGCGTCTTTGCCGCAGGACAAGGGTGATGCGCCAACTGCAGAAAACCCGACTGTGATTGATGAATTAGATTTGAAAGATGTTGATATTACGGATGTCCTTAAAATGATTTCACAGAAAAGTGGGCTTAATATTGTCGTTGGTAGTACTGTGACGGGCAAGGTGACGCTATATTTAAAAAATGTCACGGCGATGGATGTTTTAGACATCATCGCTAAAACCAATGATTTGGCTTATGTACAGGAAGCTAAACTTGTGCATGTGATGACCGGCGCGGAGTATGAACAGGCTCATGGCCGAAAATTTTTTAAAAAGAACAAAACAATTTTGCAGCGGCTAAATTATATCAGCATTGCCGAAGCTGTCCCAATTCTTGAACGGATCAAAAGTCCCGGTGGCGTTGTTTTAGCAGATGCCCGCAGCGGGATGCTTTCTTTAAATGATTTACCAGAAAATATTTTGGATATGGTGGCATTTATTCGTGAGATTGATGTTCCGCGCATGACTAAAGTTTTTGATTTAACTTATGCAAAGGCAGAAGATTTGGCCGAAAGAATTAATTTAATTTTGACACCTACCGTCGGATCAATGCGTTTTGATAAACGGACGAACAAAATTTCAGTGACAGATGTTCCCGACAAGATTCGGGAAATTGAGCAGATGATTGCGGCTTTTGATGTTAAAGAAGAGCAGGTTGCTATTGAAGCGAAGATCGTGCAAGTTATTTTAAGTAATCAGTTTCAGATGGGGGTTGATTGGAAAGCGATTCTAGATAGTGCCCATGATTTTAAGGTCATCAGCAATTTTGATGTATTAGGCCCGCTTCAAAAACAGGGGAAAGTAAGTATTGGGACTTTAGCAAATGATAACTATGAGGCGATGATTCAGGCGCTGGAGACTTTTGGGGAAACAGAGAATCTTTCTAATCCGCACATTATGGCTATCAATAATCAGGAGGCTAAAATCCTTGTTGGTTCATCTCAGCCTTATGTGACATCGACGACAACGACACCTTCTTCTGGCCCGACCACAACGGCTGAAACTGTCAATTTTATTGAAGTTGGAGTCAAACTTTATGTGACGCCAACCGTTCATAAAGACGGTTACGTGACTTTAAAGATCAAACCTGAAGTTAGTGCCGTGACACAGAATATTACGACTAGCAATAATAATACAATCCCTGTCGTCGAGACTTCCGAAGCGGAAACCACAGTTCTTGTTAAAGATGGTGTGACTATTGTTATTGGCGGATTAATTAAAAATGAAAAAATCAATATCGATAAGAGCGTTCCGGTTTTAGGCAGTATGCCGCTTATCGGAGGAGCTTTCCGCAGTAAAGACCATTTGACTCGTAAAACGGAACTCGTTATTTTCTTAACTCCGCGGCTGATCTCAGGCGGTAATCCCGATCAAAAAAAATCACAAAAACAAAGGCCTGACTTTTTGCAATGACAGCCCTTCCTGTTTATAAGCATATGCGTTTAGGCGAACTTCTTATCGCCGAGAAATTGATAACACCAGAGGATTTGCAAGCGGCTTTAAAGGAACAGGAACGCGTTGGCGGCGGACTTGCTGAGATTCTTTTGAGAACAAAGTTCTTGCAGAATCCGCAGGCGCTTTATCGTGTTTTAGCCAGACAGCTGAATGTTGACTTTGTTGATTGTGCCGCCATTGAAATTTCTCCTGAAGTTTTATCATCACTGCCCGCGCAAGCCGCACAGTATTTTAAAGTTCTCCCGATTGAGTTTAAAAATGATGAACTGGTAATCGCCAGTGCTGACCCCGCAAATATTAATAATCTTGACGGATTAACAAGTATTGTCGGAAAACGGATTCGCTTTGCTTTAGCTATTGAAGCGGATATTTTTGAGGGGATACGCCAGTATTATGGCTTGGGCGCAGAAACGATTGCTCGTATGTTAGAGGGCAAAGACCAAGGTGCGGTGATAGCTAGTCCTGCCGTTGAGAATATCGCTGAGGTCCAAAGCGAAGCTTCGATTGCTCGTTTTGTCAATCAGATCCTTTTGGAAGGTTGCCGCAATCGCGCGACCGATATTCATTTTGAACCTTATGAAAATGATTTGCGGGTCCGTTACAGGATCGACGGAGTTTTACATGATGCGCCGGTG
>CAZNNZ010000081.1:0-8131 GCA_964574575.1 uncultured Planctomycetales bacterium
TATATCCTTCGTATTAATTTGGACTCGCTGTAATGCTTCCTTTACTGCTTTGTAACAAAAATCGGAATTATTCTCATTGCTGATGTTTTCGCCAGTTCGATAATCAACAGCAAAGGATCTGCTTGTCACTCCAAAATAGTCACCAATGAGATTAATTGATTCCCCGAATATCTCGGATAACATCTCATTTGTAACTGGCTCTTGACCAGGGAGATATGAACCAGTGCCTATTATATACGCCATATTCCTTCCCTCTCATATATGATCAAAAAAACAATTTTCTTATACTAACAACAACCTAATTACTTATTGCCATCTTAGCTAAATTCAATTCAAGAATATAATCACAAACTGAGCGTGCTGGAGCAAATTTGATTTTTTCCGTATTTTCTTTTAATATCCTAATTTTTGCTCAATTCCAACTGCTAATTCTAATCCATCAACAGAATCCAAATCCAACCCCTCTTTTCGAAAAAGGAGAGTATCCTCTCCCACATCACTAACTGATAGCCCTAAATCCGCCAAATTCAATCTTTTGAAAATTAAATCTTCTTTTACCCACTTCAATAATTCATTCTTATCACTTAATAATTTGTCTTTATCCATTAAATTATTCTCCAATTATTGCTTATTCTTTATTCCCATGTATAAGAGCAAATTTCCAACTACCTTAAGGTCCTTATCAACATAAATCTGTCCACTTGCATCACAAAAACTATCTACCAACGACGGACTTATTTTTACCTTAATCCGCAATGGAGCGGGCGGCGTAACCTTAGATTTAAATTTTACAAAATTTACTTTCGATAAAAAGAAATCATAATCGTCATTACATAACTTCCCTCCGTTTTTATTTAATAAATTATAAGCAATTAAAAATCCTGCTGTTTGCGCCATAGCTTCCACTAATAGTACGCCTGGGACAATTGGATCTCCAGGGAAATGCCCCTCAAAAAATAAATTATTCTGTAAAATACTCGAATATGCCTCTACGGTATCAGCAGAAATTAAATCAATTGAATCTATAAACAAAAAAGGTTCCCGATGTTTTAAGATTTGTTTAATTTCAACTAAATTAAATTTCATTATTTATTGCTCCAAAATAATAATTGCAATCGCATTTTCTCTTGAATGACTAAATGACACATTAATCCTTTTAATTTTCTTTCTCACTATTTCTTCTTTAAGTTTTCTATAACAAACAACATACGGGCTTCCATCTTCATTATTCAAGAATTCAATATCAGAGAAGAGAAAACCTTTTCTTAATCCTGTGCCCAATGCCTTAAAAAAAGATTCCTTCCCAGCAAAACGTACCGCATAATGCTTGTATGAGTTCTTAAACAATGCACAGTGCTTTATTTCTCTTTTAGTAAAGACGCTGTTTAGAACACTTTGCTTTTTTAAAAGATCAGCATTACCAATAATCCTTTTAATTGTCGCAATATTTACTATATCTATGCCGACAGAAATCAAATCTACCCCATCGTTATCAAAACATCTTCCTGTTTACTTTGTTAAAATCGGGCGGGCTTAATGTCCTTCCCCTATTCCCCCGCTAAGGCTCCCATAGCCGCTACCCCTAACGACAATGAGATATGCCTTTACACTAAACCCGCCCAAAAACAGAAAAAACTAATTTTTAACTTCTGCCTTCTCATCACCCTTAAGGCATTTTGAACACGGTTTTAAACCCTTAGCAATCGCTTGCTGTTCATCCATCGTGGTCGTCTCTTTATTGAGAATCAAACCACATGTTGGCGCATGATATTTTTTGCCACGTTTTGTTAAGACGACGTCAGCCGCCATTGCCAACGACGAAACCATTAAAATTGCTCCGCACAATCCTGCTGCCACAACCTTTTTAATCATTTCCTTCTCCTTTTGTTGTTAGTTGCATTTCTTTCTACCTAAATGATTCCGGTCTCTCCTGAGCCCGGAATTCCGACCCAGTCATTTGGAATGACTGGAGTCGGAAAATTTTCCGCCGGTCAATCCATCCAGCAAAGCGGTCAATTCCTCGACGCGCATTTGCTTTTCTAAACAAATCTCCAACGTTAAACCTCTATTCTTGGCAAGTTCAACCTGAATTCGCCGGCGTTCAAAATACAGCCGCGTCACTTGATCTAAAATATCTTGCCTAAGCTCACTCATTAGCTTCGAACGTGAATCAATCGACGTATGATCACTACTCCAAATAAAATCGCCAAAATCCCAAGATAAAACCGTACTCCAATCCAAATAATCGCGCCCCTTCCTTAACACATCCGGATTAGGACCCGTATCCCAGTGATACATTTCGGTATCAGCACGATTTAAACCAACCGACACAGTCGGCAAAAAAGCTTTGGCACGTGATTGATTGTGCCAACTGTTAATTTGCGCTGGGTTGACATTAGCATAAGCGATAGCCATGTTCTGAACCTGCTTAATTGTTGGTTCGCCTTCAAAATCCAAATCTATTGGACTATCCTCTAAATTATTTTTAACTTGCGTCACTGTTGAAATCTTCGTATAAAACCCATCATTGCTAGCCAAATAGTACTGACCCTGTTCGTCCGCCTTAATATCGTTGACATATAAATTTGTAAGCCCCAAAACATCGCTTTCCCAACGGCCGTCTTTATAAACAAAAGCTCCTTTTTGGGTCGCGGCATAAATATTATTTTCGTCATCAACCAACAATTTTTTTACAAAATTAACTGGCAAGCCTTGCACGCCCACGCTTTCCCATGAATCACCCTGATTTTGACTAAAAACAATTTCCTGTTCAGTGGCCACATATATCTTTTTTTTATCACTCAACATCTCCATATCTTTAATTTGCTTTTGTGTAACGGTTTCTTCATCCAGATTGATTTCATCACGGTCAATCAAACGCTCGCCCGACGAGTAAACTTTTTGAATTTGTGTTCCGGACTTTTCAATCCGATAAATTTCAGAAGCTGTTGCGGCATAAAGATACTTTTGATCATCGACCAAACTAAAAATTTCCTTTCGACCAAGTTCCCCGTATTCTTCTTTCCAAATTTGGTCACTATTTCGACGAACATACAAACCATCCGCGGTACCCACATAAATCGCCTGTGAATCGGATAAGACACAATATGCTTTACGCGCCAAAGGATTGGTGGGTGAAAAAATATTTGTCCACGATTTCCCCTGATCTGTACTCACAAACACGCCAGAGTCTGTGGCGCTATATATAGAGGTAGATACTGTCAAATTCTCGATGATTTGATTAATCGCTGGATTTTGGCCGTGATTCTGCAGGACAGGTAAAAACGAACTATTTCCGCTGGAAGTGCGATAAATCGCTTTGTCTGTGCCGGTTAAAAGAAAACTTTCATTTTTTGTAATAAAAAGGCAATTAACTTTTCCTTCACTGATTCCCGACGAGCGTTTGCGCCACGCAGAGCCAGCCGCCGCAAAAACATAACCTGTACAATGTAAAAAGATTAATAACGCTACAAAAGACTTATGGGTTCTCATTTCGCGTGATATCCCGATACATTTTTTCGACATTCAGCAGTGCCATCGCCTCATCAACCGCTTCCCTAAAATCCGGGTTGTAGCGCTCAATGAGTTTTTTGTAATGCTCGATGTATTCGAGCATCGCCTCTAAACCAACCTTGGTCTTAAGCCGCGTGAGAATCGCCAAGATCGTGTAGATAGCAACTGCATTGTCTTTTAAAAAGCTTGGGGTATCACTGGGGGAAAGGACTTCGGGGACTTTTTTGTTTTGCTCTTGCGACGACATTTATTACTCCTTTTGACACACGACAATTTCGCCTTTAACAACAAAACAAATATACCAATTGTTTGATTTTTTGTCAACTATTTATTTGAGAAATAATCAAATTTCTAGCATTTTCTAATGCTTGCAAATAATAAACTTATGTAAAGAATTGCGCTATGAATCAAAATTTCAAAAAAATAATTTTTAATTAAAACACAAACTATTGACTTTTAATCAAATCATGATAGACTTAAAACCATCGAAAGGAAACTACCCCTATGCTCATTGGAAAACGACTCAAAGAACTTCGCGAACAAAAAAACATGTCCCTCAAGGAACTGTCCGAAAAAAGCGGTGTCCAAATTGCGACGTTAAGCCGCATCGAAAATTTGAAAATGACCGGAACAATCAACTCACACTTAAACATTGCCAAAGTTTTAGGTATAGAATTAGTTGACCTCTACGCCGACGGAGAGCACGCAGAAACACCGGCGCCGGCTGTGCAAGTCACCAAGCCGCAAGCGAGTGCCGAATCATTTACTTACAATGCGCTAGCTTCCTACGAAATTTTGACCAACCAACTCTTTAAAAAGAAAATGATGCCCATTGTCCTGCGCATCGAGCCCGACGGAAAAACCAATCCCGAACAAAACCCGTCAGGCGCAGAGCGATTTCTTTTTGTTTTGGAAGGCGAAGTCAGTGCTTATATAGGGAAGGATGTTTATACGCTCAAAACCAATAGCTCACTTTATTTTGATGCCAGCATAGAGCATCATTTTGAAAACAACGGCAAAAAAACAGCCAAAGTCATTTCGGTGATTACGCCGGTGGCGTTGTAAAGGAGACTTATGTCAAAAATTTTAATCTGTGACGACGAAGAAGGTATCCGCGAATCGCTCAAACTGATTTTAAGCGATTTTTTTGAACTGATTGTCATTAGTGACGGCACACAGTGCGTCCAGACGCTCAAAGGCGCGCCGGACGTTGGGCTTGTCCTTTTGGACATCAAAATGCCCAAAGCCTCGGGACTGCAAATTTTAAAAGACATCAAAGCAAATTTTCCAAATGTCAACGTGATTATCGTGACCGGCTACAAAAGTGTCGATACCGCCGCCGAAGCCGTGCGTTTGGGCGCCTCGGGCTACATCGTCAAGCCCTTTCGTTCCGACGAAATTCTCAGCACTGTGAGAAAGAATTTGGGGGTGAAGAATAGTTGATAAATTTAAAACTTAACCCTCTGGCAACCATAGCCCTACTCACTTGCCTTGTAGGATACACTGTCGCTGCTGTTTTCCTTGTACATGCTAAAACCAAAATACATCGCTTATGGGGACTATTTAATATATCTGTTGGCACTTGGGCGTTTTTTACCTTTCTTGCCGCGGCAACTCAAAACCCTAATTTAGCCTATCATCTCTGGATAATATCTCATAAACCCGGATATTTTATTTCTGTTATATTTGCACATTTTGTTGCAGAGTACTGTTCATGCAAAGCACAAAAATTAATCGTCGCTGGCTATATCTATGCAATCACAGCCAATATTTTTATTTTTGTGGTACCAGAAGCATTTATGTATCAAGGAACTAAATATTTATTCCATTCTATCCACTATCTACAAGTTAGCAGCCTCCCTTGGACAATCGCACTTATCCCATGGGCACTATATTTAGGCTGGGGACAAATCAAGCTTTATCAATACCGCAAAACAATAAGCTTGCCCAAAAGCAAAGACGCAATCTTTATCTTAATCATTATGAGCCTTGGCTTTGCAGGTGGGATATCAACATTCTTTCCGATGTCTGGGTATCATAATTTTTACCCTTATACTCTAGGTTTGACTCTTTTATACGAACTAGGTGCAAGCTATGCAATCTTTAAGCGCGAAATTCTTGAATTTGATTTTGTTATTCAAAAAAGCATGCTTTACTCAACATTAATTTTCATTCTAACATTAATCTATTTGTCGCTGATTTTTACAGCAGATCAATTGTTACAGAATACTTTATTGAAATACAATTTCACAACACGGATTGTAGGCTTAATTATTATTGCGTTAGTTTTTAGTCCATTACGAAACCGCATTCAAACAATTATTGACCACACACTTTTTAAGGGTACCCCTGTTCAACTTGCAAAACAAAATGAACTGCTCCGCGAAAATGCGGTTCACAGCGAAAAGATGCGAACAATCGCCACCTTAGCCAGCGGGATTGCGCATGAGATACGCAATCCTTTAACCGCGCTTAAGACTTTTGTCGAATATTTTCCCAAGAAGAAAAACGACCCCGCCTTTATCGCTAAATTTGAATCCATCGCCAGTACCGAGATCAACCGCATCGAAAGTATTCTCAACGATTTGCTTAGCTTTGCCAAACCCTCTGCCCTCTCCTTAACTGACACCGACATCAAAAAGACAGTCGAGCACGCGCTTAACTTGACTGTTAATCAATTGAGTAAAAATAGAGTCGAAGTCAAAACCGATTTTGCCAACGAACTTCCGATCATTAAAGCCGACACGAATAAATTGCTACAAGTTTTTATCAATTTGATTCTCAATGCCAACGACGCGATGCCCGACGGTGGGACGCTAAACATTACCATCATTTCGAACAATGACAAAATTATCATCACCCTCACCGACACCGGGCACGGCATTGAACCCAAAGACCTTGCCAAAATTTTTGATCCGTTTTTTAGTACAAAAGAAAAAGGCACTGGGTTGGGACTGGCGATTGTCAAAGGAATTATCGAAGACCACGGCGGCAAAATCACAGTCAAAAGTGTGAAAGATCACGGCACGACCTTTATACTTAAAATTCCATTTAAATCAAAACAAAAAATTAAAAATGATAAATCCTAATCTATATTCAATACTACTATTCAATATTTTTATTTCATGTTTATCTGTATCAATTTTGTTTATAATTTTCGGCAATACACGTTTACACAATATCTGGGCACTTTTTAATGTATGTGTTGCATCTTGGTCTTTAATACATTGTATTGCAATTTCAATAACAAATCCCCAAATTACTTATTTCCTGTGGCAAATCTTATTTGTACCTACTGTATTTATAAGTATTACCTTTTATCACTTCATTACACTCCTTACTATCTCTAAACAAAAATACTTCTTACCTATTACTTACTCATATGGGGTCCTCTTTTCAATTCTTTGCTTTATAAATCACGGGCAAACTATTTTTGACACAATTATAAAGTCACCCTATGACTATTATTATGTCTCATTTAAAATAACAAATTTTACATTGAGTTTTTTACCTTGGTACATTCTTATCATTATCAGCCATATAAAATTATATAATTACGCAATAAAAACAAGTTCTGAAAATAAAAATGACGCGCTTTACTTGTTTTACATCTGTTTAATTGGATTTATAGGTGGATCGTCGTGCTTAATCCCAGGATATGGCTTCAAAGGTTTTTACCCAGTAACCGTGGCACTAACAACAATTTATGGATTTGCGGCAAGTTACGCAATATTCAGGCATCAAATACTTAAGCTAAATGTCGTATTCAAGAAAGGACTTGTTTACTCTGCCTTAGTCTCAACAATAACACTTTTATACCTATTGCTAGTTTTCTTGGCTGATAAATTTCTCTCTGACGCTATTCAATACAATTCATCCAATATTAGAATTGCAATCATAATAATAATTTCTATCCTTAGTTTTCCTTTAAAAAACAATTTGCAACGTTATGTAGATAGAAAATTCCTAAAAGGTTCACCTTTTCAAATTGCGGAAGAGAATGAACTTCTGCGCGCCGAAGTTTTAAAGTCCGAGAAGCTCAAGTCCGTCGCTGTCTTAGCCAGCGGGATGGCACACGAAATCAAAAATCCGCTAACTGCTCTTAAAACTTTTAGCGAATATCTTCCCAACAAACTCGACGACAAAGAATTCTTACAAAAATTCTCGCGAATTGTGGGTGGTGAGGTCAATCGTATCGATGAGCTGGTCAATGAACTTTTAGAATTTGCTAGGCCCACCCCCCTGCAACTCAAAGAAACGAACGTCAACAAACTGATTGCGGACACATTGGATTTTTTAAACAGTAGATTTTTACACCAGAAGATCACTGTCAAGACCGACCTTTCTCCCGAATGCGATGCGCCGATCATGCTCGACCCCAACAAAATGCGTCAGGCCCTACTTAATATCATTCTCAATGCCATTGAAGCCATGAAACCCGATGGGACTCTAAACATAGTGACTAGCCCCCAACCCCCAACCCCTAACCCCTCGATCAGAATTTCGATAACCGACACAGGTTGCGGCATTGAAAAGGACAAGCTTGTTACGATCTTTGATCCTTTCTACAGCACCAAAGATTCGGGCACGGGCTTAGGTCTGCCGATCACGCACGGAA
>CAZNNZ010000082.1:0-8101 GCA_964574575.1 uncultured Planctomycetales bacterium
TGGGAAGAAATTTTCGCAACTTTAGGCAAAAATAACGGAGTACTTGTCAAACTCCGACTAAGCCCATGCCCGATAATTCCTTTATGAACACCTACGCTTGGTATTCTCAACTTATCAAACCTTCATGGGCTCCGCCCAGCTGGCTGTTTGGGCCGGTGTGGACAGTGTTATATGCGATTATTTTTATCTCGTTTGCCGCAGTGTTTTGTAAAGCATATGCAAAGAAAATTTCTTGGATTGTAGCTTTGCCGTTTGCGCTTAATCTTGCTTTTAATTTTGCTTTTACGCCGATTCAATTTGGACTTAAAAATAACATTTTGGCGGCGATCGACATTTTGCTTGTTTTAGGCACTCTTACCTGGGCGCTCTATGTTGTTTGGCATAGGTCAGTGGATTTGCGCTGGGTTGTTTATGCCAATGTTCCATATCTACTTTGGGTTTTATTTGCAACAGTTCTTCAACTGACTATCACATATATGAATAAATAATATATGCTTAATAACAAAATCATATTTTTCGTTTGATTATTAACAATCTTTAGAGTTGCCTGTGCTCTGTTAAAATTTTAGTTTCATCCTTTTTAGCCGCAAGAGTTGTGTTATACTTGGAACGTTGCGTTTAAGAAAATATAATTATGGCTACGAGATTAAAACTCACTTCTTTTGAAAACACCTCATTGCTTCGCAAGCTCACAATTTTTTATTTTGTGATCTCAATAGTCCCTTTTGGTTTTCTCTATTATCTATATCTGCAGCTTCAAAGTACCGGTAAAATCGAAATTAGCGTGGAGACATTTAACACCGCTTTGCTTTGGGTCGGTGCTGGTATTTTTGTTGGGTATTTTGCGATGAGAACGATGATTAGTAAACTGACCGACATTACTCGTCGCAATACTGAAACGCTTGAGCAAATTTTAGGAATTGAAAAAATCAAGTCTATTTCCAGCGGAAGCAGTAATGAAATTGCTATTCTTGCCAAGTCATTTAATGAAATTACTTCTCGTCTTGAGGAAAATATCCGTAATCTTGAGTTAGCAAAAAAAACTTTGCATTCTGTTTTGTCCCGTGTTGGAGAAGGACTTTCTTCGATGGACAATATTGATACTTTTTTGCATTTGATTGTTGAAACAATGACAGAATCTTTGCAATCACAAGCGGGTGCTTTGTTTCTTATTGATGAAAATCGCAAAGAGTTTTACTTGAAAGTTTCATATGGTTTGAGTTTAACGGCAAATGTTCAAATTCGTGTTCCTATGGATCAAGGAATTTTTTCGCCTGCGTTTGTGTCTAATAAGGCGGTTTTGATTGAAAAAATTCTTCAAGAGAATAATCCTTCGTCGATATTTCGTCCGCCAATTATTTGTGCCCCGATGGCTTTGCATGACCATGTTTTGGGAGTTATGGTCGTTTGGGGAAAAAAGATAGAAGAAAATTATAATGCCGAAGAACTTAATCTATTTTTTAACTTGGCCTTACAAACTGCTGTTGCAATTGAAAATTCTCGGCTCAATGAAGATGCCGAAAAAACTTATTTTGAAACGATTTCCGCTTTGGCGCTTGCCGTTGAGGCTAAGGACCAATATTCGCGTGGTCATTCTGATCGTGTTTCGCGTTTTTGTATTCAATTGGGCAAACAGTTTGGTTTAAGTCAGGTTGAGCTTAATATTTTACGTGATGCGGCAAAGTTGCATGATTTAGGTAAGATTGGTGTGACCGATGCGGTTCTAAAAAAAGATGGCCCTTTATCGTATGATGAAATGGAAATGATGAAAAGGCATTGCGAAATCGGCGAGGGGATTATTAAACCTATCCGGTCTTTGAAAAGTTTATGTGACCCAATTCGTCATCATCATGAAAAACTCGACGGCACCGGATATCCTGATCGTCTTAAAGGTGCTCAGATTACTTTGTTGACGCGTATTCTGACTGTTGCAGATATTTATGATGCATTAACCTCGGAACGTTCGTATCGGCCGCCTTTTTCTTCGCAAAAAGCTTTTGAAGAATTGCGTAAAATGAAAGATCAGGTTGACCAGCGAATTGTCGATGCTTTGTCAGTCATTCTAAAGAATCCCTCCGCATAAGTGAAAGATCCCATGCAAAGGTCCGTCATTGATGAGCAGGCGCGAATAGTTTTAACTCTTCGCGTTGTTACTGTATATTTTTTTATTGTTTTTAGTGTGGTTTTTTCTATTGAATATTACAAGGCCTCGTTTTATAGGGGTGAATGGTGCACTTGGCCGACGGGAGTTATGCTTTTAATATGGTTTTTGTATTATGGAGTTCCTGTTGTTTTAGCAAGTATTTTTGGTTTTCTTTTTCGGCCATTTGCAAAAAGTTTTCGAAATATTTTTTTTGCGATTTTGATTATTCAGTTGTTTTTTAGTTTTATTTTAATGATGCTACGTTGGGATTATTTACGAAATTTTAAGAATAAAAATCAATGGAAAAAGAGCGACAGCATCAAAATTGAAAAATTAACGCCGCAGTTTTATGATCGCAATCAAGATGGACTTATTGAAGAAATTAAGCTTAATGGCGTTTTTGATTTTGCAAAAATGCGCCCGGGTGAGTATTTGTTAGATTCCGCGACTGTGCCGGGAGGATCGCTTTCGCCTTTTGTTATCGATGGTGGCGGCACGTTTACAATTACAAAAACTGGGATTGAGAATAAAATTATAAAAGAATTTACTGTGATTGCTCGCAAGGATTTGGGCGCGGTATTAGATAAGCCTCAGAATTTTCAGGTTAAATTTTTGCTATTTCGTATTGTGTCTATTGATGAATATGGTAAAAAAGTTTTGGCCGCTGCGCGCTGGGCGCCTTTTTTGCGTATGACGGATTGGGAAGGTGCAGATAAAGAAATTTATGCAGATTGGTTATTGTTAGACAGTAAAACGGATCCGCAGGTTTTTTCAATGCGCGCCGCGGGTATTTCAAAAAAACAATAAGTAATTGCTTTGTACAGGGATTGACGCAGCGTTAAACAGGCCGTATAATGCGAAAAATTTGAAATGTGAGTAAGGTGTATTTTTTAAAATTGTGTCATTGCGAACCCCGAAGGGGTGAAGCAATCTTGGTTTTCTCAGGATTGCTTCGTCGCTTGGCTTCTCGCAATGACAAGAGTTTTCTTGATGAATTTGAAAAAGTTATTTTAGTGTATTGGAGAGATGCCAGATTTATCTGAATAACAGAAAAGGAAATCTGTGCAAATCTCTCCAATTTTCTAAGTGAATTTGAAAAAGTTAGTTTAATGTATTGGAGAGATGCGAGAGTGGTTGAATCGGACGGTCTCGAAAACCGTTGTGGGCCCAAAGCTCATCCAGGGTTCGAATCCCTGTCTCTCCGTATTTCTTCCTCTAGCGTCGACCTTCGAACCTTTGGTGAAGGTTGGCGCAAATTTAGAAATGAAATACGATTGCTGCGAAGCCAACTGGCTAGCAGTGCTTGAGCTGGTGACGCGCAGACGCGATTCAGAGCTTTCTAAAGGGTGGGGGCAAATTGCCACCCTCCTTTCAGTAAAGACTGGGTAAGATGAAGGGGCAATTTGAAAAGTGGATTCCCGCTTTCGCGGGGATGACAAAAAATTATTCGTAAACTAAAATCGTAAACATTCTGCTGGACACAACTATTCATAGTGGAATGACAAAAGAGGTACTGTCATCCCTGCGAAAGCAGGGATCTAGGGCTTAAGTAGCACATGATTTAAAAATTTCATTTTATCGAAGAAAAAATATAATTCATCATTGTGGATGTTGTACAAGTATTGACTGGTTCCTCGATTCCAAGGCGATATTGGAGCGACCTTAAAATAAAGCTCCAGGCCGAAGGTAGTGAAGTGTACGATAAAATCGTACACTTCAAAATGATAGCCCCGGAAGGTAAGAAATTGGTTACGAAAAAGTAAGGGAATAGAGTATGAGGCAAAATTTTTACAACCTGATATTTTTTGTATTGCCTCTAGTTCCTTTCTTAATTATTGCTATTAGAAAATTAAATGGTCGAGCAACAAAGCTTAGCTCAGCTGCACGAATTGGATTGTTTTTTTTATTTTTGTTATGGGCATTTAACTTAGTTGTTTACTATGTAACTTTTGTTTTAAAAGATTAGGTGATAATTTCGTCTAAGGATAGCTGCCAATTCATAGCTTTTTTACGGTAGATGTTCACAAGTAAATGTATTTTCGGTAGTTGCAGGGTTCGACTTTCGTCCACGACTACCCCGTATTTCTTGCTCTAACGCCGACCTTCGAACTGTTGGTGAAGAGTTATGTAAATTTAAAAAGAAATTGTGGTGCTTGTAAGTCACAGACATTTTTTATAACAATAAAATTTAAGGATATTTACTTATGCAAGACAAACGCCGTTCCTACCGATTACCGATTGAACTTGCCACTTCTTTTAAAGTTTTTGACGAGCAAGCACATATTTCTTTGGGGTTGATCAATGAGATTAGTGCTCTGGGGTTTTCTTTTACGACCAAAGAATTTCTTTCGCCCGGGCATGAACTCTCAATGCTCGTGCGCTTTCCTGATGAGCAGCGTGTGAGTTTGCCGGTAAAAGTTGTTTGGAGCCGCATGGATGCCGATGTCGATACTCCACAATACTTTGTCGGCGTCAAATTGCTTGAGCCATTAACACCCGAAACCTCTGCATACATACGTCTTTATGTCCGATATTTTTTTAAAGCCTTTACCAAAGAAAAAGTTGACGAAAAAATGTAATATTTATGTGGGTTTTTATTATATTTTTTAAGAATGCTTCTTTTTGAAATAATGAAAAAATTTCTAGTTCTTATCTGCAGTGTGGTTTTTTTTATCCTTTTAGCGGGCGTGTATTGCCCGGCCTTTAGTGCGCAAACTGTCAAATTTGAAAGTGAAATAAAAGAGGGGCTTGTGATGCCCTTGGATGTCGCCGTAAATGCTAGTGGCCAGTTGATTGTTTTTGACGGCGGGAAGAACATTTTTGCTTTTGACAACGAAGGCAAAAAACAATTGTCGTTTCCAATTACCAATGATTCAGTCCCAATTGAAGGGGCTGTTGCCGCCGGCTCCATGGCCGATTTACCAGATAGCCGTCTTGTGATTGTTAAAAGTGACAATAGCTCTGCGCAAGTTTTTAATCTTGTCGGTGAATCTATTTTTACTTTTGGGGTAGAGGGAAGTTTGTCTGGTCAGTTTAAGACATTAAGCGCTGTTGAGGTTGATCCACTGGGTTTTATTTACGTCGCTGATGGTGGAAATAAACGGGTACAAATATTTACCCCTAATGGTATTTTTAGCAAAGAAATTTCGCTTTTGGGTGATCCAGCCGATGTTGCCGTTGACCGACGGGGAAATATTTATGCGCTTTTGCCAGATGTTGGAAAGATTGAAAAGTTTTCAAACGATGGCAAAAAAATTGGCGAGATTATCTGCAAGGTTAATAATAAAGATCAAATACGAAAGTCAAGTCGTTTACAGATTGATGTATGGGGAAATATTTATTTAACACAACTTAAGGAAGAGCGCATTGTAAGAATTGATCAGTCGGGCAATGTTCTTATTGCATTTGGTTCTCAAGGCAGTGGACGAGGGCAGTTTTCGCAAATTTCCGGTGTAGCGCTTGATGAAAGCGGCCGTGTTTATGTTGCTGATAGTGGAAACGCGCGCGTACAAATTTTTAAGGTGACAAGCTTACCCGAAACGCCGATGGTCCCAATTACTTCTTTACCGCTTTTTTTGGATTTTGAGTCGACCCTCGATGCGCAAGAAAGTATTAGTGATATATTTTCGTTGCCCGGGAAAGGTTTATTTAGCGTTTCTGATAAAAGCAATCATGTTGCGTTGTGGAAGGAAAAAAGTCTTGTGATTGGTAAAGAGGGTACTGGCCCAGGAGAACTTTCTAAACCCAGTGCGCTTTATGTTACGCTTGATAGTCGTATTTTTGTTGCCGATAGTGCAAATCATCGGGTACAGATTTTTAATTACGACGGGACTTTAAATTATGAATTTGGTAAAAATGGAGATAAGCCCGGACAATTTAATTTACCGCAAGGCATTGTCGTAAACGGTAAGGGGATGATTTTTGTGGCGGACACTTTAAATAATCGTATCGAAGTTTTTAATCAAGATGGAATTTATCTAAATGCCATTGGGCAGGAAGAAGCCGGCGCTGATGATAAAGCAATTGAAAGTTGTCAAATGCTTAATTTGCCTAAAGTTCTGGCTGTGGATTCCAAAGACCAGATTTACGTCGTGGATGCGGATACAACGCAGGTAAAAGTCTTTGATGAAAACGGCGGGTGTCTGGCATCTATAAAATCGACAGAGTCCTATCGCTTTAAAAAGATTGTTGATGTTGCTATCGACCAAAATGATAATATTTACGTTGCGGATGCCGCCAATGGACGAGTGCTGATTTTTGATTCTAAACGAAAGTTTTTATTAGCGTTTGGTTCATTGGGGACTGGCAGAGGATATTTTAAACAACTTTCTGCAGTTGCGGCCAGCGAAGGTTATGTTTTTGTCGTAGATTATCAAAGTAATCGGATACAAATTTTTAAATATTCTCCCGACGGCTTGATTGGAAAGACAGAGCGTTTTAATACAACCAGGACAGCTCCGCCGGCGCCAAACACGGATAATAATGAAGTTTTGCGCTATACGATGGCACGAAATGCGGCATTTAACGAAGCGACCAAAGAATTTATTGATAGTCTCGGGTTTTCGAAAGATTATCTTTTACGTTTTGTGCGTATTGACTCTATTGAAAGTTTAAACGATGGGAATATCAAAGTGACAATTAGTATCCCCAAATTTATACCAAGAGAAATTAAGCCAGGAGGTTAGTCATGAGAAATGTTATTGCAGTGTTGCTTGTCTGTGTCGGAGCATTTTTAATTTTAACAAATGCGCAGTCGCAAACGCCGCCTGTGACACCACATTATTATGGGCTTGAACACGGCGTTATTCAATATGCAATCAGCGGTGTCATTAAGGGGACGGAAACGTTTTATTTTGACCAATGGGGTTTGCGCCAAGCTCATCAAAAAGTAGCCGAAACTCCACGTTGGGGCACTACGACAACCGTAACCTTGAATTTAGGAGCAGAAATAATAATGTATGATCTTAGTAAAAATATTGGGCAAAAAAAAGAAGATGCAAATTTTAAAAAACTTTTAGCTGATTATAAACCGGAAGATACACAGCTTTTGTCACTGCAGGCATTGGCGCTGATCGGTGGTAAAAAAATTGGGGATGAAAGTTTTTTGGAGCTTGCTTGTGAAGTTTGGCAAACGAGTACGCCGCAAACAAAAATGTGGCTATTTAACGGTATTCCTTTAAAGATACAAACACAGACTTCTGAGGGAGAGGTTATTTTTACGGCGATCAGTCTTGACCAGACAACAGTGGTTGATGAAAGTTTATTTGTTGTCCCGCCGGATATCCGTTTTATTGACCGTGATATTAACGAAATTCTTATAAGCCAGTGCACTGGCAAACTAATTTTCAAGTGTTTATCTTAAGAGAAAGTGCACTGTACCAAAGGATAAAAAATGATTTTTAAACTTGTGATTGCATTGTTTATGCTGTGTATTTTTTCGCAGAATGTTTTTGCTTCTTCGGGGCAGCCGACTATTCAAGAAATGCGGGCTTTACATGAACAACAACTCGTTAAACAACAAAAACAACAGCAGGCAGGAATTTTTATAAAACAACGAGATGAGCTTTTGAGTAATTACAAGCAACTGATAATCGCCAAAAAAGATTCGTATAATCAGATGATGATCGCACAACGCGATTATAAAACCGCTCGGAGTAAATTTAATAATGTTAAAAAACAGCAGGCAAATTTAGGAAGTCAGATTGTTGAACTTAACAAAAATAAATCACAACTTGATAAAAAGGTGTTCCAAGCGCAGTTTCAAGCGCTTAATCAGTCTCAAAATAATCTTATTGGCCAGATGAATAATTTTGCTAATATTCAACAGGTTGCATACGACAATATGCAAGTTGCTGATGCGCAATACCGAAATCTTAGCGCCAAGGAGCAAGTTTTAAAACAACAGATTGAATCGGTCCAAAGGCAATTGCAATTTGTTTTGTCCCAACCTTAAGCGCT
>CAZNNZ010000083.1:0-7943 GCA_964574575.1 uncultured Planctomycetales bacterium
AAACCTGTTACGTAAGCCAAAAAGAACCAGCGGAGTAATGAGTATAAAAATACCTAATTGGAGATTAATAGAAATCGGCATTATTAAACAAATGGCCGCCACAATCCACGCCGCAATCCCAAAAAACATAATGACAAGCCCCGGAGCGACCAACTCCGCTAACAAAAACACCAACCCGACGACAAACCAAATCAGGGCCGGCTGCATAAAATCATGTAGAACTCCCATATCCATCCTCCTTTTAATTTTCAGGAATTATACCACAAGATTAGAACAACGTATAAATAAACGGCGACAAGGCCGACGACTGGCTAAAAATAACCAAAAGACTCAAAAGAAAAAGAATAGCCACAATCGGCAAAAGCCAGTAACGCTTGCGAACCTTGATAAATTCCCAAAACTCCTTGATAATCGCAGTTTTTGACATATTTCTCCTTTAGAATTGTTTTGTATAACGCTCGTGATCCAATGCGTCCGAACGTATTGTTTTCCAATAACTTTGAACGCTCTTATCAATCTTTTCATCCAATAAATCTTTGCGCATAAACCGTAAAACTATTCCAACGATTCCAAAAAACAAATAAAAAATAATCGAAAGAAGAACAAAGTTAACAATTTCACCAATAAACCGCGCAGCTTTCATCCAGACGCGATACAGTGGTTTAATGGCCGCAAGCCGCAGAGCAGTCACACCGGCCAACAAAACCGCCACAGACAGAACGATCATTTTGCCATTGGTAAAGCCGTGCTTAAACCCTAAACGAATGACGATAAAAGCAATGATAATGCTTACGCCATAACCAAAAACTCGTAAATTTTTTTGTTCTTTTTTATCCATAACTTTAACGGAAGTCCTCTGGCACCAACTCTTTTAAACGCGGATTAAATTCAACTGCCTTCTGAAACATTTCGCGTGCTTTTTCTGGTTGTTGACGAGCCGCAAACAACTGTCCATACCAAAAATACACTTGCGCCGCTCGCGGGTTAATCGCTAACGCTTTCTTTAAAAAACTTTCCGCCTCATCCAACTGGCCGCGCGACAAATACACTTTCGCTAAACACGCATAAAGACCTTCTGTTTCGCCAAACTCCAAACCCTGCCGCAATATCTCTTGGGCCTTTTGATCTTGCCCACGCCCCAACAAGAGATACGACAAATTCACATACGCGCTGGATAAAGTTGGCCGCAAACGAATCGCAGTTTGGAAATATTCTTGTGCCCGATCAAATTCGCCGCGATTTTTATAAATCAAAGCGAGGTTATTGTAACTTTCAGCCGGCGCCTGCGCAAGAGCAATCGCTTTTTCTAAATACACTTCTGCATCTTTAACCCGTCCCTGCGAAAGATACCACGAACCTAAAAGCTGATAAACATTAGGTTTGCGCGGAGATTTATGAATATTATCCAATAAAAAACGTTCGGGAGATTGCCAAAGCAAGTTGCGCGAAAAAGAAAGACTCGAAAAAATAATTCCCACCATTAAAAAACCTACAGTGGTTTTTCGAAATGAAAACGTTTGAAAAACACTTGCGACAATTCCAAACGTTAAACCTGCCAGAGGCAAATACATCCGATATTCCCACAAAGGCTCACGCTCACCCATCAGTGCCGCCGGAAAAAGGCAAAACAAAAACCAAAGAATCCCGACGGAAAACAACCGCCGCGATTTCCAAGCGATCATTGCCAGCACAATAAGTCCCAAGAGAAAAAGGGTCGACAAACAAATACGCGGCTCCCAAAAACTGTCAGCCAAAGTAATGTCATAGTCAAAATTTTGATTCAGTGGAAAAAATGCCAAACCCAAATATTTGATCGTGACATAAAGCTGTGTCCAGACATACGGCCAAGTCAAAACCACGCCTGTTAAACGAACATAAGGAAATCGATAACTTTCGCTGTGCACAACCCACGGCTGGGCAAAAAATAAATAGGCCATTAAAAGAAAAATCCCCAAAAATACAACAAGCACGCGTTTTTTCTTATCCGAAACAGGCCACAACGCACATTCAAAAAGCAGCAAAACAAAAGGCAGTGAAACAATTGTCCCTTTCGAAAATAATCCCAAAACAAAACAAATCCCAACGCCGATAAAATATAAAAGCTTTTTCTCACTACGGCCAAGCAAATAAAAGATCAAGGCCGCCAAATAAAACATCGTCGTTAAAAGTTCGGCTCTTTGCCAAATATAATTAACAGCACTCGTACACACAGGATGCAAAAGAAAAATCAAAGCCGCCGCAACCGGGACCAAGTCTTTTTGTTGTTCATTAAGCTTTGGGGAAATTTCAGGCGATCGCAATAACACGCGTGCCAACAGATATAAAAGCCACGCATTGCAAACATGAAAAAAAACACTAACAAGATGATACCCAAACGGATCTTCTGCCCCCAACATATAATTGAGTGCAAAAGTCAAATATGTCACCAGTTTAAATCCAGCTATTTTCCATTGGACAAAGAGCGAAAAAATATCATTAATCAAATGACTGTTTAACATCAAATCATAATCATCGTAATAAAACGGCGCCTTAAAAGCAGGCCAATAAATCAACACTGCTAAGACGATAAATATAAGAAAAACATTGGCAGGGAAAAAACGAAACTTCATCAATCTAAAACCCGAGAAATAGACTCAAGCTTATATTGATCCGCCTTGGGCTGTCGCGCTTTGGCTAAAAGATATTTGCCCAAAACAAGATAATCGATATTCGTCGCCATAAAACAACGATAGGCATCCTCTGGGGTTGCAACAATCGGCTCTCCGCGAACATTAAACGACGTATTGATAATAACCGGACAACCCGTCAACTGGTCAAAAGCTTTGATCACGTCATAAAAAAACGGATTATACTCACGCGTCACTGTTTGCACACGTGCCGAATAATCCACATGCGTCACCGCCGGGATAACCGAACGTTTTTGCTTTAATTGCGCAAGGCCTTGGGTTTTATCGTCAAGAACTGGCAAACATTTTTCTTTGGCTACCGGAACCGTCAAAAGCATATAGGGACTTTCACCATGAAAATCAAAAAACTCACCCGAGCGTTCGCTAAGCACAGCCGGCGCAAACGGCCGAAACGATTCGCGAAATTTTATTTTAAGATTCATCACTTCCTGCATTTTTTCACTGCGGCTATCTCCTAAGATACTGCGAGCGCCCAGCGCCCGCGGACCAAACTCCATACGCCCCTGCGCAACTGCGACGACATTTTCTTCTGAAAGCAATTTTGCCACAACAGATGCCAGCTGTTGGTCTGCGAGATTTTCACAAACAATCCCCATTTCACTTATAAAGACAGCGACTTGATCATCAAAATTAGGCCCCAAGAGCGAGCCTTTCTGCAAATCGTGCAGATTGTCAACGTTGCGTGGATTTTCCAAATACTGATACCAAACAAAAAGTGCTGCCCCCAAGGCACCCCCCGCGTCCCCTGCCGCCGGCTGTATCCAGACATTCTTAAATTTTCCTTCACGCAAAATCTTGCCATTGCCGACACAATTAAGAGCAACCCCGCCGGCCAAACACAGATTTTCGCAACCGGTAATCTCGTGGGCATGATTGGCCATTTTAAGCATAATCTCCTGCGTAACCACCTGAATCGAGCGGGCAATATCCATATCTTTTTGAGTCAAAGGACTTTCAGGTTTTCGCGGCGGCCCGCCAAAAAGTTTATGAAAATGCCGGTTGGTCATCGTCAACCCCGCCGGATAATTAAAATATTTCATATTAAGTTTTATCGAACCATCTTCCTTAATATCAACCAGCGTGTCTTTAATAAGTGAAACATACTTCGGCTCCCCATAAGGAGCCAAACCCATGAGCTTATACTCGCCGGAGTTAACGCGAAAACCGCAGTAATAGGTAAACGCCGAATACAAAAGCCCCAAAGAATGAGGGAAACGCAATTCTTTTTCCATGGTCATCTGATGGCCTTGCCCTTTGGCAATGCTGGCTGTAGTCCATTCACCGACCCCGTCAATGGTCAAGATTGCGGCTTCTTTAAACGGCGACGGGAAAAACGCAGACGCCGCGTGCGATTGATGATGAGAAAGAAAAATAATTTCTCCTGCACGACAAAGTTTTTCGTTGATGAGGTCTTTTAAAAAAAGCTTTTCCTTCAGCCACCCTGGCATCGCTTGCAAAAACGAAGCAATACCCAAAGGCGCATAGCGCAAATACGTCAAAAGCAATCTTTCAAACTTGATAAAAGGCTTCTCATAGAAAGCGACATGATGGACATCTTTGATAGTAATGCCAGCTTCTTTTAAACAATACTCGACGGAAAAATGCGGAAAATCAAAGTCGTGTTTTTTGCGGGTAAAACGTTCCTCTTGAGCGGCGGCAATAATGACACCGTCCTTGACTAAGCAAGCGGCGCTGTCGTGATAAAATGCCGAAATCCCAAGAATGTAAATATTTTTATTCATCAGTCCGAGCATTTTAGCATACGTCGATTTTATTCAAAAAATAAAAACGGATTTCATTAAATTGCAGTTAAAATAACAAAAATAAATTCCGGCTATGAAAAAAATTATTTTCACATTCTTGTTTATCTTGCTTCTGTTTTTGCCACTAGAGATTGCTTCGCGTGCTTACTGGACGAACAAACGAGAGCTTTCTTTTTTTGCCCCGCAAGCGATGTACCTTTTTTACCCGGCGCTTAAACCCATCCATGAAACAAAAATTACTGCAAATGATGGTTATTACGATATTTTATTTTTGGGCGGCTCTGTACTTTACGACGCAGGAAAATGGGAAAAAGCTGTCTCTCTTTTACAAGAAAAATTAAAGGACAAAACATCTCTTCCCATCCGTATTCACAATGCCGCGCGGCCTTCGCATTCATCGCGGGACAGTTTATTTAAATACCGCTTTTTAGCAGACAAACATTTTGACCAAGTCGTCGTTTATGACTCGATTAACGAAGTGCGAGCCAATAATGCTCCGCCTGAAATGTTTCGTGAGGATTATTCACATTACTCTTGGTATCGAAAACTTAATTTTTTTGGATACTATCCTTTTTTTAAAATTTGCACACTGCCCTATACGATCTTTTCTCTCATAACTGATATTCAAGAAAAAAAAGGGCTGATTCACTTTGTCCCAACGGATATTCCCAACGAAGAATGGGTTAAATACGGCAATACCATCCGAAGTGCAGCGTCATTTGAAAGCAATATTGACGAAATTATTTCTCTGGCAAACAAACGCAAAGAACCGATTCTCTTGGCGACTTTTTCCTTTTATGTTCCCAATGACTATAGCTATTTTAAATTTAGAACTAAAAGATTGGATTACGCGGCACACACATTTTACATTGAAATTTGGGGCAAACCCATTAATGTCATGCTGGGAATTCTCGCACACAATAATGTCTTGCGTAAACTTGCAAAAAATAATTCACAAGTACTATTTTTAGACGAATTTACGCAAATGCCAAAAGGCAAGAAATTTTATAATGACATTTGCCACTTAACCGATGCAGGGCTTCAAACACTTTTAACAGACATTGCCGATACGATAGTAAGCAAAAATTAATAATTCCTCACAAAAACTTCCCGAATGCTCTGCCAAAGAAAAACCGCTCCCCACTTCCAAATCTGCAGTTTACGCTCTCCCCCAATGCGGGCCGGTTCATCGCCGGGGATTTCGGTGATTTTCTTTTTACGGCGAGCGGCACGAATGGACAATAACGGCTCCCAACTAACATTTGTTTTAAAAAGTTTTTCTTCAAATTCATAAGCGCTGTCTTTGTCCAAGCCTAACTCTGAAATCAGACTTTTCTTATACGCTCGGTAGATAACCATCGCATCCGTATAATGCCCGCCGTGCAAAAAATTAATCAAAACTTTGGTAAACATAAAATTCCCAAATCCAGTGATCGCATCATCATCGTCGCTCTTTGCCCCCGGCGCATAACGCGAAACGATGACCATATCATAACCTTCCTTCATCTTTTTGATGCACTCGGGAATAAGCTCTGAAACAGAATTTCCGTCAGGACTGAAAGTCAGAATAACATCGCCTTCAATAAATGACAGAGCCTCCATATACGCCATGCGCATCCCTTTTTTCTTTTGGACAACAACCGGATAATTATTTTCTTTGAGCCATTCTAAAGTCCCGTCAGTAGACTGACCATCAATAAAAAGGATCTGATCATACCACTCGGGCTTTATTTGCGGCATGATCGCCTTTAAGCCAACGATTTCATTAAGTACTGGAATAACCAAAGTAACTTTCATAAAAACTCCCTGATTAAATGTCCGCCATCGAATAAATTTTCGTTCCCATTCTATCTTTGCTTTCTAAATTTTCCAATATTAAAAAACTTATTCCAAAGCTTTAAATTTTCCTAAAATCCCAGGTACTTTTTCATAAATACTCATAAAAGAAAATTGCTGGCGTTTCAAATACAATTTTTGGTCCACATTAAGCAGATCAGGTGGACTATCCGTTTCGGAAATAATAACTTGCACGTCTTGAGCAGCCGGCGACAAAAGCGACTTTGACACATTATTAACCCCAACATGATAAATCCGAAAATCCTGCTTTCCCTTCTTTAACAAAACCCACAATGGGTATTCCCAATCATCTGCACCCCACAAAAGTCCAACGGCAGATCCGCTACGCGAAGCAGCATATTTCGCAGAAAGAACATATGGCAATGCAATAAACTTTCGATAAAAGAAATACTGTTCTACTCTGCTGACATTAAAAACATTTTTCTTGCCCACTAGGGGATGACGTTCATTGTAAAATATCGGCCCGACAGCTGCTAAAATACAAATCCCGACAATAGTCACAACAACCCAGCGCGGTTTTATTTTTTCTAATGCCACCGCAATAACAGGCATACTCATCAAAAAAAGCGGCAAATGTAAACGGCTGTGAAATAATTGCCATTTAAAAAACGCACAAAAGATAAGAAAACCAGCGATGATAACCCCAGTGTATGTCCGCAAAACCGTTTGTTTCTCTCTCAAACAAAAAACACTGGTAAAAATGATACAAATCAATAAAAAGTGAAATGGATTACCGGCAACATCTTCACTATTAGACGGTTGCAAAATATCAAAATCACTCCAGGTATTATCGTCAACTTTTCCTGTGAAAGACTGCAGGGTTACAATTTTTTCCTTTAAGAAATTGTTGACCGCAGGCCACGGCGTTCCCAAATGCAAAGCGGAATTTCGCACGACATTAATTAAACAATTACTAACAACATTGCCTTTATTCGCATATTGCTCATTTCCTGCTGACAAAGGCGCACCAAAAAGCCGAATATTACGACTATAAAATCCAGCATTCACACACAAACAAATCAAAATAATAACCAAAATATCCCGGAAAATGATTCGGCGTTTCATAAAAACACCAAGAAAAATTAACCCAACTAACCATGGCGCAGCAAAAACATAGGCGGATCCCTTGGTCAACAATGCAAAAGCCAAACTTAAAGCTGCTCCCAAAAGATCAAACCACCGACTTGCCGCTTGTTGCAATTCTTTAATCAATCGTAAGACAAAATAAGAAAAACATACCAGCCAAAAACCAACAACCAAATCATTTTGCGTGCTCGAGCTCTGTAAAATCGCCATCGGGATCGTCGCCGTTAAAATTCCGGCAAGAATCTGCCCTCTTTTTTTAGCTCCAAGTTCAGCGGCAATCAAACTCACAACCAAAACGCTGCCCAATAAACTAAACCACTGTACAAGATTGGCAAAACGATCGCTTTGGGCAAGAATTTGAAAATGAAGAATTAAAAATTCGGCTGCCGGCGGTTGATAAAGTTGACGAAGAATAGGTGTCGGGTAATGCTCAACACTGCGATTTTCAATCCAATGCATAACACGCGGCAAATGATACGTCATCGAATCCCAATTATTCGGCGCCGCCCAAAGCCCGTTTATTCCGACGATACAAATCACACTAGCTGTC
>CAZNNZ010000084.1:0-6517 GCA_964574575.1 uncultured Planctomycetales bacterium
CCATGTCTTGCAAAATTGACATTTTGACACTCAAAACAATTTTTTCTTTTTTAATTCCTAACTTGCATGCATATTCGGCACTGCGCAAAGCGCTTTCTATCATAGCTTGATAAGTGACTTCTTTGGCTTCTTTAGGTTTTGAGAGTTTTGCATTTTTGTCCATCATTTCTGTCAAAAGCTCTTGATCCAGTGAACCCCAATTGACGCCAATGCGTATGGCCTTATTGTGTTCGATAGCGATTTTAACGATTGTAGCAAAATTGTCGTCGTGAAGATTGCCTTTCCCGACATTGCCGGGATTAATGCGGTATTTGTCTAGTGCTTTGGCGGTCTGGGGAAATTTAGCTAGCAAACGATGGCCATTAAAATGAAAGTCACCGACAATCGGCGTTTGATATCCTTTCGCGCGTAACATACTGATGATTTCTGGAACAGCTTGTGCCGCTTTTTCATCATTGACAGTCCAGCGAACTAGCTGGGATCCCGCTTCAATGAGGTTTATGGTTTGGCTAAAAGTTGTGGGGATATCAGCCGTCGATGTATCTGTCATTGATTGAATGACAACCGGATAAGCTGTTCCCAAAGACACAGAGCCAATGGTCACAGTAGGAGTTTTTCGTCGTTTAACTAATTGCATATGTTTATTTACCTTTCGGAAAAAACGTTTTCATTTGTGAGGGCAAATGGTATACTGCCTTTCAAAAAATGAATTATAGCAATAAGGATTTAAAAAAGTGGAAATATTTTTAGCAAGAACACAAGGGTTTTGTGCTGGAGTAGCCAGCGCGGTTGAGATTGTTGAAAAGGCGCTTGCTAAATATGGTGCACCTCTTTATGTGTATCATGAAATTGTGCATAATACGTATGTTGTCGCGGATTTTAAGCAGCGTGGCGTTGTTTTTGTCGAATCGATTGATGAAGTTCCCTCTGGCGCACGGATTATTTTTAGTGCTCATGGCATTCCGCCAACGGTTATTCAAAATGCAAAGAATCGGAATCTGCAATTTATTGATGCAACTTGTCCTTTGGTGACAAAAGTTCATAAAGAAGCAATAAAATTTTCTGAAAAAAAACATGAAATTGTTCTTATTGGCCATAAAGGACATCAGGAGTTAACAGGCACAGCTGGTTATGTGAACCCTAAACTATTGCACATTATCGAAACCGAAAAAGATGTTGATAATCTGGATATCCCTTCGGATAAAGAGGTTTCTTATTTGACACAGACAACTCTTTCTGTCGATGAAACCGCGGGGATTATTAAAAAATTAAAGGACAAGTTCCCGCGACTGGTTGCTCCACTTCGCGCGGATATTTGTTATGCAACGCAAAATCGACAGGACGCCGTTAAGGATTTGGCTAAAGTCTGTGACATTATTATCATTTGTGGGTCTCCTAATAGTTCCAATAGTAATCGTTTGCGTGAAACGGGCGCCAATTATGGCGTTGAGAGTTATATCATTGACCGTGCTGGCGAGTTTGATATTAAGAAATTAAACGGGAAGAAAAAGGTTGGGATCAGTTCTGGCGCCTCTGTCCCCCGCTGGATTGTTGATGAATTGGTTGTAAAAATTAAGGAAAGTTTTCCAAAAGTGATGGTTCATTCTTTTGATAACCCTGAAAAAAATATTGTTTTTCCTCTGCCTGCAATTTAACCTTCTAATCATGACTTATGGCCAAACTTTTTATTGATCACATCGGGTACGACGTTGTAGATGGCACGCCGATTGCCGAAGCTTGTCAAAACGCTGGAATTCCCTTTAGCTGTAACTCGGGTGTTTGTGCGACCTGCCAAATCAAAGTTTTGGAAGGTGCCGAAAACTTAGGCGAACTTAATCAAGAAGAAAAAGACCTCGGGATGGATGAAAAAAATCGTTTGGGCTGTCAGTGTATTATTAAAAGCGGTATCGTTAAAGTTACTTATTAGGTCTCAGACGAATGATATGTTTTTCAAAGAACGCTTGTCCATCCCCTGCCGGATGGACTTCGCTCGATGTTCGACTCGCTCTGAAGCCATGCGAGTTTCGTCTCACAACGTCTTGAAAAACATATCATTCGTCTGACATATTATTAATTTATGTTCCAGCTTCTTAACCAACCGATTGATCCTAATTCCTATTTAGCGCAATTGCGTCATTCTTCCAATGGCGCTTTTGTTAGTTTTGAAGGTTGGGTGCGTGATCATCATGATGGTCATGCGGTAACTGGCCTTGAGTATGAAGCTTTAGCGGCGTTGTGTGAAAGTGAATCGCAAAAGATTTTGCAGGAAGTTCAACGTCAATTTGGCGTAACCAAGATGGTTTGTTTGCATCGTGTAGGAAAACTTTCCGTGGGAGAAATGAGCGTTTGGGTTGGCGTCAGCGCTGTCCACCGTGACGAGGCTTTTAAAGGGTGTCGCTACATTATTGATGAGCTTAAAAAACGTTTGCCTATTTGGAAAAAGGAAATTTTTCTTGATGGGAGTTCGCAGTGGGTTAATTGCCAGCAACCGACGGCAACACTGTTAACAGAGAAAGATTATTATGCCCGGCAAACGATTTTGCCTGAAATTGGCCCTGTTGGACAAGAAAAACTTAAAAGTTCCCGTGTCTTGGTTGTCGGAGCCGGTGGTTTAGGCAGTGGCGCTTTAACTTCGCTGGCGCAAGCCGGCGTTGGCACAATCGGGATTGTTGAGTCAGATAGCCTTGAGGTTAGTAATCTTCATCGGCAGTCGCTTTATTCGGTTTCTGATATTGGTAGAATGAAAATTGATTTGGCTGCCCTGCGTCTTAATGCAGTTAACCCATTTGTAAAAATTATTAAGTTTTCAAAGCGTTTTGATGTTAGTAATTTTGAAGAAATTGTCGGTGATTTTGATATTATCTTGGATTGCACAGATAATTTCTCGACGAAGTTTCTTCTTAGTGATATTGCTGTGCTTTCGCATAAAACTTTAATACAGTCTAGTATTTATCAGTTGGAAGGGCAAATTCGCGTTTATGATCCGGCGCTTAAATCGGCGTGTTTGCGATGTCTTTGGCCGCAAATTCCTGCCGATGACTGCATTGGCAATTGTGTTGTAGCAGGTGTTGTGGGGATTGTTCCCAATATTATGGGCCATTTGCAGGCATGGGAAGCGGTCAAATGGATTTTGCAGTTTCAAGAGCGCTTAAAAGAAAATATTTTAATCTTTGATTTTAAGACGTTTGCCGTTAATAAAATTAAGCATTCCCCTTGTGTGTCTTGTCCTATTTGTGGTAAAAGTGCTTCTATAAAAAACATTCTTAAGGAGAATTATATGCCGTCTCAAAAAAATTATGATTTGGCTGTTGAACTTGATACGATACCGTTAGAAAAAATTAGTGAGTTTGTTTTTATCGATGTTCGTGAAGCTGCAGAGCTTTTAATGTTTCCGGTTAATTCTGTTAAAAGTGTGCATCTTGCCTTTAGTCAATTTAGTTCTTGGAATTTTGAGTTTCAAAAGGACAAAAAATATTTGATTTATTGTGCACATGGGATGCGCAGTCTTGCGTGCGTTGAAAAATTACGTAAAAAAGGAATAGTAAATGTGCAAAGCGTCAATAATGGCGCACAAGCGGTTAATCGGTATTTCGCGATAATGTCAAAGGCTAAATCATGAATTTCGATTGTTCTTCATTAGAGTCCGATGGAGTTATCGTCAAGAAAGATGTTGTTCTTTCTGACTGGACGACGTTTCAATTAGGAGGAGCTTGTCCTTATCTTTTTTTGTGTTCAACGCCGCAGCAATTGGAAATGACGGTTGCTTTTTTAACACAACGGAATGTTCGTTTTATTCTTATTGGCGGAGGTTCGAATCTTGTTGTTTCGGATTATGGCATTGATTGTGCGGTTGTTCGTTATGTTAGTGCTGAGCCTTTAATCAGTCACACAGAACATGAAATTAAAGTTTCGGGAAGTACGCTTTTGGATCAGTTAGCTCTTTATGCGGCAGAGCATGGATTGGAGGGCATTAATTTTGCCAGCGGTATTCCCGGCACCGTCGGTGGCGCCATTGTTGGCAATGCTGGCGCTTTTGGTAAGCAAGTCGGCGATGCGCTTAAATGTGTTGTGCTTCTCTCTGTTGCCGGGAAAAAGTTTACCGTAAACGCTAGCGAGTTGGGTTTTTCCTATCGAAATTCCAGTTTGAAAGAAACTGGGGACATTGTCGTGTCAGCGATTTTTTCTGTGCGTAAAGCTGATCCTAAAGCTCTATTAGAAGAACGCCAAGAAACTTTACGGCTACGCTGGGAAAAACATCCTGATTTAAAAGTTTACCCTTGCGCGGGAAGTTTTTTTCGTAATATCGAACCGACGTCAAAAGCCCAAAGACGTCAAGCGACGGGTTGGTTCTTAGAGCAAGTTGGCGGCAAAGATTTATGCGTTGGCGGAGCTAAGATTTTTCCTAAGCATGCCAATATTATTGTTAAAACCCAAGGTTGTACCGCTAAAAATGTTTATGATCTTTCACAAAAAATGGCGGAGCTTGTTAAGAAGAATTACAATTTAGATATTATTCGGGAAGTGCGCTTTGTTGGAAAGTTTGATGGTGTTCTAGAGAGTGAAAAAGATTTAATTTGGTAATTGTTTTACGTCATTACTATTTATGACAAGAGAAAGAAAAAAGCCCATCAAATTCTGATGGGCTTTTTTTTATATTGGAGATTCTTAGAATGACCAATTGACAAACGGCAAGAAGCCGAATGGGTCTTTGTTTTCATTGATATTACCTAACCCGATTTGTAAACCACCACTGAGCATTTTGGTATGATTGACCAACCCAAATTGTAACCCTTCGGTTTTGCCAGTGCAGTTAACGATACCCAATTGAGCACCCTTGAGATCACCGTCGACTTTGTTGAAACCACCTAAACTAAGACCACTGAAATCCGTCTTAGAAATATTTATCAGCCCTGATTGAACGCCAATAAATTTTCCTTCGGTCCAGTTAACAAGGCCAGCTTGCCAACCAGAGTAGTCACCTTTGGTGATTGCTGCTAAACCGAACTGAACTCCTTTAAAACGGCCTTCCGTCTTTGTGACAATCCCGCTTTCTACGCCGGTAAAATCACCTTTTGCATTTGCAAATATTATACCGTTTTGCAAACCAATAAAGCGTCCGCTTTCTGACCAGATATATGAATTCTGAATTCCATGGAACTCTCCTTCGGAGATGCCAATTAAGCCCCAGGACGTCCCACTCGTGTTGCCCGTTGTTTTGTGAGCTAACCCGATGCTTAAGCCCATGACATTGTCGTTAACGCCATAAATTTCTAAACGTAAACCTTTAATGGATTGATCGGCTGGAACCATTTGAATTGTTTCCCAGAGGGCTAATTGAAGTGGTTTGGTTTGTGCAAAACCCAGCGTGGGTGCTATACAAACACATAGCGCGGCAATAGCAAGAATCTTTTTGATCATATTTCTCCTCCTGTTGGTTATATTACGTGGAAACGCATAAGCAATTATAATGGAAAAACGTAGCGTGTCGATGTAAAAGTTTTAGATTCTTTGTTGTTATCATTTATCCGCCAATTTGATACATTTCTACTTTTTGAGTTTTGATTTTTAAATCTTCAAATAGATAACGATTTTCGGAATATTTATCGCTTCGTTTTTGCCAAACTTTAGAAATGATGGAAATAAGCTCTTGATCTGTCGCGCTATTTCTAAGGGGTGTGCCTAAATCGGTGGATTCTTTTGTAAAAAGACAAGTATATAATTTTCCGTCGGTGGATAAGCGCAGGCGTGTACACGTCCCGCAAAAAGGTTGGCTGACAGACGAAATAAAACCAATTTCGCCTTTCCCATCGTCAAAACGATACCGCTTTGCGACTTCCCCTAAATAATTTGGTTCTTGCGCAGTCAAAGGATACGTTTGAGTGATAAGTTTGAGGATGTCTTTGCTTGTGACAACTGCACTAGATTGCCAGTGATTACAATTACCAGCATCCATATATTCGATAAAGCGAAGAATAAACTTATGTTCTCGTGAGTATTTAATAAGATCCATAATGTTCGCTTCATTGACGTTGCGCTTAATTACTGTGTTGATTTTGATGTTTTGAAAACCAACGTCTGTCGCTTTTTTAATTCCGTCAAGAACTTGTTGAACGGATCCGCGAGCCCCGTTTATTTGCGTAAAAATTTTTTCGTCTAAAGTGTCAAGGCTGACCGTCAGACGAGAAAGTCCGGCGTCATAGAGTTTTTGGGCTTGGCTTGCTAAAAAAGAGCCATTAGTAGTCAAAGCCAAATCTTTAATGCCAGAAATCTGTGTGAGTTGTTTGATTAGGACATCTAAGTTGGGGCGCAACAGAGGCTCGCCGCCGGTTAAACGGATTTTGCTTACTCCTAAATGTACAAAAAGTTTTGTAAGTCTTATAATTTCGCCAAAAGTTAACCAATCTTTTTTTTCTAAAAAGAAATAGTGTTCTCCATGCGTTTCTTCGGGCATGCAATAACTGCAGCGAAAGTTGCATCGGTCAATAACAGATATGCGTAAATCCTGCATTGGCCGGCC
>CAZNNZ010000084.1:6527-7666 GCA_964574575.1 uncultured Planctomycetales bacterium
AAATGCGTCACGAATAGCGTTTATGTGCGTACGCCTAGAATTTAATTGAGAATTTTCAAGAGACATATTATTCGGTAGAAATAGTCTTTGTTTTTTCTAAAGCTCCTTGCATCGTGTGCCAGCAGAGGCTTGCGCATTTGACTCGTGAGGGATATTGCCAAATTCCAGAAAAGATCGCCAGTTTACCTAAATGATTTGAGGTTTTTTCTGGTTTTAGGTGTCCTAAGATCAGTTGATGAAATTCTTCAAAAAGTTTTTGTGCCTCTGCAAGTGTTTTTCCTTTGACAGCGACGGTCATCATGGAGGCTGATGCTCTGGAAATTGCACAGCCGTCTCCTTTAAAGGAAATATTGTCAATTGTATTTTTATCGTTGACGTGCAGGTAAATGTGTAGATGGTCTCCGCATAAAGGATTGTACCCTTCGGCATCATGGGTTACGCTTTTTAGCTCGCCAAAATTTCGTGGTTTGTGATGATGTTCCAGAATAACTTGTTGATAAAGTTCGGCGCGGTTATTTTCGTTCATAGGACTTTAAAAAAATCTTTTGGGCATGATTGATTGCTTTGGCTAGGCGATCAATGTCTGCAAAATTGTTATAAAAGCTAAGTGAAGCCCGCGAGGTCGCCGCAACTCCAAAATGTTTCATGACCGGCTGTGTGCAATGATGCCCTGTGCGAATCGCGATACCCTGTTCGTCAACCAAAGTTCCTAAATCATGCGCGTGAATGTTGTCCATAACAAAAGAAAGAATAGCGGCTTTATGTTTGGCAGTTCCAATTAATTTTAAACCGGGGATCTTTTTTAGGGCCTTTGTCCCATAATCTAAAAGTTTTTTTTCGTAAGGCATGATGTTTTTAAAGCCAATGGCGTTGATATAGTCAATGGCCGCGCCTAAGCCGATAATTCCGGCGATGTGTGGTGTTCCGGCTTCAAATTTGTAGGGCAAAACATTGTAAGTTGTTTTTTCGAAGGTCACAGAAGAAATCATGTCTCCTCCAGCTTGATAGGGCGGCATTTTATTGAGCAGTGCACTTTTGCCGTAAAGAACTCCAACGCCAGTAGGTCCAAAAAGTTTGTGCCCCGAAAACGCAAAGAAGTCGCAATCAAGCTTTTGTACGTCAATAGGCATGTGGCCGAC
>CAZNNZ010000085.1:0-7526 GCA_964574575.1 uncultured Planctomycetales bacterium
CTGGCTAAAACACCAACGATAATAACAACGATGATAATTTCGAGCAAAGTAAAACCACTTTTATTTTTCATAAGTTTCATTGAAGTTCTCCTTTTATGTAGACTTTCAAATTTTTCGTTTTTATTAAGTTAATTTTTATTAAAGGCGTCACGTTCTCTTTATCGCGTCATCACTCCTTTCGACGGTTGGCTGGTTTAATAAAAAAGCCTATTCTTTGTGGTACATTCTACCCTAGAATAGGCACATTTAACAAGATTTTTTGTTTTTTCTTGGCAACTGGCTATCCCGTTAGATTGTTAGTGTTTATGTAATTTCGGGATCCTTTAGTTTTGTGTCCTACCCTTGCGGATAGTTTACCTTTTTCAAGTTGTACGCTTCTGGGTCATGTATAACATAAAAAAATGCTAATGACAAGGTGGGGGACACAAAAAATATCTATGGTTCTTGGGTCGTTTTATGTTCTGGAAATTTAGTTTCAAGATCTTGTATTTGCTTAACTAAGTCACTAAATTGAGGAGTATTAGATGGATTCGTGTTTAAAATCGCACGGACTTCTTTGAAACGGTTTTGGTTAGCCAGTGTGATAACTTTGAGAAAGATCATATCCGGATCGTTGGGATAATATCGAAGTCCTTGATTTATAATTTCCAGAGCTTTTTCTCTAACTTCAAGGCGCTCTAATTCTTTGGCGAGTATTAAATAATTGTCTCGATCAAGTTTTTGGCTTGTGAATTTCATCAGACGATTTTGGGCACTATGTGTTTCATCAGTTTTTACATAAAGTGCCGTAAGGGTTTGTTCCCAAAATCTACGGTTGCAATTTAGAGGTTGTGTGGCAATCAATTTTTCTATTAATTTTGTGGCTTGAACGTATTGTCCGGTTTTAATAAAGAACTCACTTTGTAAAATCATTTCACCAATAAGTTCATTGGCAATGGGTAAATCTTTATGAACTCCGTATATATTCCCGAGCATAAGCGCTGGCAGTAAATTCTTTGGGCTATTTTTTAACCAATACTCAAGATATGCAATTTCGGTTTTTGCGATTGTATGATGACGATAAGATGTTATTCCCCAGTAAAAAATGATTGTTAGCAAGAGTGTTGAGTAAATCGCAGGTTGAATGTGTTTTTTAAGTTCGTTTATGATAAGTGCAAAAAGCATGAAAAATCCCATTGATGAAAAATAAAACCAGTGTGGCTCAATGACCATTCCCATAGTATAAGCATGAACAATGCTCGCCGGTAGCATAAAGGTAAAACCAATAAGAAACCAGCCTAAGGCGAAGTTTTTTGGTGTTGCCCGCCATTTCCAAAGTAGGAAAGTTAGTAACCCAATAGTTATAGCAAGCCCGATGTTCCATGTGTATAAGGATTCGGACAGAGGTGGAGAATTTTTGATAAAAACGAAATTTTCAGCAAAAAATAGATTTCCTACAAACCATTTAAGCAAAAAACTTAAAGTTGCTGTATAGCTTAAGAATGAAATTTTTAAGTGCTCGATTTTGTCTGGCCAATGTCCATTGTTTGATGACATAAAACCCCAGAGAAGAAAATATAAAATTGAGATAGTCCAAAAAGGAATAGTCGACTGTAATGCTTTTAGTTTTTCTTCTGCGGGCACAAGCAGGCATAGTAATCCAAGATATGCGGGCAATAGTAATGCAGTTTCTAGAAATAGTAATGCTAATAAAAAAAAGAAAACATTTATCACAAGCCAGATATTTTTCTTATGTTGAGTTGATATTTGGTGCCAAAAACTAAATAAGCTCGCTTGTAATAGTCCACCAGAAAGCAGAACGCTATTTAAGGTAATGTGACTGAGTATTTCAGCATTTATAGGATGCACAGCAAATAAAATTGTTGCTAAGCTACTAACATGTAAATTTTGTGATAGTGATTTGATGAGAAAAAAAAGTAATATCGTGTTGCTCAAGAAAAGAAAAAGATTAGTTGCATAAAGAAAGCTTGGAACGCTGAATATTTTGAACAGAAATTTATTTGTTAGAATATCAAGTGGGTTATAGTGGTGCGTATCAGCTTTGAGAAAAAAATCTGAAAATTTTTTGTATTTGGCAGCATTTTGATCTTCGTGAATATACGCGAAATCATCAATCATAAACTGCGCTTTTAAAGACAGCCCATGGCAAATAAAGATAAGCGCAAACAAGATTAGAGCAAAGATGGGAGTAAAATTCTTATTTCTTACAGCAGGATTCATAGCGTGAATTTTTAATGATGCTTTACTCCTCCCGCTCCGCCTAATTGGGCAATATTAAACATCGGTAAAAACATAGCCAATACAATAACGCCGATGACCCCGCCCATAAAAACAAGCATAAACGGTTCGATAAGTGTTCCTAAACGTTTCATAAATGTTTCAACGGTTTGTTGATAATAATTAGCGACGTGCGTGAGCATTTTACTAAGTTCTCCGGTTTCCTCGCCAACCGAAATCATTTGAATACACATCGATGGGAAAAATTTACTGCGTTCCATGGGAGCAACCAGTAATTCGCCTTGGCGAACGCTTTCTTTGATGTCGCCAATGACGTTGGCGCAAATTGAATTATCAACAAGCCGCTGGGTGATGTCCAGCGCATAAAGAATCGGGACACCGCTGTCGACTAAAATTGACATTTGCGAAGAAAAGCGTTCAATAACAATAAGTTTTGTAATGTTGCCAAAAACCGGCATGCTAAAAAGAAATTGTTCAACATGAGCGCGTCCAACGGCTGTCTTGCTGTATTTTTTGAAAAGAAAAATAGCAGCGGTTACGCTAAGGACAATGCTAAAGAAATTTTGTTTAATGAAACGAAATGTTGATAACAAGATTCGCGTGATGAGCGGTAAGTCAACGTGCATGGTGTTAAAAATGCTTTCGAATCGTGGGCCGACAAATAAAGCAAAAAATGCGATAGCCCCCAAGCAAACACAAAAAAGTACAGCTGGGTACATAACAGCGGAGGTGACTGTTGAGTTAAAGGAGGCTTTTTGTTCGAGATAAAATGCCAGTTTTTTTAAAACTTTGGGCATTGTTCCGGACGCTTCGCCTACTTCAATTAAACTTACCCAAAGCTGATCGAAAACTTTTGGAAAACGGGCCAACGCTTCACTTAAAGAACTTCCTTGCTCAACATCGGCATTGACTTTTTGGAGAATAGCGTAGAAATTTTTGCTTTCGACTTGGTCGCTGATAACTTCCAGTGCGCGCAAAATTGTGATTCCTGAGTCAAGCATTGTTGCCAGCTGATTGGCAAAATTAAGCATATCCATCAACTTGATATTGTTATGAGTAAATTTGCGTAGTGATTCTGGTTTTTCTTCTATATAAGTTTCCATCGCCGCATGTTCCTCAACAGAAAGGACAAAATATCCTTTTTGTTGTAATTGCGAAACAAGACTTGCTTTGTCAAAAGCTTCAATATCTTCGGCTATGTTTTTCCCTGAAGAATCTTTTGCTAAGTAATGAAATCGTGGCACTTTGGGAACTCCTAAAGAATTTTATAGCGCAGTTACACTTAATATTTCATCAAGACTAGTAAGTCCAGCTTCAACTTTTTTAAGCCCATCTTCAAAAAGGGTATCCATTCCCCCTTTTCGCGCGGCGTCGAGAATTTCGGAATAACCTGCCTTTTTGGTCATTAACTCGCGCAAAGTGTCATCAATGACCATTGCCTCGGTTACAACAAGTCTCCCGCGGTAACCTGTATGATTGCAGTCGTCACATCCGGCGGCCTTATAGATGAGATCACAATTAAATTTGAGCCCGCCCAAAAGATCCGGGTTTGGTTCCATCGGTTCTTTGCACTTTGAACACATTCGACGGGCTAAACGTTGTGCAATGATCATTGAAAGTGACGGGGTCAAAAGGTAAGACTCAATGCCAATATCCATAAGACGTGTAATTGCAGATGCAGCATCATTAGTGTGCAGGGTACTTAAAACAAAGTGCCCGGTTAATGCCGCACGCACACAGATTTGGGCAGTTTCAAGATCGCGTACTTCACCGACCATGATAATGTCTGGATCTTGACGCAAAAAAGCACGTAAAACAGAGGCGAAAGTTAATCCAATATCCGGGCGCACTGCAACTTGATTTATGCCGTCGATTTTAAATTCTACGGGGTCTTCGGCGGTGACAATGTTTTTACGTGGATCCATAACCTCATGTAAGGATGCATAAAGTGTCGTGGACTTACCGCTTCCTGTCGGCCCGGTAACGAAAAACAGACCATAAGGGCGCTTTAAAGATTTACGTATTCTTTCAAGTTGGGCTTCGGTAAATCCTAAATTTTCAAGTCGTAAAGGCACAGCGGACTTGTCTAAAATACGCATAACGACTTTTTCGCCCCAGACTGTTGGAACGGTTGAAATACGCAAGTCAACAGTGCGGTCGCCCATTTTAAAGGCAATAGAACCATCTTGTGGCAAGCGTTTTTCGGCAATGTCAAGCTTTGCTAGAATTTTGATACGTGAAACAATTGGTAGCAAAAGATGCCGTGCTGGCGGTGGAATTTGATAAAGAACACCGTCAATGCGGTAACGCAAATTGATTTTGTCTTTATAGGATTCAATATGAATATCACTGCCGCGCTGTTCAATAGCTTGGCGAATGATTAAGTCAACGAGTTTGATGACCGGTGGCTCTTCAGCTTTTTCAATAAGATCATCAAGGTTAGTTCCGTCTTTCCCCGTCATCTTAGGGTCGGCGGGAACCGGAGTATCAAGGTTTGTATTATCAGCAGGCATTGCTTTTGAATTTGTTGAGGTGGATCTTGCCAAAGTATAAAAATCCTGAATGGCGGCCATAAGATCTGAACGCGTCGCAAGAACCAGAGAAAGTTCACAGCCGCTGATCATTCGTAGATTATCAAGCATTAAAAGATCCAGTGGATCTTCAATAGCGCAGGTTAATTTGGTTTCAACTTTGCTTAAAGGCAAGACAAGGTTTGTTTTTGCAAAATCATAAGGAACAATTTTATCAAGGTTTTGTTCGGTGCGTGGTTTAAGAAGATTGTTTTGACTGCTGGCATGAGGAATATTTAATTGGCTTCCTAGTGCGGCAACAATGTCTTCTTCGGTCAGAAATCCGAGCTTGATAAGAATCTCGCCAATGCGGCCGGGTTCTTTTTTTTGGACTCCGATCGCTTCACGCAGCTGCGCTTCATTGATCAAGCCTTGTTGTAGGAGAATTTCGCCGAGCTTAAAATGGGCCATATTATAATTTTTTTCTTTTTGTTTTTGAAAGTTCACGTTCGACAGTTTCAAGACGGCCGGCCGCTTGTTCGCGTTCTTCACGTAAAATTGGGCGCTTGGGTGCTGAAACATTTTTCTCTAACCCCTCGTCTAAAATATGCGGAGTTAGAAAGATAATAAGTTCTCGATTTGCAGTACTTTCATCGCGATGCCGGAATGCGGCGCCGATAAATGGAATGTCGCCAAGGATTGGAAGTTTTGTTAGTCTTTTAGTAAATTCTTGGCGAAGAAGTCCGCCTAATACGACGGTATCACCATCCGAAACTCTTAATAGGGACAAAGATCCCCTTTCTTCAGGATCCTTAAAAAAGTTGTTGTCGCGGCCAGAGATGGTGCTGATTCTAGTTGTGATGACCTTAGGAACAACGGCCATTGTGATTTCTTTGTTAACAATATTAACTTGGGGCGTAACTGTTAAAAAGACGCCAGTTTCGACTCTTTCTGCTTCTTCTGTTTGCGTTGCTATGTTTTGAGATGATTGCGTTGATTGTTGGACTCCAATAGATTCGTCTGTCGAAATTTTGATTTGCGCGGGTTGATTACTAATTGTAAGGATACGTGGACGTGCAAGATTTTTTGTATCGGTTTGAGATTGCAGAAATTGAAGCACAGCGATCATTCCGGCTGTGCTGATAGTTCCAGCCGTATATTCACTTGCGATATCTGGATCCCAAGGTATGAAAGTGCTTTTTGCGGCTCCTCGAAAAGCCAAAGGTGTTGAGCCATATCTGATTCCGATTTGATCACCAACTTCTTTTGAAACCTCGAGCATTTCTACTTCGATTAGAACTTGGGGAACCGCAATGTCGAGTTTAGCGATTGCGGCTTCGATATTTACAAAATTACTGGCGACATCGGTTATGGTTAAACTATTGGTACGAGGATCTTCAGAGATTTTTCCTTTAGCAGTAAGAATGCCTTCGATGGCACCTTTGACTCCTGAGGAAGTTCCTGCCCCAGCGCTTGATCCACCACCAGAGCTGCTGCTCGATGAGCTATCCTCGGTAACTTCTTTTTCATCCTCACCGCTCTTATAACTTATTTTGAGTGTATTGCTAATACGCGCGCTACTGACACTTGCATGTTTAAGAAGATAAACGCGGGTTAAGAGTTCGGCATCAGTTTTTGTGATGGGTTTGACAATATAGATATTGCTATCGGGCTGAAGTTCATAGGTCAAATTATTAGCGCGCAGGACTTGCTCGAGGGCTTGTTCAATAGGAACATTGTCTAAATATACGGTGATGCGTTTGGTGGCTAATTCTTCTGACGAAATTAGGTTTATTTTTGTTTGTTGGGAAAAGATTTTTAAAACATCGACTAAAGATGCATTTTGAAAGTCCATTGATATTTTTTTAGAATACCCTGGGTATAGAAATGAACTTGAACTATCTATTGTGATATCTGAGGCTTGACCGATCGATGGGCCGGCTAAAATCGACCCGATAATTAAAAAGATACCCCAAAAAATTTGTAACATAAAAACTCCTTTGTGAGTTTTGTCCATTAGCGTCGATACGGATTTGTTGGTTGCGCTTGTGCTTGAGCTTCTGGGTTGATAATTGGTTTGACCCATAAATTTTGTTCTTCAAAAGTCATTTGTACCCCGTCTTTGGTAATTTCAGAAACTGCCCAAGTATTGATATGGTCTCCTATACTGACGATCTGTTCGTTAATAATAGCTTGAGGTTTTTTGCTGTTCCAGATAACGCCGGCAACAATAAATTCAGGTATGGGTGCTGTTTCTGGCGTCACATTAGGTGTCGATGTCGCTTGCGGATTAACAAAAGGTGTGGGTTTGGCCGTTTGTGGAATTTGTGGAATAAAAGGATTGATAAATTCATCATTTGCATTCTTGGAATTTGAGCTAACTGTTTCGAGAATAGGTTGTGTCAACGTATCATTTTTATTGGATATTTGGTTTTCTGCTTGTGCAAGTTTTTCTTTGAGAACATCTGGGTGTGGCGTTGCGATAAAATCTGCAATGGGTTTTGGTATAACTTGGGCGTCTTGAGCCAAAACAAAACGGCAGTTTATCAAGGTAACTGTACAGCATAAAATTATGAATAGAAAATTTTTCATTCTTTGAAAGTCACTAAGGAGATATCAAGTTGAAAGTTAATCCACAGATCGTCGGGGTTTGATTGATCCCGTCCACGGCGGGAACTTCCTTGCGCCGGCCCCATGCTGCCGGACCAGCTGTTAATACGGATATTTTTTTTTGAGTTTTCAATTGATATTTTCGTTTAGATTGTAAATCCATTAATC
>CAZNNZ010000086.1:0-2423 GCA_964574575.1 uncultured Planctomycetales bacterium
ATATGGACTTTCCTTTAGAAATTAATACCGGAGACACGGCTTGGGTTTTGGTTTCAGCGGCGCTGGTCATGCTTATGACGCCGGCGCTTGCATTTTTTTATGGCGGCATGGTGCGGCGAAAGAATATTTTGGCTATTCTTATGAAATGTTTTTCTTGTCTTTCGATTTGTTTAGTTGCATGGGTTGTTTATGGATATAGTTTGGCCTATAGTCCGGGCAATGGTTTTATTGGCGGATTAAGCTGGGCGGGTTTGCGAGGTGTTGGTTTAGCGCCGCATCCAGAATACGGACCGACGATTCCGCATTGCGCGTTTATGATTTTTCAGGCGATGTTTGCGGTTATTACGCCGGCGGTTATTATCGGTTCGCTCGTCGAGCGGATTAAGTTTTCGGCTTTTTTGACGTTTGTTCTTCTTTGGCTTACTTTTGTGTATATTCCGATTTGTCATATGGTTTGGGCTACCGATGGATGGTTGTACAAGGCAGGTGTTCTTGACTTTGCCGGCGGAACCGTTGTAGAAATCAACTGTGGTGTTGCTGGGTTAGTCAGTGCGCTTTTTTTAGGAAAACGTGTAGGGTTGCATAATTTGCCTTTTGTGGTTTTAGGTGGCGGGCTTTTATGGTTTGGATGGCTTGGCTTTAATGCAGGTTCTGCACTTTCGGCTAATGGTGTTGCAGCTAATGCTTTTGTAACAACAAATGTTGCGGCGGCAGCCGCTTCGATGAGCTGGGCGGCTATTGAGTGGGTTACGACGGGAAAACCGACAATTTTTGGAACGATTTCAGGAGTAATTGCAGGATTAGTGGCCATTACGCCGGCATGTGGTTTTGTTGATCCTTTGGGTGCGATTATTATTGGTTTGGTTGCGGGAGCATTAAGTTATTATGCCGTTGGCGTTGTTAAACAAAAATTTGGTTACGACGACTCGCTGGATGCTTTTGGCGTGCATGGCGTTGGTGGATTTTGGGGAATGATTGCCACCGGAATTTTGGCGACAAAAGCTGTTAACCCTAACGGTTCAAATGGTCTTTGGGCTGGGGATTTTAGTCAATTTAAAATTCAAGCCATGGGCGCTGTTTTTACGATTGTTTATTGTGCGACGGTAACCGCGATTGTTTGTTTTGTTGTTGATAAATTGGTTGGTTTACGTGTCTCTCTGGAACATGAAATCATGGGGCTGGATTTGACACAGCATCATGAGCGCGCGTATACGATTTTGGAATAATTTTTTTGTGTCTTTTGGTGGGGAATTGAAAAAACGTGCTATAATTTTTCTCATGCAAAATTTGCCTAATACAATATGAGTGAAAGGAAGGAGTATGGACAATCCTCGCAAGGTTAGCATTCAAAAATGTTTGAAAGATTTGGCCGGTTGCCCTGGTCATGAATATCGACTAGGTCCGTTGACTCCCTTGGTTGGATATCCGCTGATTATTTCTTTTAGTCTTTTTCTTTTGCCTTTGTTTATTTATATGCTTTTTTTTAATCAGGTTTATTTTTGGCTTCGAAAACAAAAACCGATTGATCGCAAAGAGTATTATCATTACGACCGCCATCTGATTCCCCATCTGAGTCTTTTGGATAAAATTTGGTGTGAATATTGCGAGTGGGCTAATGGAACGTTGCAGTGGACGCTTGCTGTAATTAATGAGGTTGAAAGACGCTATTGTCCGATTAAAAACAAAGATAACCCCCATTGCCATAAGGCCAAAGCTTGGCGAGAGCAATTTTTGGCCGCTAATCACAGTCCGCAAGACTTAGAAGATTATTATAAAAATCAATATCCTAAACAATCACCTTAATGAAATTTGTAATTATGCAATGATTACAAGTGTTTTTAAGTGTTTCCGAAAATATTTTTAATGCCCTTGCCTTCACGTTTGAGAAATTCTTGGATTCTTCCTGCGCTTCTTTCTATTGTTGTGATTGCTTTCTCTCCGTCTCTGTTTAATGGATTTATCAAAAACGACGACCCGGGGCATTTGCTCGAAAATCCAACTCTACGTGCTTTGACGCCAGAAAATTTTCGCGCGATGTTTCAAGACATTATCAATACAACGTATATCCCGCTGACAACAGTGTCCTTTGCTTTTGAATATTATTTTTTTGGATACAATCCGCTGGTATATCATTTAGATAATTTGCTTTTACACCTTGCTGTTGTGGCGTTGATATTTTTCTTTTTTAAGAAAATTGGGCTTTCGCCCGTAGGCGCGGGAATTGGCGCTTTGCTTTTTGGGATACATCCTCTGCACGTTGAATCAGTTGCGTGGGTTACGGAGCGCAAAGATGTGCTTTACGCGTTTTTTTACATGGCCTCAATTTTGCTTTATTTGCGCTATGTTAAGTCAGGAGATCGGCTTTCGTATTTGGGAAGTGTAGCGTTGGGTTTTTGTAGTGTTTTGGCCAAGCCCATGGCCTT
>CAZNNZ010000086.1:2433-6658 GCA_964574575.1 uncultured Planctomycetales bacterium
GTGCGATTGGTGGATGGGTCGTGGTTGGAAAGCCAATATCTTTTTTGAAAAAATTCTTTATTTAGTTACGATCATCCCGATTGCTGCGATCACATATTTTTATAATGCGCGTGTACCGTGGCGCTCTGTCGGCGAAGCGCTGATGCTTTGGATATGGTGTTTTGTTTTTTATATCCGAAAATTTGTTTTTCCTAGCCATCTGATTACGTTTTATCAATTTCCTCAGCCGCTTTCTTGGGCCAATGGTGAATTTTTATTTTCTGCTTTTGTTTTTGTTTCCATTTGCGGAGTCGTTTTTTATTTGCGCCGCAATAAATTATTTATTTTTGCGTTGATGTTTTATTTTTTATCGATTTTCTTTCTTCTTCGTTTCGACGATGTCGAAAATATTAATCCAGTCTCTGATCGTTTTATGTATTTGCCCAGCGTCGGATTCTGTGCGTTTTTAGGCGCAATCTTGGCTTCTTTTTTTGAAAATAAAACGCGTACTTTGTTTTGGCGAAAGAGTCTAGCGGTAAGTTTAGTTTTGTTGGTGTTTGTCTGGGGTGGAAAAACTTTTATGCAATGCCGTGCGTGGCGTGATGGTGTTATTCTTTGGAGTGCTGTTATTGAGCGTTCGCCAAAGTTAGCGATGGCGTATGTGCATCGTGGGGCCGCTTATCACGAGAAGGGTGACCTTTTATCTGCGACCGCAGATTATCAAAAGGCGATTCTCTTAAAGGACGACGCTTATGCGCATAGTAATTTGGCGATGATTTATAAGGAAGCTAAGCGTTTTGACGACGCCGTTTTAGAATACGATAAAGCGATTGCTCTAAAGCCGCAGTTTTGGGGTGCTTATTTTGATCGCGGAAATCTTTATCGGGAAAATGGCAAGTTTGATTTAGCCATTGCAGACTATACAAAGGTTTTGAAAATTTTGCCGGGGTATGCTCAGGCTTATGCGAATCGAGGGACAGCACATTTTTTAAATGGGGAACAACATTCAGCTTTGCTGGATTTTAATTGGGCTATTCGATTTGATCCGCGCGCGATTAATGCGATTAACAATCGGGCTGTTATTTACGCCGGACAAGGGCATTTTAAAAAAGCGATTGAAGATTTTTCACGTTCGATTGCTTTGGACTCCCAAAATCCATCGGTATATTTTAATCGCGGATTGGCTTATTTGCAAAGTCGTCAAGCTGATTTGGCGCTTGCAGATTTTGATTATGCTTTGCAGTTGGACCCAAATTACAAGGAAGCTTACTTGCAGAAAATGCAGATTGTGACTAGCCGATGAGAGTATCTAATAGAAAAATTCCTTGGCAAGATCGTGAGCGTTTGGGGAGCTTAAAAGCTTTCTTTATGACGATTGTCGAGGCGTTCATAAATCCAATGGATTATTATGCAAAGCTTTTGGTCGGGCCGATTTATACAGATCCTTTGATTTTGTGTTTTTATTGTTCTTCGTATTTAACGGGACCACTTATTCCCCGCATTTTATTATTGCCTTCTTTTTTGGCGATAATTTTTATTTTGTTGACGACTCCGGCTTTGTTTTTTGTTTTGGCATTTGTCATAAAAAGAATTCTTTTTTCCCTTGGTGAAGAAATCAGTTATGACAAAACCTTTTATGTTCTAGCTTATGCTTCGCCGGCTTTTGTGTTGGGGTATATTCCTCATATTGGATTTGGGATGGCTGCAATTGCTGTGGTTGTTTTAGTGGCAATAGGGCAAATTCAGGTTTTTAAAATCAGTTTTGCAAAAACTTTGGCGACGCTCATTGTTGTTCCGTTGTTGGTTTTGATTCCTTTAGGCGTGGTTCGCTTTGCACAAGATTTTGAAAAAAATCATCCGATAACTGATATTCAAATGCAAGCGCAAAAAGTTTTGGCAGTGATTTCTGCTGCGGCCGAAAATTATGCGTCTAGCCATGATGGACAATATCCGACTAATTCTGAAATTTTAGTTTCTCCTGCTAAACAATATTTGGTGCGTGATTATTGTGGAACGATAATGAGTAGTTACAAAATAAGTTGTGATTTTCGCAATTATGGATATTACCTTATGGCAGAGCCGCAAGGTTGGCAAGGCCGCGGTAAAAGGTTTTTTTATGTGACAACTGGTGGGAAGCTGCGCGAAGAATAAAATTGCAGGTTTTTTAAAGTTGTTATTTTTTTGCGCTTAATAAAACAGTCGCACAATTGTACGGATTGTGTGGTTGTTGACAGATATTAGCGATAATGTTTAATGCATTGTTGGCTAGGGTTTGCTCGTCGGATGGCGTGAGCGTAAAATATTTTTCAAAACTAAAAATTTGTTTAGGATTTTTTGTTGTAATACGAATTTTGATTAAGTAGCAACCTTGTTCCCAGCAGGTAATTGTTTTAAGCCGCTCTGCGGCATCTAAAACAACCGGGAGTTTTATAAAATCAGGGAATAATGTTTCTGGGCGAATAAATCTTTTTTCTTTTGCAATAGTGACCAAATATTCTGCCCATGCACCTTTTATTGCTTGCAGCAGTGCTTTCATTTGCGAAAAACGGCCATTATCAATAAAAAGAAGATTGTAATTGTAAGCTTTGTTGGGCGTGATTGTAAATTTTGACGTCATGGTCAGGTTGATTTCCGAAAAATTTCCCATAACATGTTGTGTTGGCCGGAAAGCAAACCAATCCATAAAGTAAGACGTTTTTTTGTTTTTGTTGGTAATTTCAACGCAAATGTTGTTAATCAGTACAATTGAGTTAATTGCATCGAGTGTTCCTGCGATGGCAAAGGTAGGGCCGTAATGGCTGTATCCGATTTCTACCGTCGGAAAGATGTCATTGCTTAATCGTGGTTTATTAATAAAATTGCGCCAAATGTTTACAGCCATAGCTTCCTTTAATTTTTGATTGTTTTCGAGTATAGCAAATTGATTGTATTGTTGGGAAAAATAATTTTAAATTTTATTAAATTAGCGAAGGAAAATGGTGTGGTTTTTGTTTTACCTTTTATGCTTTCATAATATAATGTCTCTCGTTTCGTTAAATTTTTAATCTTAAGAATTTTTTTAGTTTGTTTTCTTTTCCAACTTAAAAGGAGCGGCTATGAATTTGCGCAGCATCATTGTTTTTTTTAATTTTATGATTTTGCTGGGATTAGGAACAAATAGCTGGTGTCAAGAACAAGCCGCAGCCAAACCGCCGAGCATTACTCAGAAGCTCGATATGCTAATCCAGCGTTATGATGCAGTAGTCAAAGAGAACCAAGAGCTTAAAAGTAAATTAGATTTGCCTTCTGAAGCGATCCCCGAATACGAAAAGAAAATAGCCAACCTTAATCAAGATCTTTTAGCCGCCAAAGAAAAGCAAGCCGCATACGCTAAAGAAAAATCTGCGCTTAACGATCAGATTGACGAATTAAAACAACAGTTAGAAAAGAATGTTGGCGCCTCTTCAGAGCAGATTGAAAAAACGACGGCTTCGCTTAAAGCAGAGATTAAGGATCTTGAGGAAAAATTACGCCAGTCGCAAGAAATGTTTGCAAATAAGGCTGATGTGCAACAGGCTGAACTTCAAGCAAAGATTAACGAGCTTCAGGCAAAATTAAAAGATGAGCAAAAGAATATTTCCCGTCAGGTTGAACAGATAAAAAAACCGCTAGAAGCAGAGATTCTTGCGCTTAAAGAGCAATTGCGCGCTTCCGAAAATAAAATGCCTGAAAAGGTTGCTGTAGCTCAGGCGACATTAAAAGCTGAAATCATAAAATTGCAAGATCGTTTGCAGGCCGCCGAAAAAATGCAAGCGCAAAAAAAAGATGGCGCTCTGCAAGTTGAACCTTTAAAAGCGCAGATAAGAAGTTTGCAGGAAGATTTGCAGACAAAAGGCGCTTTTATAAAAGATGGGAATGCTCAAATTGAAGCGCTAAATCAAGAAAAAGAGCGTTTAGAAAAAAGTTTAGAGCAGCAAAGACTTCAGGCTCAAGAACTTAAATCTCGCCTTGAGGCGATTAATAGTAAGCCTAAACCTGCGTCTAAGAAAGATATTCCAATTCCTGATGCTTCAGAGATTAAAAAGCCCTTGCAAGAAAAAATAAGTGCTCTTGAGTTAGAGTTGCGTGAAACTCGGGCGTCAATGGCGCAAAAGATTGAAAATGGCCAAACGGCGTTAAAAGCACAAAATCAAGATTTACAGCAGCAGTTAAAAGTTGCGCAAAGTCGTTTGAATCAGAAATCTGTATCGGATGACAAGGCGTGGGA
>CAZNNZ010000086.1:6668-7500 GCA_964574575.1 uncultured Planctomycetales bacterium
GATGGAAAACGTCCTTTAGAACAACAAATCAATTTACTTAAAGAGAAAGTTGCCAGCGCTGATGTTGCGATGGATAAGAATCGGCTTTTGGAACAAAGAGTTGATTACTTGAATAAAGAACTTGTCGCTCAAAAGCAAAATAGTCAAAACGTTAATTCTTCGTCAAAAGCACTGGAAGATAAAATTGCCCAATTGACGGCGCAATTAAAGCAAAATGATAATGTTATTGCCGAAAAAATCGCTTTTGCAAAAACGCCGCTGTTGGATCGCATTGCGGTTTTGGAACAACAATTAAAGCAAAAGGCGAGCAATTCTCAGGAAAATAAGGAAAGCGATCTTAAAGCCGCTCAAGTTAAAGAATTGCAGAAGCAAATTCAAACGCTTGAGAGTGATTTAAAAGTCAAAGGCGCTTTTATTAAGGATGGGAATTTAACAATTGAAACGCTCAATCAGCAAAAAGCGCAAGTTGAAAAAAGTTTAAATATTGAGAGAAACAAAGCAGAATCTTTGCAGACCCAGTTGCGTGCCGCAGAAAGTATTGTTCCTCAAAGAGTCGAAGAGGCCCGCAAACCTTTGCAAGAACAGATTTCAGATTTACAGGAAAAATTAAAAGCCGCGCAGAGCGTCGAGCCAAAGAAACTTGCGCAAGTGCAAGAGCCTTTGCAAGCTAAGATTAAAGAGTTAGAAGCTCGGCTTAAAGCTGGACAAGAAAGTGTGCCGGCCCAGATTGCCGAAGCTAAAGCGCCATTGCAAAAGCAAGTTGAAAGCCTGCAAACGCAGTTGCGTGCCGCAGAAAGTATTGTTCCTCAAAGAGTCGAAGAGGCCCGCAAAC
>CAZNNZ010000087.1:0-7376 GCA_964574575.1 uncultured Planctomycetales bacterium
ACTGGACAAAAACCAGGATTCCGTGATTCTGATTGAGAATTTCGGGAATTTCACTGGTGTCAATACGCATTCCACCGTCGTGCTCAATCTTAATCGTATAAACCAACCCGGGAATAAACTTTGTTCCCGGAGCTTCAATCTGCGCATTTTTAATACCGCGCTGACTGGCCTTTTTAGGATCCAAAGCAATCGCCCAAAATTCATTCCAAATGCGTTGTTCAAAACGGCTATTGATTGCGTCAATTTTGTAGCCTTGCGGAATTTCGGCAATTGGATTGATCGTATACTCTTGTGTATTTGCCCCGTCTAAAACAAAAACTTTCCAGAACAAATAAGCGCTTTTACCGCGTAAAACATCTGCATTCTTGACATGAATATCATCGAAGCGCACGACCAGCGATTGGAATTGAATCAAATTTCCAGAAAACGTAAAATATTTCGGCTTCATCGGGTGAAGGCGGCTATCGTATTCCATAAATTTGATAGTCGTCAAATGCTTTTGCGTAACCGGATTAAATTGCACATCCGAAACAATAACTTGCGCAATGCGGCTGGTGGCAGATAAGCGCACAATCATTTCTTCCAAAACCCGTTTTTGGTCAATCGAACTTAAATAAGCGCGAAATCCCCAAAAGGACAAAAAGAAAATAATAAAGAAAACTATACCTCTTAGAATCGACCGAAACCCCAACTTATTTTGACTCATCAACTCTCCAAAACTATTCGATTTTTAACTGACTGGTTGATTCCAAAACCCCGTCGCCATTGTTTGTAAAGGTCAAAAAATGCCGAATGTTTGACAGAGCATGCAACAGCGGCTTAAGAAACTGCTGGGCCATCTTTGTCTGCTCATCTTCCTTAGGCGTTTGGGCCTTATAAACTTCAATTTGCTTTAAAATACTCTTGGAACGCTCCTGATTAACGGCAATTTCTTTTTGAGCAGATTCAATATCTTTTGACAACTGCTCCTTTTGACTGGCAATTTCAGGCGTTGTCTCCGTCGATGACTGTAAAAGCAAAAGATTCTGCTGTTTAGTTTTAAGTTCAGAACTTAAAACTTCATTTCGTGCTTTAATATCGTCGAGATTCTTTTGACTGCCGCTTAAAAATGCCTGACGCTGAATCTTGGTTTGCTCGGAGATTTTTGAAGCCCAATCCACAATCTCACCTGCTTTACCCATCAGACGGTCAAACTGAATGAAGAAAACAGAATTTCTTTTGCTGATCGCCGGACGAAAAGCATTATTAATGACAATCGACTTGTCAGGATTTTTGGCCGCATCAAACGAAGCCTTTAAAACGTCAACATTACTGGCCAACAAAAGATAATTATTAACAAAAGAATAACTGACCTTAAAACTATCCACAAAAGGAATCGCAATATAGCGAATGAGATGACCATCATAAGTTTCTTCCTCGGGCCGCAAATTCGGTTCCAAAGCCAACAATTTATTAATCAGTGCTGTCGCTTTTTGTTGCGAAGTAATTTGCACAAAAACAACAAACTTGGGAACCGGAAAACTTCCCATCGTGTCAAGATCCGTTAAATAAACACCAAACTCTTTGCCTAAAACCGGCAAAATATCTGCATCGATTGAAAGGCCCAGCATTTTTTCATAACCGCTGACCATCTGACTAACATCCATCGGCCGACCGCGCGCTTTGCTTTGCATCGTTACCTGTTCTTTATATTGACTCCACAAAGTTGAAAAATCCCAGCAGGTGCTCCACTGATAAAAAAGCGCATCATAGGGCACAAAATTAAGCGAGCGATTATCATCCGCCGCGCAAGAATAAAAACTGCGCATCGTCGGGTCAAGCTTGGATTTATCAAAATACACATTGGCTTTTCCCGTCAACAGCTCACCGGTTAAAGTCGAGAACGCCAAACTTTCTAACCCTTGCGTCTGCCTTAAAGAATCCTTTATTTGCTGGGCATACTGTTCCTGCGACGGCTCTTTGGCCATTTCCTCAATCTGTTTATCACCTATTTTATAAATCGCGTTGACATCCAAAAACCCGACGGTATCAGCGCCAGAACCAAAACTTTGCATAGACTTGGTAAAATTAGCGTCGAGAACCAGCGCTTTTTGTTTTTTGGCAAGAACATCAATGGCAGACTTGGCCGCTTTTTGACCTGCGCCCATAACAATAATATCGTTAAGCCGGACATATGAGAACGTCACCAAACCATCTTTGCTGGTAATGGTATTTATTTGTTTGCCTTTGTAATTTGCCGTGTCTGTTTTAAAATCCTTATTAAACTGCCCTACAAATTTAAGCAGTGTCTCTGCTACAACAAAATCCGACGAGACACGCGTTGCGATAAAAACATTTTCGGCCAATTGCATAATAAGTTTTTGGGCCTCGGTAGGATTTTGGGCTTGCCAATTTTTCATGTCATTATCGACATAAACCGCGACAGCCAGTTCTTGGCCAAAAAGCATTTTTAAAAGTTTTTGATTTTCCGGCGAGAAAACATTAGCTATTTTTTGGTTAGCCTCATCGATTGTCGAAGCCGAAGCACCCATCTGTGCCGCTAAATTTTTATAATCAAAATTTTTAAACTCATTAAACAATTTTGTTGCCGTAAATTTTTCTATGCGCGAATTTAAGTCCGTCATACGAACATAAAAAATTGGCCCAGGCGGCAAAACACTTTCGATAGCAACCTTGCCGCGGTTTTGTTGCGACAAAAAAAAGAAAGCAATGCCAGCTAATAGAGCCACACCAACGACACCTATGATTATCTTTTTCATACTAATCCTTTCAAATTGTCATTGCTGATTCCAATAAAGTTCTCTGCATTTTTGTTTAAAATCTCTGCCGCGTGTTCTGCGGAGATACTTTTAAGTTTTGCATACGCATCCAAAGATTTAAAAACATCTTTGGGCGTCGACGCAAATCCGCCGCCCAACTCCTCGGGATAATTAAAATAAACCGGCGAATCAGTTTCAATCAAAGCCTGTTCGATGGGCGCATGCGCCATCGCTTCTCTTGACTGCGAACTAAACGCTAAAGCCGGTCCGGCTGAAACATAATAACCGCTTTTAATTATTTCATCAAGCACATCTGTAGGTCCGCTATACCAATGAAAATTGGCTTTTTTGATGCCAAATTCTTTGACCGTTTCAAAACATTCCCGCCACGTTCCACGCGTGTGAACCACGACGGGCTTATCAAACTTTTTAGCAATGGCAAGCTGACGGCGAAAAACTTCGCGCTGTTCATTTTTCTTAATATCATCCTTGCGTACCCATTTATACCAAAAATCCAATCCGATCTCGCCGATAACATCCGCCTGCGCAATATTCTTTTCAATAAAAGCGTACGACTCTTCTAATTCTATCGCTTTAATCTCACAGGGATGAATGCCCAGGCCTAAATAAATCTTTGGTGTAGAAAATTTTTCTTTAATTTCCAAATTCTTTTTCATCGCGGCAAGATCCGTGCTGACAGCCAAAACCGCAGCGACTCCGGTAGCAGAAGCTTGCGCTAAAGCGCTGTCTAAATTTTCGACGTGATCCAGATGAGCATGAGTATCGATAAGATTTATCATCAAATTTTAAAAAATTTTTTCATAATATTGAGAATTGTAGGGGCGTATTGCGATACGCCCAAATAAACATTGTGTTATTTTTTGTAGGGAACGGTCGCGACCGTTCCCTACGATTTTTTACGGTGCCGTGCGAGCAAAGCGGCCACCTGAAGGGGAATTATATCGTCGCGATAATCCGAATCCTATATTATAAGTTCCTAAAAAGCTAGCCGATGTAGTTAATGCGGAATTATAGTCTCCCCCCCGATAAGTTGCAGAGTGATTAGCCGATGAACTGCCGTCATGCGTAACTCCCCGTGCTGTTGTTGCATCAATCCCTAACCAATCATTATTTGTCGCATTGCCTTCATAAGTTGCTGTCGCTGTCAATGTCCCATCTCCGTGCGTGCCCTGAAAAAGTCTTGCCACCGAATTTCCTAAAGGGACTGCAAACTCAACGACATTGCCCGTCAAATCCATATTGCCGTAATAGCCAGCGCCAGCACTCTTGCGATTTGTTGCATTTGTCGCTGCAAAACCCACACGCAGCGGACCACCAGAGTAATTAGCAAGCCCCTCACCACTATTGCTGGCCGTTTCGGAACCTCTCCCGGAATTAGTAATCGCACTGACGGAAGTAATCGTCGTCGTCCCCCAAGCGTATTCTCCATACACCGCGCTATTGGGTCCCCGAGCTGCTTTTTCATACTCCAAATCGGTTATCGGCCGCAAACCCGCCCAGTCTGCATAAGCACTATAATCCATCCAATTGATATAATTCATCGCGATTGCATCTCCGTCGTCTGTTTCGTTAAAAGTTCCGTTATTGTTTAAATCACAGCCAAACACAACTTGCGCTGGACTTGTGCCATTTCCCGACGCAGGCGCACGAATCGATTGCCGCGCATCGACCAAAGTGCTATCCGCCATAACATAATAATTAGCAATTGTATCTCCAGATATTGTAGCCTGTACACGGTTAATCTGCTGAGCTCGCCTTAAACTATTGAGAAAATCCTTATACTGCCCTTGCGTCAATTCATACTTCATCATATAAAAAGCCGCATAACCATTGGGCCACGACGTATTACCCGTAACACCTGCCAAACCTGTGACCGTCACCGGCGAGGTATCAATATCATCACCCGTAGTAGTATTCATCGTAATGGCTTTACCTGTCGTCGTAATTTGCACTGGTTCATCTTCGTAACCGCTTTGATAAAACGCATAACTGGCCGTCACGAGCCCGTCCCCGTCAATATCCGAATTCCCCGTGACTTGTCCGGCGATCAAAATGTTATCGTTATTATCTACCGCCACCTCCATACCTTGATCCCCCGCTGTGCCTCCCAGCCGCTTGGACCACTGAAATGTCCCGGCTGAATCAAAAACTGAAATAAAAACATCTGCTACTAAATAAGGTCCCCCACCGCCCTCATTAGTATCAGCTGTATCCCCATCGCCGTTTAAATCCCCGTTAGCATTTACATATCCGACTACAATCACCCTATCGGAGCTATCAACGGTCACTTTACTGGCAGTATCACTACCTGTCCCCCCGAGCCTCTTAGCCCACTGAAACGTACCAGCCGAATTAAACCCTGAAATAAAAATGTCATTAGCACCGTAGATCCCGCTGCCTGTTTCCCCACTATCTCCCGTGTCTGCGTCTCCAGTAAGGTCAACGTTCCCATTAACATACCCAATTACCCTGACATTCCCGGCCGAATCCATGATCGATCCATATCCGCGTTCCGTCCCGGTTCCGCCAAGCCGCTTAGACCACTGAAACGTCCCCGCTGAATTAAACACAGAAAGAAAGAAATCATCCCCACCGTAAACACCCATATTACCGGTTTCATTGCTGTCACCCGTATCGCCATCCCCATTTAAATCTGCGCTGCGATTAACATAACCGACTGCCGCAATATCATCACTGCTATCAAAATTTATCCCTTCCCCGGTATCTGTCCCAGTCCCGCCAAGCCGCTTAGACCACTGAAACGTCCCGGCTGAATTAAACACAGAAACAAAAATATCTGACCCCCCATACACACCAGTTTGACCAGTTTCATTGGTATCCGCTGTATCCGCGTCCCCGTTTAAATCGCCGTTGCGCAGAACAACCCCAATAGACGCTACATCATTACTCCCAGCCACACGAGTCTCGTTTATATTATCGGCTCCTGTCCCCCCTAGGCGCTTAGACCACACAAAAGTCCCAACCGAATCAAAGACTGAAATAAATGCATCGTCAATCCCATAAACTCCGGCGTTGCCTGTCTCATTAGTATCAGATGTGTCCCCATCCCCGTTGATATCTCCTGTACCAACTAACGCCCCGCTGGCCACAACATGATAAGCACTATCAGTATCCAGGGAATATACAGGATCATCTCCGGTTCCACCTAAACGCTTAGACCATTGCAACGTCCCTGCGGAGTTAAACACCGACACATAACTGTCCTTGCCTTCATAAACCCCCCCTGTATTTTCGTTGGTGTCGGCCGAATCCCCGTCGCCATTCAAGTCCCCATTACGGTAAATATCCCCTGCCAAATAAAAATCACCAAGATCATCAATGTTAACCGCGTAACCATGGTCACTGCCCGTCCCACCTAACCTCTTAGACCACTAGAATGTCCCTGCAGAATCAAAAACCGAAATAATAGCGTCAGAGTCGCCATAAAGTGTTCCTGTCACTTCATTAAGTTCATGCCTGTCACCGCCCGCATAAAACGGCCCTTCGGGAATATAAACCATTTCAATGCCATAAACCTTGGCGGTCACGGGGTCGATATCGGCCAAGCCGCTACTGCCATAGTCGACGACAAGCCGCACTTTTTGAGACGAGAACGTGCCACTGCCCGTCGCGGTGCGTGAAATAAACGCGCCGATTTTGTCACTGGGCACAACGATTTTTAAATCCGAATTAGTTCCCGGCGATGTGCCAATCGGATTGGTTCCGGCGGTGTAGAGCAAGCCGTGCTTCCAGATGTTTTCGGTAGGCAGAATATTCTCAATTTTGATAAACACCCACGCGGCATCGTGCCGGCCATCATTCTTTCGCCAGCTGTGATCCCAGCTAATGTTAAACTGCACGACCATCGTGTTAGCCGACGCATTGCGGTCTTCGAGCGTGACGTTTGAAATTGTCAGGTTATTGGCCAACGCGGGGGCGGTGAGAAGAAGGAAAAATAAAAGAATGAGATAAAATTTTTTCATATAATTCGTTGTAGGGGCGTATTGCAATACGCCCCTGCGAAATAAACGTTGTGTTATTTTTTGTAGGGAACGGTCGCGACCGTTGCCTACATTTTTTTCTCTTACGGTGCCGTGCGGACACAACGCCCGCCGGCATTACTTTGGCGGGTTGTTACCGTTACCGAAGCCGACGTCCGGTCGGCTGTGTACATATACGTTGCGGCTTGGTCAAACCCCGCACCTTTAAACCCGCTTCCTGTCGCCCCCGTCACCCCGCGCGAACTTGTCCCGTCAATCCCCGGCCAAGTCGTGTTTGTTGCATTGCCCTCATAACTGGCGGTCGTCGTCAGCGTCCCGTCCCCGTGCGTGCCCGTAAAAGCGCGTCCCGTGCTATTGCCCAAAGTCACCACCCGCTCCAAAACATTATCGGAAACATTCATATTCCCATAATATCCCGCCGAGGCGCTCTTTCGGCCTGTCGCGTTTGTGGCCGCAAACCCCGCCCGCAGAGGCCCGCCGGCGCCGCCGCTGTTATAATTGGACAACCCCTCTCCCGATTGGCCCGCGGCTTCATTGCCCCGCCCGGAATTGACAATCGACGTTGCTGTCGTTGCGGTTGTCGTCCCCCAGGCGT
>CAZNNZ010000088.1:0-7298 GCA_964574575.1 uncultured Planctomycetales bacterium
TCACCGAGCAATATCTTGAATATATCGAGATGATGAAAATGCTCGATTTGGAAGTTGTCGGCGAGTTTTTGGTCATGGCCGCTACTCTTTTGCAGATAAAGTCTAAGATGCTTCTGCCGCCGGACCCCAGTGGTTTGGAACAAGAAGAAATTGATCCGCGTGACGAGCTTGTGGCGCGTTTGCAGGAGTATCGTGTTTTTAAGGAAATTGCCGAACAGCTAAAAGGCAAGGAAGGCGAGCGGCAAAACTTTTTTACACGTCAGGTTGACGAAGAGGCTCGCAAAGCTCTTGAAAATGATGCTAAGGAAGTTTTTTTTGAGGCCAGTCTTTTTGATTTGATCAATGCGTTTAGTGCGGCTTTGAGTAAACTTAAGGAAGACAAAAGTTACGAAGTCTCCAAGGAAGAATTTACTGTTGAACAAAAAATCCATGATATTTTGCATTCTTTGCTTAATCAACCCCGGCTGTTGTTAACAGATATTTTTGCCAAGGCCAAATCAAAGGTTGAGATGATTGTTTCTTTTATGGCGATTTTAGAGCTTATCCGTTTAAAAGAAATTATTGTCGCTCAAAAAAGACTTTTTGCGGACATTGAAGTATTGCGCAATCGCGAAAACGTCTTGCCTGCCGCCGAACAATCAGATTCTCAAGAAAATCAGCCAGCAATTTCCCAACCTCCTGTCATCGACGGAGAAAATCAAAATGTCCCAGATGCCTGATTTACCAGAAACGCTCGAACGCCGTAAGCTCATTATTGAGCAGGAAACCGAAGAAGATAAGGTTGTCAGTCTTTCTTTGCGTCCGTCAAAGCTCGACGAATTTATTGGCCAAAGAGAGCTGGTTGAAAATTTGCGCGTTTCGCTAAGTGCCGCCAAACAGCGCGGCGAGCCTTTGGAGCATATGCTTTTTTCGGGCCCGCCGGGTTTGGGTAAAACATCTTTAGCGTATATTATTTCGCATGAAATGGGTGTTCGTATTACAGTGACATCTGGCCCGGCCATTACGCGCGCGGGGGACTTGATTGGCATTTTGACAAATTTAGAGCAGGGCGACATTTTGTTTATCGATGAGATTCACAGGCTTTCTAAGGTCGTCGAAGAGTTTTTGTATCCGGCCATGGAAAATTATAAGATTGATTTTATTGTCGATAAAGGGCCGTATGCGCGCACAGTCAATTTTAATTTAAAGCCGTTTACCATTATTGGGGCGACGACGCGCAGCGGACTTTTGGCCTCGCCTTTGCGCGATCGGTTTGGGATTTTTCATCATTTGGAGTTTTATGGGCCAGAAGATTTGTGTGAAATTGTTTTGGCTTCTGCCAATAAGCTTAATGTGACAATTAATTTTGAAACTGCCATTGCGGTTGCTAGGCGTTCGCGCGGCACGCCGCGTATTGCTAATCGCCTTTTGCGCCGTGTGCGGGATTTTGCACAGGTCAAAACCGGCAAAGCGACCATTGAACTTAGTTTGGTTGATCAAGCGATGCGGACATTGCGTATCGATGAAATGGGTTTAGATGAGATTGACCGACGTTTGCTTAAGGTCATTAGTGAGCAGTATCAGGGCGGGCCGGTAGGCGTTGAGACTTTGGCGGCTACGCTTAATGAAGAAGTTGATACACTCGTCGATGTTTTGGAGCCGTATCTTTTGAAAATCGGTTTTTTGAAACGTACTGCACGCGGCCGGGAAATCACCGAGTCTGCTCTGCGTCATTTAGGCGCCGAAATTGTGCGTTCCAAGGATAAGCAAAACGAATTATTTTAAACGCCCTCTTAATCCCTCTCGTTAATTAAAGAGGGGAAAATATTAAAATAATCTGGGGGATTATTTTAGAATTTTATGATTCGTCATTTTTCTAAGAAAATATTTTTTCTCGTTATTATCCTGTTTTTCCTGCCGGGGCCGCCGCTGTTTGCCGACAATGGTCCGCTCATTCGTATTGCAGTTGCTAAAGATATTGATAGTGTCACCATTAAAATTAATGGGGCTTACGAAATTTCTAACCCGGCAACGCGGGAAATTCTTGAAAAAGATTTAGGATTTAGCCCGACGATAATAAGCAAAGGGATGCAAGGCCTTAAGCTTGGAGAACGTCAGCTTGATTACGCGCGTTTGCGGTTTTATTCCACCCATGATGTTGCAGTCATTGCCGCGGGTAAAGAACGTCGTTATCGCGGTTTTGTCGATGTTCTTCTTTTGCCAACCGGAAAACTTTTAGTGGTTAATCAGTTGGAAGTCGAAGATTACATTAAAGGTGTTCTTGTTCACGAAGTTTCTAATCGCTGGCCGATAGAAGCGATCAAAGCTCAGGCGGTCGCTACGCGCAGTTATGCGTTTGTGCAGATTGCGGCTAATATTAAAAAAGATTTTGACGTGACCAATGATATTTATTCGCAGGTTTATGGCGGACGCACGTCAGAGCGTTATCGGACAAACCTTGCGGTGGATGCGACAAAGGGCGAGATTCTAATTTTTGATGGAAAAGTTTTGCCGGCGTATTTTCATGCGACTTGCGGTGGACATACCGAAGATGCCGCCGAGCTTTGGCCTAAACAAGCGCTAGCACCTTTAAAGGGTGTGCGCTGTATTTATTGCCAGCAATCGCCGCATTATTTTTGGAAACGCAATGTTCGGCTTAAAGATATTCAAGAGAAATTAAATGCCAAAGGTTATTCGATCGGCTTGATTGAAGATATTATCATTACCAGCCGCAATGACAGTGATCGGATTTTATCGTTGACGATTACAGACCGCGCCGGTAAACAAATTGTAATTTCCGGCAAAGATTTTCGTGAAGTTTTAGGGCCCAATTTTATTCGTAGTAATAATTATTTTGTTGTCATGAAAGGTTATTATTGTGATTTTTTGGGCAAGGGTTGGGGTCATGGCGTCGGGATGTGCCAATGGGGCGCGCAGGGAATGTCCGCGCAAGGATTATCGTATGACAAGATTTTAGAGTTTTATTATCCTAAGGCAACCATTGCTGTCATTAAAGACCCTGTTTTGCTAAAGGTCAAATAATTGATGAAACGTGACGACCTTTACTATAAACTTCCACCGGAACGTATTGCTCAATATCCGCTTAAAAATCGCAGTGACGCACGGCTTTTGGTCATTGACCGCTTAACAGGAAAAATCTGCCACGAACATTTTTCATCGCTTGAAAAGTTTTTGCCAATGCAGAGTTTTTTTGTTGTCAATGACAGTAAGGTTATTCCCGCGCGGCTCTTGGGAAAAAAGAAGCGCAGTGGCGGCAAGGTCGAAATTTTTCTGCTCAAAAAACATACTGATGAGTATACTTATCAGGCGCTTTTGCGTCCGTTGAGCAAACTTAAAAACGGAGATATCATTGAATTTGAAAATAGTCCTTTGACAGCGACTATTTTTGATACGGCAGAGCGTTTGGTAAGATTTAATTTTAAAAATATTGCTCCGTATTTAAAGCATATTGGGCACATGCCGTTGCCGCCGTATATCAAACGGCCTGACGAAAAATCTGATCAAACGGATTATCAAACGGTTTACGCTAAACATACGGGATCTGTTGCCGCTCCGACGGCGGGTTTGCATTTTACCAGTAAACATTTAGCGGCTTTAAAGAAGAGCGGGCATCAGGTTTTGCGTACGACTTTGCATGTTAATTATGCAACGTTTAAGGAAATTGAAGAAGACGATGTTTTTAAACACAAAATGCATTTTGAAAGCTATGAAATGTCTAGTGCGGTTTTGCACAAAGCCGGCGTTTTAAAAAAAGCTGGGAAAAAGTGTGTCGCCGTCGGAACAACCAGTTGTCGTGTGATTGAATCTGTGGCAAAAACCGGGGTTTGTAAAGGGCAGACAGATCTTTTTATTTATCCGGGTTATCATTTTCAAATGACAGATGCGCTGATTACCAACTTTCATTTGCCGTATAGTTCTTTGCTTCTGTTAGTTTATGCTTTTGGAGGGACGGATTTGATTAAGCGTGCCTATCAAGAAGCGATCAAAGAGAAGTATCGGTTTTTTAGTTATGGCGACGCGATGTTAATTTTATAATTAAATGTGCTCGGGTGGCTGTGACTTCGTCGTTTTGCCCGCAGTCGGCAGGGGTTCCCCACGGGGGGATGGGTGCCGACGAGGACAAAACGATGAAGGCTCAGACAGGCCCCGAGCCAAGAAAGCAATTTTATGTTTTTCCAACATCTGAAAACCGACACACAAACAAAAGCCCGATTGGGAATTGTTACAACCGTTCACGGAGAGATTCGTTCGCCGTTTTTTATGCCGGTGGGAACTAATGGCATTGTTAAAAGTATTGCCGCCGAAGATCTTTTGGAAATGCAGGCGCAGATTATGTTGTCCAATACGTATCATCTTTATTTGCGTCCGGGTTTGGAAATTATCGAAGAGTTTGGCGGTTTGCATAAGTTTATTGCGTGGGACAAACCGATGTTAACCGATAGCGGCGGGTATCAGGTTTTTAGTTTGTCAAAGTTGCGTAAAATGAGTGACGAAGGCGTTGAGTTCCAATCGCATTTAGACGGCTCGTCGCATTTTTTTACACCCGAAAAAGTCATGGACATTCAGCGCACCTTAGGCGCGGATATGATTATGCAGTTGGACGTTTGTGCGCCGTATCCTTGTGATCGAGAAACCGCTCAAGAGTCTGTTCGTCGCACCAGCCTTTGGGCACAACGGTGCAAGGACCGTTTTTATAAAACACAAATGGATAAGAAACAAACGCTTTTTGGAATTGTGCAAGGCTCGGTCTATGAAGATTTACGCCAACAAGCGGCCAAAGAAATTATGGACATCGGTTTTGACGCTTATGCGATCGGCGGAGTGAGCGTCGGCGAACCGGTTAAAAATATGTTTGAAGCCGTTGATTGGGTTGTCCCTTCTTTGCCTGAAAATAAACCGCGGTACTTGATGGGCATCGGCATGCCGGACCAGATTATCCACGCCGTTTCTTGTGGGATTGATATGTTTGATACCGTTATTCCGACGCGATATGGTCGCAATGGGACGGCTTTTACGTATCATGGCAAAATGGTTGCCCGCAATGCCGAGTTTTCCCATGACAGTTTGCCGATTGATCCAAAGTGCGACTGCTTTGTTTGTAAAAAATATTCACGCAGTTATATTCGCCATTTGGTCAACAGTGGGGAAATTACGGGTTTATATTTTTTGTCGTATCATAATTTGTATTTTTATAATGAGATTATGAGAAAAATGCGCGATCATATCGCGGCGGGCACGTTTGGCCGGTTTGAAAAAGAGTTTTTGACCAATTATGGATCGGAATTGGTTAACCGGATTTAAAGAGGGAAGTCTATGCTTAAATTTGACGTTCTTACCATCTTTCCGACGATGTTTGACGGCGTTGTCAATGAGTCAATTGTCAAACGTGCGCAGGAAAAGAAAAAGGTAGCGATTAAAATTCATGATCTTCGCGATTGGACCAAGGATAACCATCGCAAGGTTGACGACCGCCCCTTTGGCGGAGGGCCGGGCATGGTCATGATGCCAGAGCCGATTTTTGACGCGATTAAGGATATTAAGGGAAAGAAGAAAGCTCATATTATTTTAACTTGTGCTGGCGGCACGCCCTTTACGCAAGCCAAGGCACGGCAACTGGCAAAAAAGAAAAATATTATTTTTATTTGTGGCCATTATGAAGGCGTGGATGAAAGGGTCAGAGAAACGCTGGTGGATGAAAGTTTGTCGATCGGTGATTATGTTTTGACCGGTGGAGAATTGCCAGCTATGGTCATGATTGACGCGGTGACACGTCTTTTGCCCGGTGTTTTGGGAAAGGCAGAGTCTTTGCAGAGTGAATCTTTTGAAGATGGCCTGTTAGAATACCCGCAGTACACACGTCCGGCTGTTTTTAAGCGTAAAAAAGTGCCCGCAGTTCTTTTGTCCGGCAACCATAAAGAGATTGAGGCGTGGCGGCGAGAACAGGCGCTTACCCGTACCCAAAAATCCCGTCCCGATCTGCTTAAAAAGCCATTGGTCGTCGTGGCGTAAATTTGGAAGTGAAAGAAATTAATCTGGGAGATTTTTCCATTAGTGATGAGAAATTGATTTAATGGAGGTATTTAATATGAGTGGCGTTTTAAAGGCAAAGCAACTCACATTTGATCAACTAGTTGAGTCCATCCGATCTGTTCATCAATCGTTTTTTACTCAAGCTGCAAAAGCAATTAATATAAATCTTACCCTGCGAAATTGGATTATCGGTATGTATATCGCTGAATTTGAGTTGCACGGGTTGGATAGAGCAAAATATGGACAACGACTGGTTGATGAATTAACTGTAAGGCTTGAGAGTTATAAGGTGAACGCTTGTGGACGAAGACAGCTTTATAATTATATGGCTTTTTATAGGGCGTATCCTCAAATTGTGCGGACACTGTCCGCACAATCCAAGCAGTTGTTTTTACTCACCATTAGTCCGTTTAGAAAAGTGAGGACACTGTCCGCACAATTGGAAATTAATCCAGAAAAGCTGCTTTCACATTTATCATACAGTCATCTTGAAACTCTGTTTGAAATTGAAGATTCTTTTAAACGTGTTTTTTATGAACATGAATGTATTCGTGGTAATTGGTCGGTGCGGGAACTTAAGCGTCAAATAGCAACGTTATACTTTGAACGTTCTGGTTTGTCTAAAAATAAAAAGAAACTCGCGGCATTAGTATCCAAAAAAGCAGAGACAGACAAGCCGGAATTTACCATCCGCGAGCCGTATGTTTTTGAATTTCTTGGGTTGAAATCAAAAGAGGTCATGGGCGAATCTCATCTTGAAGACGTGCTTCTTGATCGTTTACAGGAATTCTTGCTGGAACTTGGGCATGGTTTTTGTTTTGAAGCACGCCAGAAACGGATCATGCTTGATAATGAATACGCTTTTGTCGATCTTGTTTTTTATCATCGTGTACTTAAATGTCATGTCCTTATTGAGCTTAAAACAAATGAATTTAAATACGAACATGTTGGACAGCTTAATACGTATGTCAGCTGGTATAAAAAACACGCCATGACATCAGGGGACAATCCGCCGGTGGGTATTTTGTTATGCACACGCAAAAATCATGCCAAGATAGAATACGCGCTGGCCGGAATGGATAATAAACTTTTTGTGAAGAAGTATCAATTGGAGTTGCCTAAAAAAGAAGATATCCAGAAATTTTTGGAATCACAGATGTAATTTGAGGGCAAACGTTATAAAATTCTGCAAAATTTTTGTAAAAGTCATAAGTATGAATTGTAATCGTAAGTGCGACAAATAAAAAAGAAGACTTCATAGATCTTTG
>CAZNNZ010000089.1:0-7089 GCA_964574575.1 uncultured Planctomycetales bacterium
TTCAATGACTTGCTGGGCTTTTTCGTTGAATTTCATTGGGGCAGGTTCTCCTAAACAAAGGACGAAATTTAATCAGAGGACTCGTCTTACAACATTAAAAATATACCACACTAAAACCGCGACGTAAAGGGCGGGTTTTATTTGCTTTATTGTCCACCGCTGACTTCAAAAGAAATCACGACATTAAAAGAAAGTTCGGGATATTTTAAATCCGCGGGAAAAGGCGCAAAAGGATTCGATTCCTTGACACTGCGCAAACCCACGTTTTGTAAATAGTCATTGGCCCGGCTACGTTCAGGGATAATCTTCAAGTCCTTGAGATTGCCGTCAGCGGTTACGACAAAGGTCAAATAAACTTCTCCCGCCTGAAACTGAGGGTCATCGATATAAAAATACGCACGATTGCGGATTTTGTCACGAATACGGTCATTGTACCCAACATAATTGGGATTTGTGATTTTTTGTGTGACAACAACAGGCACCGAAACACTGCGCTTTTCAACCAAATTGCTCATTTTAATTGGCTGTTTATCAGCAACATCTATCCGGCGAGTCAGTTTGGCAGGGTCGCGCAAAAACGTCGGACTGGTCAACTGCTTTTCAACCAAATCTTTTGGACTAACGGCATACGCCTTGCGGGATTCTTTTAAATCTGAAACACTTTCAATGCGCGCCGGACGCTCAACAACTTTTGGCCTAGGCTGTGCGTGATAACGGATCTCCATGGATTTGACTTTATGTTTATTTAAAGGCGGCAGGATAAAATACGAAACGGCCAAAAAACAAAGATGAATCAAACAAGAACCGACCAGAGAATAATAAATAATACGGTTTTCAAATACGTCTAAAACTCGAGCAGCCATAAAGAAAATCTTTCTGTACTAGAATTTTTTACCTTCGGCTTTTCATATCCCGCCAAAGGTAAGAAAAAAATCGCAGGGTATCTTTAAGAGGATTGATCTTACTTTTTTCCTGACGGTAAATCGTTTTAACGGGCACTGAAATAACCTGACATCCTGCGCGGCAAGCTTTCATCAAAACTTCTGTTTCAATTTCAAAATCATTGGATACCAGCACTATCTTGCGCAAAACATCCGCACTTATATATCGATACCCGCATTGAGTGTCTTGTATCGACTGCCGACAAATTCCAGAAATAATTTTTGACATAACCCGATTTGTCACCCGTCGCACAAAAGGCATATTGCGCGTATCTTTCATACGGGTTCCGTTTATAAGACACATCTTCTTGTCGTTGGCTTTTGTTAAAAAATTTTCAAGATCATCCGGGGCATGCTGTCCATCTCCATCCATCGCAATGACTCCGTCATAACCTTGCTCAAGAATATACGAAAATCCCCGTTTAAGAGAAAAACCTTTGCCTTGCCGTGACGGATTGCGCAAAACAATCGCCCCCGCATTTTGCGCAAGAACACCTGTTTGATCAACAGAGCCATCATCCACGACAATAACATCAAGGGCTTTGGCGCGCACTTGCTCAACCAGCCGGCCTATTTCCTTTTGTTCATTGTACGCTGGAATAAGAACACAAATTTTCAATCGCAAGCCCTCTTGCCTATTAAGTGATCCGCTCGTCCATATCTGCTAATCGCGTCGCTTTCTCGTCCCAAAATTCACGAAACACCATCCACTGCGTCGGATACACACGAATTTTCTTTTCGATAACTTGAGCATACTGTTTAATAAGAGTAATCATATCTTTTTGTTGGATCCGATCACTTTCTAAAAAGACCGGATAAATCGGTTCTTCAAACTCCAGACTAAAACGGCCGTCTTCTTGACGCAAAAAGAAAGACGGCAAAATCGTTGCCCCAGTTTTATACGCAAACAAAGCCGCGCCCTTAGGGATCAAGGCTTCACGCCCTAAAAATGGCACCTTCTCGCCACTGCTGGTAAAATCCCGATCAGCCAAAACACCAACAAACTTATTTTCTTTTAAGGCGCTCAAGCAACGCGAAACAGCTTGACGAATAGGAACACTGACAACACCACGCAATTGACGCTGTTTGTTAAAAAGCTCATTGACCGGCCGTTCTTTATGCGACAAAGTAATTGCCAGCGTCGGAAAACCCAACATTCCCATCACCAAACCGCCCAACTCCCAATTACCAATATGCGCCGTTAACATGATAACGCCTTTGCCGCAAGATTGGGCTTGCTCTAAATATTGCCGGTTGACAATCGTCACCTTATCTTTAAGAAAGTTTTCGTCTAAATCATTGGCGATACCAAAAAACTCAACCAAATACTTGCCAAAATTTCTAAAAACCTCTCTGGTCTTAACATTCAAATTTTCATCGCTTCCCGTTATAATTCGCAAATTATTTCTGACGGCTCGTCGATCACGAAAAGACATAAAATAATGGATATCGGAAAGAAAATTTGCCAATTGATAGGCCTGTTTTAAAGATATTCGCCGGATCAAAAACTGGCCAAATTTATACGCAAGGAATTTGAACATGAGATTATTCTAAAGTTTTTAATGCGCCGGCCCATCGAGTATCAAGCGAGCCACATCATATGCGGCGTGCGGCTTGCCAAACGCCAAAGCTGCTTTGCGCATAAAAGCCAACCGCTCTGGGGAATTTAAAAGCAGTTCAATTTCCTCGCCAACATTGCTGGTTTTATCAATGCGAATACCCATTCCATTTTTTAAAAGAAAATCCGTATTGCGCATTTCTTGACCCGGGAGAGGATTAACAATGACCATCGGCAAACCCTTGGTTAAACATTCACTGGTCGTCATCCCACCAGGTTTTGTCACAATAAGAGTTGCCACCTCCATAAGCTCATCGACATTCTTGGCGTAATCAAAACCAATGAGTTTTTTTGAAAAATGTTTTTTCTCTTGAGTTAACCATTTCTGCAGTTTTTTGTTTGTTCCAGTAATAACAATCATCTGCAGCGGCGCATCAATTTTTTGCAAACAACTCACAACTTCCTTAATCGGTCCTAAACCCTGTCCACCACCCATAATTAAAATAACGGGAACAGATAAATCGAGACCTAAAGCTTGGGCAATTGGCTGTTTATCTAACTGCACCGAAAACTTTGCCTGTATTGGAATCCCATAAACTTTGATCGCATCCGGAGAAACACCTTTTTTGATAAACCGTTCTCGCGCTTCATCGTCGGGAACAACGTAATAATCAACTCCTTCATTAATCCAAAAAGAATGCGGAGCAAAATCCGTTAACACACCAATCAAAGTGATTTTAAGATTATGCGCGACTTTATAATCCGCGACCATCCCGCAGGGAAAAGCCTGAGTGCAGACAACGGTGTCAGGTTGGTACTGATCAAAAAGTTTTTCAAGTTTTTTATGACTTGTTTTATGTAAGAATTTTTTTATAGACTGAGATTTTTTGACAATATTTGGATTGTCATAAAGATAATCCCAAACCTTCGGTGTCCGTTTGATAACACTCATATAAGCGCGATTGACCACTTTTTCCAAAATCGGATATGTATAACCAAAACCATTGACGCCGGGCACTTCAATGGTCGGATCAAGCTGACGCAAAGCCCGTTGAATAGCCACCGTGGCCTGACGATGCCCCGAAACTTTGGTGATATACATCAAAAGAATTTTGCGCTTCTTTCGTATCTCTTTTTCCATGTCTTCCTCTTTAGGCGGCAAAGCCGTAAATATTTGATCTAAAATATCTTGTGGTGTTGTCATTGTGTCTTAATCACCGCTAAAACCTGTCCAATCAGAGCTTCCTGTCCTTCTAAAACTAAAATTTCCTCAACGATACCGCCAAAGTCCGCCGTGACATTAAACGTCGCTTTGTCGGTGACAAGTTCAACAATCTCGCTGTCTTTGCTGACATGATCACCAACCTTGCAGTGCCAAAAAGCAACCATGGCTTTTTGAATACCTTCTCCTAAATCCGGCAAAATAATCTGATACATCCAATCTCCTCAAATAAATAAATTACAAGCATTATACCCAAAATTATTAACAACGGAATGAAATTCTAAGCGTTATTTTTTCCTCACACACTGGCATCTTTTCGTAAATTAAAATATTGCAAAAAGATTTCTAAGAAATTCCTCTTAGCCTGTTTTAAATCAACCGCTTTGCCAAGGATATTCTCGACGGATGTCATCGATGCCCCCAACCCGCAAGGATTAATGAGCGAAAATAATTCTAAATCCGTATTGATATTAATTCCGATGCCATGAAAGCTAATCCACTTTTTAACACCAACCCCAACGGAAACAATCTTTTTATGACCAACCCATACACCAGTCTTGCCCGGGTTTCTCGACGAAGAAATCCCATAACACTCTAAAAACTTTATTGCGACTTCTTCCAAATCATGCAGATACTGTTTTAAATCTTTGCCATGTTTTTTCAAATCTAAAATCGGATAGACGACCAATTGCCCGGGGGCATGTAATGTCACTTGTCCGCCACGATCAACAGAGACAACTGAAATCCCGCGATCTATCAACTCTTGAGAAGAAACTAAAATATAACTTTTATCCGCCAAACGCCCGAGGGTTAGAACACTAGGATGCTCACAAAAGAAAATTCGCTCACGCCCGCCAGCTATCACGTCAAGAACGGCAGATTTTTGCATCTGATAAGCCGCACAATAATCTATCAATCCTAAATCTATAAATTCCATATTTTAAATTCCAAAACTCGCCATAAAAACCAAACCCGCCTCTAATAAAACAGCGGGTTTAGCATTAAATCCTCATTTAAAATCTCAGCTAACCAATCATTTAAGTTTGCGACAAATCGCCTCTGCCATTTGCTGCGTACCGACGGCGCTAGGATCATCCCGATTCTCTTTAAGATCATACGTAACATCTTTGCCTTCACGCAAAACAGCTTTTACCGCTGTTTCTAAACGGTCCGCCGCCTTTTCTTCTTTTAAATGTCGCAACAAAAGCATCCCCGAGAGAATCGTCGCCGTTGGGTTGACTTTATTTTGTCCGGCATATTTAGGTGCCGAGCCATGAACTGGCTCAAACAAAGCGATTTTGTCACCAAAATTCGCACCCGGCGCAATGCCCAATCCACCGACTAATCCGGCACATAAATCCGAAACAATATCTCCATAAAGATTGGGCAAAACAAGAACGTCATAAAGCTCTGGCTTTTGAACAAGCTGCATGCACATATTGTCAACAATCACATCCTGAAATTCCACTTTCCCCGCATACTCTTGAGCGACTTCCCGTGCAGTACGCAAAAAAAGCCCGTCGGAAAATTTCATAATATTTGCCTTATGAACTGCGGTCACCTTTTTACGGTTATGCACAAGAGCATAATCAAAAGCATATTTAACAATACGGCGACTTGCCGTTATAGAAATCGGCTTAATGGAAATCGCAGAATCTTCACGGATTTTGCGCAGCGAGAGACTATTGATTTTTTCGATAAGTTCTTTAGCTCCTGGAGTATTTATATCAAACTCAATACCTGCATAAAGGTCTTCGGTATTTTCACGAAAAATCATTAGGTCAACTTCTGGATATTTACATTTTGTTCCTGGATAATATTTGCACGGACGAACACAGGCAAAAAGGTCCAAGGCCTGACGCAATTGTACATTAACCGAGCGAAAACCTTTGCCGACGGGCGTTGCGATCGGCCCCTTAATAGCCACTTGATTACGACGCACAGATTCTAAAACCGCCTCTGGCAGTGGCGTCCCAAACTTGGCAATCGCATGCTCTCCAACTAAATGTTCTTCCCAATCAATTTTGACCCCCGTCGCATCCACGCATTTTCGCATAGCGAGCGTCACTTCCGGACCAATACCATCTCCGGGCAATAACGTAACTTTATAAGCCATAAACGTCCTTTAACTTAGTTTATTTTTTTGTGCCAGGTTTGCCGCTATTTAGCAATTGGCGAAATTCTTCTTTGTTCTTAACATTAGCAATTGCAGTTTCGTAAGTAATCGTGCCCTCTTGATAAAGTTTTTGCAGGGACTTATCCATTGTGTTCATGCCATAAGCGCTGCCCGTCTGAATGGCGGTGGGAATTTGCTCAATGGCCTGTTCACGAATGAGGTTGCGAATGCCCGGAGTGACAACCATGATTTCAGTGGCCAATACACGTCCTATATTATCTGCCTTGGGCAAAAGCAATTGTGAAACAACCGCTTGAAGTGCAGAGGCCAACTGCAATTTGACCTGTTGCTGTTGATACGGCGGAAAAGCATCAATGATACGCTCAATGGTTTGCGGCGCATCCGGCGTGTGTAGAGTTGCAAGAACCAAATGGCCCGTTTCTGCAGCGGTTAAAGCGGTCGAAATCGTTTCCAAATCTCTCATCTCACCGACGACAATAATATCCGGATCTTGACGCAAACAACGCTTTAGGGCCTCAGCAAATGAATTGGTGTCCCGAAAAACTTCGCGTTGCTTAATAATCGATTTTTTGTTGAAATGGACATATTCAATCGGATCCTCGATCATAATAATGACAGATTCTTTTTCTTCATTGATTAAATTAATAAGCGAAGCCATAGTCGTGGTTTTTCCGGTACCCGTGGGGCCCGTGATAAGGACCAAACCATTGGGCTTGCGGGCCATATCCGCAATAATCGGCGGCAAACCTAATTCTGACATATTCGGAATAAAAATCGGAATGCGACGAAAAGCCGCTTCGACTGAACCACGTTGCAAATGGATATTCACGCGAAAACGATCCATCCCCGAGAGCGACAGAGAAAAATCCAATTCTTTATCACGCTCAAACGCCTCTTTTTGATTATCAGTCAACATTCCATAAATGACTTTTTTGAGCTCTTCGCGAGAAAGCGGATCTTTATTTGTCGCAATAAGTTTTCCGTCAATGCGCAAATACGGCGGGCTATCATAAGTCAAATGAACGTCAGAAGCTTTTTTTTGGACAGACATTAAGAGCAATTCGCGCAATTCCATCTAAGACTCCTTATTGATGTTGGTTTAAAACATCCTTTTATAAAAAATGCAATACTAAAAAGGTAATCTATAGAGCGACTAAAGTCAACTAAGAAATGGGATTGCGAATTGACTCATAATAAATGTTACTCGTGGAAAACGAATTAGGCATTCGTT
>CAZNNZ010000090.1:0-7063 GCA_964574575.1 uncultured Planctomycetales bacterium
TAAGAACATTACGGCTGGCCAATGGATCTTTCAAAAAACTTTTTAAAATCAAAAAGCCGCGTATTGCCCTCTGCGGGCTTAATCCTCACGCAGGTGAGGGCGGACTTTTGGGAAATGAAGAGAACTCCATCATTTCTCCTGCAATCCAAGACGCGCAAAAAGAGGGCATACAGGCCTTTGGCCCTTTTGCCGCCGACACACTTTTTAACCCAAAGAATTTTAAAAAATACGATCTTTTTATCGCAATGTACCACGATCAAGGGTTAGCCCCACTTAAAGCGCTGTTTTTTAATCAACTGGTTAATGTGACCTTAGGGTTACCTTTTATCCGCACGTCACCGAGCCACGGAACGGCCTTTGACATCGCCGGCAAAAATAAAGCCGACCCCTCATCGATGAAAGAAGCAATCAAGTTCTGCGCAAAATACGCGTAAAAAAACAGAAGATGTAAAGAAATTTATGCAAATCGACAACACACTTTTAACATGGATGGTTTGTCTTGGGATCTTTGGACTTGTTGCGCTTTTGTGGGGATTGAACTACTTTCTTGAAAAAGCAAACTTTTTTTACTGGATCGGCGAGATTCTTGATAAAAAAAGAGTCAAGGCATTACAGGATTTTGCCGCCAACCGCGGGGCAATGTACAGCTACAAACCCAAAGAAAATTATTTTCAAACTCTTAATACTTTCACGCTAATTGCATTCACAAGCCGAATAAGAATTACTCATGAATTGCGAGGGCATACAGATAATTATGCGTATACTTTCTTTGATTACAAATATTCGTTATGGTCAGGAGAAGATAATTTAAACCTTTCAAGTGAATCCACATTTTTACTTTTTAAATCCCCCTATTTCAATGCAATACCTAATTTCCTTTTTGGAAAACGTTTTTTACCTCTTTTGTCTAAAAATTCCTCTCTTAAACCTCTCAACAAAGAAAATGCATTCCACCAAGAATTATTCACTCCAAAAACATTCGAAAGTCTTTCTGAACTCCATTTAGAACTAAAAGAATTAATTAACATTGAAAAGTGTGGTTCCCAAATAATCATTGATTACAATCAGATTGTCCCTGTTGAAGAACTGCCAGTGTTTTTAGATAAAGGCCTAAAAACCATTGATATTCTGCTTGGCCAGCAGGCACAACCGCAGCAAGAGAAGAATAGTCCAAAGAAAGAATAGTCGCAAAATATCCATGAAACCACGCCCACCACTAGCGCCACGCAAACATTTAGGACAAAATTTCCTTGTTGACCCTAAGGCCAAACACAGGATTCTTTCGTCGTGCGAACTTAAAGAAACCGAGGAAGTCATCGAAATTGGCCCAGGCTTAGGGCATTTGACCGAAATGATTTTGCCTTACGTTAAAAAAGTTTACGCAATTGAAAAAGACCCGCGTTTCTGCGAACAATTGCAAAAGAAATTCCCCACAGAAAAGTTCGAAGTCTTTGACGCCGACGTTTTGAAATTTGATTTTACAAAACTTAAACCCGGCCTTAAAGTTATCGGCAACTTACCCTATTACATTTCGACACCAATCATCGAAAAGTTTATTGAATACAAGGGATTGTTCCCAACTTGCTTTTTTACCGTCCAAAAAGAATTCGCCCAAAGGCTCGCCGCCCACGTCAACACCAAAGATTACGGTTCCTTATCGTGCTTCGTGCAATATTACGCGGACATCAAAATCCTTTTTACGCTACCGCCGTCAAGCTTTAAGCCAGCACCAAAAGTGACGTCGTGCTTTATGAAACTGACCTTTCGCCCGCCAGAGTTTACTGTCAAAGACGAGACCAAACTTTTTACACTAATACGCAGCGCGTTTGGACAAAGACGAAAAAGAGTTTCTAACTCGCTTAAACCGATTTTAGGAAACGCGAGTGAAGAAATTTTTAAACAATGTGGATTGACAGGAGAGGAACGGGCCGAAAATTTAAGTTTAAAAAATTATGCGGATTTAACAATTATTTTTTCCAACCTTCGAACCAATGCTTAAGAACATCTTCCTTTTTTATTTCGAAAGCATACTCTAAAATTTTGTTCTGAACTTCTGTCGTAGAATTTGTAAAATGAACACCCGACAAATAGCCTTCTTCTGTTTCCTTGACCCAAACCGGATAGCCTTCGACTTCGACAGCTTTGTCCTCAAACAAATAAATCCGCATTCGAAGCTTTTGCTCTTTGGTCAAGGGAAACTGACTGACCAAAGACACTCCCGCACAGCTTAAATCACGGCTTTGAGCATTATGAAACTGCGCTTGCCCTTCAAAGTGATAAACGATACGATTCTTAACTTGCCAGCGCGGAAAATACCTTTTGTCCTCGGGCGAACTCGTATCAACCGAAACATTTTTATTAAAATCATTTGGCATAAAAAAAGATGAGAGGTTTTTAATAAAGAAAATTTTGTAAATTGTTTTTAATATAACATAAACATAAATTTTAAAATAGAAAAAATCTGTCTGATTTTTGTTTACACTGCCGCCTAACAATGATAGAAAAGTAACACTTTTATGACGATAAAAAATCCCTTTCTTGTGCAATTATTGCTTGCCATTTTAATTCTGACAATGCCGCTAAAGGCTTTTGCCAGCGAGGTCTCTTACGGTTATCAATTAGCTTTGCTAGACGAACGGTCAAAAAATCCGCAAAAAGTCCTAATGAAAAAAAAGCTTAATCCCTCGGATGCAACGGTCAGAGAGTTTGAATGGATACTAGAAACTTTACGCAATCGCTGCCGCAATCCCCAAAGCGTAATCATCACAACTCTAGTCGACTCCTGGCGTATTGTAGAACGCCGAGGCTATAATGTTACTTTGCTCGAATTTAGCCGGCGGATGACAGACTTTTCTAATATTGCCTTTCAATCGACGCGCAACCAAAAGCTGGATATCGACAAAATCGCTCGCAAATTCATAAAAGACAAATACCCAATCAAAAAATAGAAGGGACTCCCATGGAAAAACGCATGTTTTATCACGATACCGATTCCGGCGGCGTTGTATATTACGCCAATTATTTAAAATATTTAGAAGAAGCGCGCACCGAATTTCTTGAACAAAAAGACATGAGTGTTGAAATGTTTCATGAACGCGGAATGGTTTATGCGGTCCGCAAATGCAACGTCACTTACCGCAGTCCGGCGCGCTATGGGGACGTTATTATCTGCGACGCTAAATTGGTCAAAGTCACCGCCGCCCAACTGATTTTTGAGCAAAAGATTTTTCACAAAAAAACCGGGCAACTGATGGTTGAAGCAGAAGTGACGCTCGCATGCTTAAATAATGATTTCAAACCGACCCAAATCCCCGAAGATTTGAAGGAAAAACTGTTAGACTAATACCCGCTATGACTTCGGCCAGTTTCTTGCTTTTTAAGCCGAAAAATGTTATTAGATGAGAGTGTATCAAGACTTATATTAAACGTACGCTCTGTGAGCTCTTCGTTCAATTTCCCATTAAAAATTTTGTCTTTTTACCTTTGAGAAAGAGGCGTATGCCGCATTTTTTCTACCGAAAAGCGATCAGCACCGTTGTGTTGCTTTGTTTTAGTCTATTTACGATTGTTGTCCCTGCGGGCAGCCAGATCACTCCCATTCTAAACTTTGGGTTAACCACTTCTTTTCAACCGCCTGTTTTGCGCGGGATGATGGTGCATCCCGAAAACCCGCTGCTGTTTGATTTTATCGTGGATCGGGGGCAGGAAAAAATCGGCAATAACCTGCTCAAAGACGAAAGCACCAAGCTTATCAAATATTTTCTAACCTCGATGACGATTCCCGACAAGGACGCGTGGGTCAACTTGTCGCCGTTTGAAAAAGACCGCATTATTCCCGACGCCTTAGGTCAGACGGAGATGGGTCGACAGATGTTAGAACAAGATTATGTTTTAAAACAACTAGCTGCATCGTTGACTAATCCCGATACGGAGTTGGGCAAGAGATATTGGGATGAGGTTAATCGTGTCATTGCGAGCGAAGCGAAGCAATCCCTAAAAAACGAGATTGCTTCGTCGCTTGCGGCTCCTCGCAATGACAATTCAAGAATTTTTTCAAAAGTTTGGATCGTTCCCGATGGCGCCACCGTCGTTGAGAAAGATGGATTTGCGTACATTACGGAAAGCAAGTTGACGGTCATGCTAGATATAGATTATGGATCACAAAATTTGTCATCCCCGCATGTTTTAAGCGGGGATCCACTTCCCAAAATAGATTCCCGCTTTCGCGGGAATGACATTGAAAAATTATCCACCCAAGTCTTTCGTGAAATGATTCTGCCCAAACTCATCGAAGAAGTAAACACCGGCAAAAACTTTGCCGCCACTCGCCAAGTCTATCAAAGCGTTATTCTCGCCGCGTGGTACAAGCGAGCACTCAAAGATTCTTTGCTGGGACGAATCTACGCCGACAAAAGTAAAATTGAAGGTGTCGAAACCGACGTTAAAGACATCAAACAGAAAGTGTATGAGCAGTATTTAGAAGCGTTCAAAAAAGGCGCGTACAATGTGATCAAAGAAGAGGACGGTCCCGACGGTGAAACAATCCCGCGAAAATACTTTTCGGGGGGTACTTCTTATGCGGAATTTAGACCTAAAATTGTTCGTGGTTCTTCTGCGATTAACGGTGTCGAAGTTGCAATTAATAATGCCGGTGATAAATTTGCCCTCGTCGCCGCCAGTGGGGTTGAGGTGAAAACTGGTGAAAAAGAGGCTGTTGCGGGCGCCTCTCCAATCAGTGGCGTGTATATTTCAAAATTGGCTCGCGCATTGACCTTTGCATTAGCAGCGGTAATGTCAGCAAATACTTTCGGGCAATCTCTTAACTCAGCGACATTGTATTTAGGAGATCAAGACCGTCATCGCGATGGGACGTCCCGGGTCGAAAATGTTTTAGAAGCTCAAGAGCAATTAAAAATCACTTTGGATAAGTGGGTCAAAACTTTAGAAAAGAGATATGGCACATTGGTTCCCGATATTATCCAAGCCCCGCAATTAAAAATTTTGCTTGATGGCGCGACTAGCTTTAATGATGTTGCCGGCAGAATAAAAACGGCTCTGGATGCCAAAAAATCTGACAAAGACGCTTTGACAAAACTTCAAGAACAAGTTGCGCGATGGGTCTATGTTTTTATTCGCAATAATACACGGTATAATCAAAAAGAAATCGAAGAAGTCGAGCGCGGTCAGCACGTCAACTTTGCGGATTTGCGTAAAACTTTTGTCGGAAATCCTTCTTATGATGGCCAAGAGACTATTGTTTGTGAGTCGGCCGTGTATACAGCTTTAATGATTTTTCATGATTTTGGTTTTAGTCTCGAGACGGATGATGTGTCTGCTATGGAAATTATTAAAGATTATTTTGGCCGAGTATATTCTTCAGAGAAAGGTTCTGTTGATTCTACGGTAGGACACACAGCGCTTAAAATTATATTTGCTAATCGTAGCGTTTGGCTGATGGATTTTACGATGGGACCCAATGAATACAATTATCACGTAGATCATCAACAAGGCAGAAACAGATATGGAGAGATAGTTAGTTTAACGGGAAAAAACTTACTCTATGAGCCGGGACTAAATATTGACGACTTGCTACGACAACAAAATAATTTTAAAGTGATGAACCAAGCGCATCAATACATCAATGGATTAAAGATCGATTTTAATCAGGCTATTGCACTCATGTCAACAGGCGAAGATACCAAAGCAAGAGTCATTTTTGAGAATTTGTTACAAAAAATTGAACAATATTTAAGCAATCATAAGGCCAGAGAATTAACAGCAATTCGTTGGTATGATATCTATCAAACTATCTCTGGGTTAAATGCGCCTTATGGCGGAAGAGAACTTATCGCTCAACTAAAAGATTTGAGACGGTTGGCAGCTGTTAATATTGAATATATTGCTAACGGAAAAAATACTCCTGCTGCCCAAAAGGAGACTTTGGTCAAAATGTATGATAGTTTTGTAAATCAGTTCCGTAAGATTTCGGACGTAAACTCCCGTGAAGTCATTAATCAATATCAGTTGCTGCAACGGCAAATTGCGCTGATACTTAAAAATAATTCTTCAATGGATCCTGTTATTAAAGAAAATTTCGAAAAATTTCTATCTATTGTTGAGCAAATTATCAAACTCAAAGAAGCGCAGTTGGTCAGTCCGCCTGCAAATGCTGTTTTAACCATCCCAAATGCCCCTAACTTTATTTCGTCTTTGTCTTCGTCGGATGCAAATGATTCGGCGGTCGGTGGGATCGATTTTAATCCAACCAACATGAGTTTGCAAATCAAACGCGACGGGCGTGGCGTTCCTTTACCGTTGCCGCAACAAGATTTAGAAAATATTAATATCAACGGCCTGTATCCGGTCATCATCAACATTCTGCCCGTCAACGCCCAGACTTTGCCGATCCTCGGCCAATTAGACGTCCAGCCTAACGTCAAGATTTCAAAAAGTTAAGGACAAAATTATTTCTTAACTTAACCCCTACTTACCCCTTGCCACATTTAAACTTTAGTGGTAATTTACTGACTTATGATTACCCAAAAAGATGTTGAATATATCGCCGCTTTGGCACGGATTCATTTGCGAGACGATGAGGTTACAAAACTCACGGCAAACTTGGAAGACATTTTAGGTTACATCGAAAAGCTAAAAACTCTCGATGTCACTAACGTCGAGCCAACCAGTCACGCTTTGGCGCTTTCAAATGTTTTTCGTCCGGATATTGTTAAACCTTCGCTTAGTCAGGCGGATGCTCTTAAAATTGCGCCACAACAGCACGACGGCGCTTTCAAAGTCCCGCAGGTGATTGAATGAGTTTAAACCAACTGACAGCCCACGAAATTTTAGACCTTCTTAAAGCAGGCAAGACTACGCCGGCGGACGTTTACAAATCGGTCATAGACTCTATCAAAAAAAATGACCCGGCCATCAAAGCCTATATTCGCACCTGCGAAAACAATCCTGATCTTGCAACCCCAAAAGCTGACGCAGCATTTCCAATCCCGACGACGAATAAAGACAACATTTGTATCACGGACAATGAAACAACCTGCGCTTCCAA
>CAZNNZ010000091.1:0-7057 GCA_964574575.1 uncultured Planctomycetales bacterium
TCAACAGCGGCAAAAACTTTGCCGCCACTCGCCAAGTGTATCAAAGCGTTATTCTGGCGGCGTGGTACAAACGAGCGCTCAAAGATTCGTTGCTGGGAAAAATTTACGCCGATAAAAGTAAGATTGAAGGTGTCGAAACGGACGTCAAAGATATTAAAGAAAAAGTTTACGAGCAGTATTTGGAAGCTTTCAAAAAAGGCGCGTACAACGTTATTAAAGAAGAATCCGGTCCCGACGGGGACTTGATCCCGCGAAAATACTTTTCGGGGGGAGAGCTGATGAGTTTCGCTTCAACGCCGTTAACGGTTACTCATAATTTAGGAGAAGTTGATCGTGCGGCGTTAACGATTGTTGATGCTGGTAATGATTTTGCCCTCGTCGCCGCAAGCGGTGTTGAAAATCGCGGTGAAGCACAAGTTCTCGCCGCATCTACCCCAGTTAATGTTTCTGATAAACCTACTAATCCTGCCCGGCGAGGTTTCTTGAAAGCGGCTGGCGCGATGGGTGCCGCAGCAGGCTTAGGACTTTTGCCGCATGATGGAAATGCTGCGGATTTTTTTACCACAGAAAATGCAGACAAATTTTTAGCGACCAAAGCAGCACAAGAGATTAAAGAAGCCGCTGGCCGGATTTTTGAGAGGTTAAGTGGCAGGAATATTCCGCAGATTCCAACAGGTTTTCAAGTGCCGGAGGAAGTTTTTAAAGCTCTCGGCGCCGCGTCGAGTACGCTGGACAATTCCCAAGTTTCTTCGAGTACTGTTATGGGGTCATTTAAAACTGTTTTTCGCGGCGAAGGGTATGGATTTTATGAAAAAGAAGGCGAAAAAGATGTTTTATATTTCATTAATGATAATTCGGACAATTCTCAAAACTCATCAGTAGCGAAGTTAGAAGGAATTTTGCGACTTTTAAGTTTTGAAGAAATAAATTCTTTGAAGTTTATAGAAAGCGGCACTATCAAAAAGCCATTTGACTTTCGAATGAGTCTTGAGCAAATAGCTTACGATATAAAAGGATTTTTGAAAAAAGGTTATGAATCTGGCAAACAGAATCTTTTGACATACATAGCTCGTGAGTTTGATGATCAGCGAGCTGTCCCGACTTTTTATGAGCTCTTGACAGGTTTTAGTAGGTCGGGTGATTTTGTTGATCCAATTATGGAGTCTTCAAAGTCAGAGTCAATCTTAACTTTAAAAAATATTAAAGGTGCGGTAGTCAGCATTAAGCATACGCTTTTGGGTTTAAATAGAGCACTGCCCTATATTAAGTTTCAAGTTTTGACCGGCGGTCAGGTGATGTCAAAATCTTCGCTATGGAGATCTTTGAGTCTTGATGAAATGTTTGATGTTTTGATTGATTTGGCTGATACTTTTCAAGAAATACACGAGGCGGGCATTGTTTATAACAATGTCAGTGCGCAATCGATTCTGGTAGGCCAAAAAGACGGCAAGCCAGCGGCGATGCCATTTGATTTTACGCAAAGTTATTTGTATGGCTATCAGATGAGAAATGGCCAGAGTGCTCAAGCGGCCATGCGAGCCGATATTATGGAGTTAGCGCGGATGATTAATTTTGAGATCAGGATACAAGTGCCTTTTTATGAAGCTTCTTTGGATCCGGGCGTAGAAGAGTTGATTAATATGGCAATCGATATTTATTATACGCAGAAAAATGTTCCGACGGATATGGCAGAGTTTGCGGATTGGTTAAGAGAAATAAAAGAAGACTCTCGTCGAGTAAAAGATGAATATGCTAATTTAAAAAATCGTCTTTCGCAGGATCGGGGATCATCTTCCGCGTCGAGTGGGATTTTGATAGTCGAGGATAGCAAGACTGTTATGGCGGGCATTGTTAGCGGACTTAAAAAGGCAGGATATGATGAGAGGAATATTTATAAAGCTCCTAGCGCAGAAGAGGCTGTGGATCTTTTGGGAAAAATGAGTTCTGATCAAAAGGCCGGTATCGGAGTCGTTATTTCAGATTTACACATGGGGCAACGTAATGGTTTGCAATTCTTAAAACAAGATGCTCCGCAATTTTTGCCTGGTGTGCCGAGGATTCTTTACACTGGAGATCCGGCAGATGTTCCTAAAGAAGATTGGAAAGAGATATTAATTCTTTCAAAATATGAAGAGGAGGGTGGGGGAATAATTTCTTTAGTTATGGAGGTTAAGAAATTATTTCAAAGCTCTGTTTCTAGCAGCGCCACAGAAAAATCTATTGCTTCAGCTGCCCCTGGCGGTATCGACTTCGATCCCTCCAAGCTCAACTTGCAAATCAAACGCGACGGGCGCGGTGTGCCACTGCCCTTGCCGCAACAAGATTTGGAAAATATAAATATCCGAGGTTTGTTCCCGGTTATTCTTAATATTCTGCCTGTCAATGCTCAGACTTTGCCGATTTTAGGACAGCTCCAAACTTCGCCGAATGCGGTGCTTTCCAAGGGGTAAAATATAAGTCTTTTACTTATCGTCTCAAGATGGTACACTAAGCAAAAATTTTAGTGCTTTTGTTTGTTGGTATTCGATCAGCGAAACAAAAGCACACCGGCTGTGTCCTTCGGGTCTTGTGCCTATTAGGAAACACGGCACAAGAGAAAGAAGGACAGTAATGAATGATTCAACGTTAAACTTTTATGGTTTAGGCATTGCCCCGCAGGTTTTAGACAGCTTGGCAAAGTTAGGTTTTAAACATCCTACCCCTATTCAACACAAAGCTATTCCATTAGGCCTCGAGGGAAAAGACATGATCGGTATTGCTCAAACCGGCACGGGTAAGACTATGGCTTTTGCGATTCCTATGGTTCAGCGTCTGGCCAGTGGTGTCAAAGGTAAGGGGCTTATTTTAGTCCCGACCAGAGAATTGGCTCTGCAAGTTGAGGCGAGTCTTTTAAAAATCGCGAATGCTTTCGGGATACGCACTGCGGTTTTAATCGGCGGGGATCCGATGGAGCGGCAGATTCGCGCTTTAGCTAAAAGTCCGCGTGTTTTGATTGCGACTCCCGGACGGTTAAACGATTTGATGAAACAGCGCAAAGTACATTTGCACGACGTGCATATTTTAGTTTTAGATGAGGCAGACCGCATGCTTGACATGGGTTTTGCTCCGCAAATTGATCAGATTTTGCAGACGGTGCCCAAAGATCGGCAGACGATGTTTTTTTCGGCGACGATGGCACCAGAAATTGTTAAGATGACGTCCAAATATTTGAAACTACCCACACAGGTTGAAGTCGTCCCTCCGGGCACTGCCGCGGAGCGCGTAACGCATGAGCTTTTTATCGTCAGCCGGGAGCGCAAAAAGGATCTTTTACAAAAAATCCTCGCCAAGTATCGTGGCTCGGTTTTGATGTTTTGTCGTACCAAAATTGGCGCTTTTAAAGTCGCGCGTGCTCTAAAGGCCATGGGGCACAATGCTGTCGATATTCACTCGGATAAAACATTGGCGCAACGGCGAAAAGCTTTAGATGGCTTTAAGTCGGGCCTTTACCGCGTTTTGGTCGCCACCGACATTGCGGCACGCGGCATTGACGTCGTCGGTATTGAATTGGTCATTAATTATGATCTTCCCGATGAGGCCGAAAATTATGTGCATCGGATTGGACGCACGGGTCGTGCGGGGATGACGGGTCACGCGATTGCTTTTGCCGCACCGGATGAAAGAAACGATGTTTTAAATATTGAGAAGCTTATTAAGACTGCTCTGCAGGTTTCGTCGCATCCGGATATCCCGTCGGAAAGTTTTTCAAAGCCGGCAATGGTTTTTAGTTCCAAGCGTTTTGGCGGCGGCCGTCGCTCAGGTGCCAAGCGTCGGTATTCGTAAACATAAAACAGGAGGTAGTATGTCCGAAAAGCGTTTCTCAAAAGGTGAAGCGATTAGATTTGGATGGAAAACCGTAAATGATAACTTGGGATTTTTTATTCTTTTAACGCTTATTTTTTCGGGAATTAATGTTATTCCCAGTTTTTTTGCTGAATATACAAAAGAAACTATGCCGCTTGTTTCCATGGTAATGAGAATTACAACGAACATCCTTAGTATTTTGATGACTCCGGGATTGATTAAAATTTATTTGGATTCTTGTGACGGAAAACAAGGTCGCTTTGAAGATATCTTTGCGTATTCGCATTTGTTTTTTCGTTATTTAGGAGGCTCAATTCTTGGCACTTTAGCAATTATTGGCGGGTTTATTTGTTTGATTGTTCCGGGGTTAATTCTTATGGTTAAGTTGGAGTTTTTTGGCTATTTTCTTGTAGACCAAAATACGGGGGTCATCGAGTCGCTTAAGAAAAGTTATGCAATAACCAAGGGGCTCTGGGGAGAATTATTTATTTTGGGCTTTTTGATGGTGCTCATTAATATTGCTGGTGTTTTGTGTTTGTTGATCGGTTTATTTGTGACGGTGCCGACAACTGCTTTGGCGATGGCGTATGTTTATCGTAAATTAGTTTCGCAAGAGCAGTTGATTCCAGTGCCGGTTAAAGTTATTTAATAAAGAAAGGACATTGTTATGAACCCATCTTTACAATGGCGGTATGCGACAAAGAAGTTTGATGCTAAAAAAGAAATTTCTAAAGAAACATTAAAGGATCTTTTGGAAGTCTTGCGTTTGTCGCCGTCTTCTTTTGGTTTGCAACCGTGGAAATTTGTCGTCGTCAAAGACGCTGCCCTGCGCCAAGAGCTACGCAAAAATGCGTGGAATCAACCGCAGATTACCGATGCTTCGCATCTGATTGTGTTGTGTGCTAAGACTTCTATGGACGCGGCGTATATTAAGGAATTTATTAGCCGCAGTGCCAAGGCTAATGGTATTGCAGTCGAAGCATTAAAAGATTATCAGGATATGATGTTGGGTTTTGTCAAGAATCAAACGCCCGAGCAAACGGCCAACTGGATGAGTCGGCAGGTTTATATTGCGCTGGGGTTGCTTTTAGGCGAATGCGCTCGCCGCCAAATCGACGCGTGTCCTATGGAAGGCTTTGACGGCCAAAAGTTCGACGAGATTTTAAAACTTAAGGACCAAGGCTTTCATGCGACTGTGCTTTGTACCGTCGGGTATCGTGCTGTTGATGACACATATGCCAGTCATGCAAAGGTGCGCTTTGACGAGAGTGAAGTGGTGGTTTTTAAATAACGTCAAAAAAAGTTACTTGACAAAAAAGTTTAAGTGAGTATAGTTCGTGTATTGGTTCTGTTTTAGTAATTAAATAAATCTGGATTGGCAAGGAAGCTAATCTTTTATTATTGGACGTCGTAGCCCAAAATCCCTTTTAAGGGGTTTTGGGCTTTTCATTTGGACGCGGACAAAATTTAAATGCGTCCCAATGATCCCGAGCACGAATTGTGCGAGGGACCAAATAAGTTAAATGAGGGCAAAAAAATGAACTGGTTACAAAAAGAAAAATGGGGCGTTTTCTTCAAATCCGTAATATGGACGGTTTTGGTGGCTTTTACTCTTGAAACGTTTGGTTTTCAGTCGGCTGCTTATGCACAAAATTATTTGCAAAGCCTGCCTTCGCCGGGAACCATTGTCAACTTGAGTCCCGCGTATGCGCCGGTTTTAATGAAAGGTATTAAGACTTACGCCGACAATCCGTTTCGTTTTGATTTTTTTATCGATCCGGGTCAAGACAAACTTGACAATAAATCGATTGCGCAAGAGTCTAATAAACTCATCAAATATTTTTTAGCTTCTTTAACTGTGCCTGAAGATGAGCTTTGGGTTAATCTTTCGCCCTATGAAAAAAATCGCATTATGCCGACAGGTTTTGGCGCAACCGAAATGGGGCGCGATCTTTTAGCGCAGGATTATTTGCTTAAACAAATTTCGGCTTCTCTTTTAGACCCTACAAAGCCGCGCGGAGAAGAGTTTTGGAAAAAGATTTATGCGAAAGCTAATTTGCCAGAGAGCAGCGTTAATACATTTAATAAAGTTTGGATTGTGCCCGACTCGGCGGAAGTTTATACCAAAGATGGCAATGCTTTTGTCGTCGACAGCCATTTGAAGGTGATGCTCGAGGAAGATTTAACTAACGTAGGTAACGGTCGCGATCGTTCCCTACAAAAGACGGGTACAAGTACTCTTGGTTCCCAAACCATTCGTGACATCATCATCCCCGCCATTGAAAAGGAAGTCAATGAAGGCGAAAATTTTGCCATGCTGCGCCAGATTTATTACGCGATGATTTTGGCGACGTGGTTTAAACGGCATTTGCGAGAAAGTCTTTTTAGCAAAGTTTACGTCGGGCAGAATAAAGTCTCAGGCGTTGATGTGGATGATAAACAGATTAAAGAAAAAATTTATCAGCAGTATTTGGCCGCGTTTAAAAAGGGTGTGTTTAATTTTATTCGTGAAGATTTTGATGAGACTACACAGGAATCCGTGCCGCGCAAATACTTTGCCGGCGGGGTTTCATTTACCAATTTTTCTGCGCTTGCCGGTTCGTCGGCTGTTTCTGCGTATAGAGAAACTGACAACCCGCAAAGTTTGCGTGCCTTAAAGCTTCGGCCCGTCGGGTTTTTGGGTGCGCCGTTTTATCGTATTTCGTCGGTTATTGTAAATGGACAAGGTGTCAATTGGTATAACAGCATGAACCTGATTGCCCCGTTAAGTGTCGCGGCGTCTGCGCTTACTTCGTCAGAGGAAGTTGCTCCTGCTTTGTCGGTCGGTAAACTATTTAGAAAATTTTCTTTGCGCAAGGCCGCAGGGATTGCCTTTGCCACTGTGGCCTTGTTTTCGTCTTTAGGTTTGGCCAGCCAAGCGCAAGCGGCACAATTTTCTTATGACCAAAATCGCGGCATGATTGTTCATATAGAGAAGAACGATACTTTGGGAGCTATTGTCCAGACTTTAAAGAAACAGCAGGCGAAAATAAATCCTGCGTTGCTTTCCGGGAATCTTTGGGGCAAGGATGGTGCCGTCGAAAAAGTTGCGCAAGCAATGCAGATAAGCGACAAGGACACTATTGTTGCCGGAAAAAGTTATGTTATTCCGTCGAGTTTCTTGGCGGCGACGGATGGCGCTGGTGCTGTGTCCCAAGGGATAGTGAAAAAGCCA
>CAZNNZ010000092.1:0-7011 GCA_964574575.1 uncultured Planctomycetales bacterium
CTGGCGGAAATCAATTAATTGCAACAGCTTAGCAAGAAACGGTCCCGATTTATCCCGATTTATCTGCAAGAAACGGTCCCGATTTATCTTTTATCTGATTTAAAAAGATCTTGCGATCTAGGCGAAAAAGACGCCTGTCGAATCAGAAATTTAAAAATCCAACAAACCGGGAAATAAATCGACCATGGCAGATTCTATTTTCTAATACAGCGGTTTATATAAAAATTATCTGCTCCTGCTGCAGCTCGGGTTATTTCTTGGTAAACTACACTTGATGAAATATACAATATATCGTATACTCTACATTGCTATCAAAAAGGAGAGGAATAATGCTAGAAGAGCTATTTTTTATTCATAAAAAAACCGTTGAAGACATGCCGGTAGATTTCAAGAGGTATCTTTACAAACAAATCGATTGGACTGCGTCATCTATTTGTGTAATGGGGCCGCGCGGCGTCGGAAAAACTACACTTTTGCTTCAGCATTACTTAGAAAAGTACAATGATGTTGAAAAATGCTTGTATCTTTCGGCTGACAATGTGGAGGTATCCGCAGAAGGGCTTTTTCGTATCGCAAAAGAATATTTTCAATATGGCGGACAAGCTCTTATTATTGACGAAATTCATAAATACTCTCAATGGCAGGCTGAGCTTAAAAGCATCTTAGATACGTTTAAGGGTAAAAAAATTCTTGTTTCTGGTAGTTCATCGCTTGCACTTCAAACTAGTAAGGTCGATCTTTCTCGCCGATTAGCTTATTATTCAATGAAAGGTCTTTCGTTTCGAGAGTACCTGATGCTTAAAGAAAAAATCTCTGTGCCGGCGGTCTGTTTTAAAGAGGTCTTGACTGGCCATGTGCGTCTTGCCCAAAGTATTGCGGTGGGCAAACCTATTTTAAAATATTTCAAACAATATCTTAGCATGGGGTATTATCCATTTTTTTTGGAAGGGGAAGCGACTTATGTTTCGAAGTTGCTGAGTATTATCGAAAAAATTCTTTACGAAGATGTTGCGATAATGGGAAATATAAAAAAATCTAATATTTCTATTCTCAAAAAAATGCTTTGGCTTATTGCAACAGCTGGTTCATTTACTGTTAATATTGATAAAATAAGTCGCGATCTGGGAATATCCAAAGAATATGTTTACGCTTATTTTGAATATCTGGAGGGATCAGGGTTGATTTATTGTTTGCGTCCCGGGGGCAAAGGGTATGCGTTAGCACGCAAACCACAGAAGGCCTTTATACATGATTCAAATCTCCTTGGTGTTTTACATAATCAGCTTATCTCGGAGAATGACCAAGGCGCAGTACGCGAGACGTTTTTTGTTAATCAATTAAAAGACTTAGTAAAAATAACGGCCAGTGACAAAGGTGATTTCTTGGTTAGCGATAAATATATTTTTGAAATTGGCGGCAAAGGAAAAACTTTTAAACAACTCAAGGACGTTGACAATGCTTATGTGGTTGCGGATCGTATCGAAATCGGGGCTGGGAATAAAATTCCGCTATATTTATTTGGCATGCTTTATTAATAATAAAATCGCGACACCACACAAAGAGTAAAACCCCCCTAACGTATATCTGGCGGATTAAAAGGTAAATGCTCGGCAAAGGAAAATGTTTGGATATTACAGTCTTGAACGTAAAATAATTTGTAAAATAAGTCGCACCGTTTCTTAATAATTCGGTCCGCAGAGTCCTTGGTCGTCTGCAGTATTGATGATGAAATATTATTTACTGATTTTGATATTTATTTTCTCTTTTCTCGGTACGGATAAAGTCTATGCCCAGCGCAATACTTTTCGTGTATGCGACAATACACCAATCAAATCCATCGTCGGGACTATTCAATCTATCGATCGCAATATCATAAAGATTTATGATGAGCGTGACCGTGAAATAAAGCGTTTTGTTTATTTCAGCCAAGATAATGATATTTGTGTTGGACAACGCGTTCGGGTCTATTATGATTCTGCGCGTGTCATTCAAATGATTAAAAAGATGACCCCTGTTTCGTACAAACCGCAAAACGGCAAGAATTTTGGATATATCATGGAGAAAAAAGATGATTAAAAATTGGGGCAAATTGTAAATGACACAGTTCCCAAAATTTCAACGTCATAATTTTGTCATCGCTTTTATTCTTATTTTGACCTTTCTGGTTTATTCTCCGGCTTTGTTTCATCAATTCTTAAATTTAGACGATCCGGGCCGTATCACAAATAATCCGCTGATCCGTTCTTTATCACCCGAAAACATTTTTAGTATTTTTACCAGCGTCGTTGAAAAGGCGTATATGCCTTTGACCATTTTTTCTTTTGCTTTGGAATATCATTGTGTAGGGCTCAACCCTTTTTTGTATCACTTGAATAATATTCTTTTGCATTGCGCGGTTGTTTTTTTGGTCTTTCGAGTGGGAATGTCTTTGGGCTTAAGAGAAAAGGGCGCCTGCATTGCCGCTTTTATTTTTGCCCTTCATCCGATGCATGTCGAGGCTGTGGCATGGGCGACCGAGCGAAAAGATGTGTTATACAGCGTATTTTATTTGGGCGCAGTTCTGGCTTATTTAAATTATTTAAAAACGAATAAAAAAAGCGCTTACGGGATTTCACTTTTGTTGGCTTTTTTGAGCATGTTGTCTAAATCGATGGCGCTAAGCCTGCCTTTGATTCTTCTGGCCTGTGATTGGTTTACTCAAGGGACTGTTAAAAGAAAGGATTGGATCAACAAAATCCCTTATGTTTTTTTTATAGCGTTATTGTCTCTGATAACCTATTTGCAAAGCGCGGATCTTGTGACCCAAAACTTAGGCGCCAATCCTTTATTTCGTTTTTGGGCGGCAGCGTTTTATTTAAAGAAATTTTTTTGGCCCATTATTTTAGTCCCGCATTATGTTCCGCCTTTGCCCGTCGAGATTTTGCATTTTGAATATTGGTCTTCTGTATTTATTGTCACAGCCAGCGTTATTCTTTTTGCCGTTTACCGCAATCGGTGGCTGCGCTTATCTTTGTTGTGGTTTATTTTATCTATTTTTTTTCTTCTTAATTTTGATTATCCTCGTTTTATGCAGACAGTGGCTGATCGGTACATGTATCTTCCCAGCGCGGGATTTTGTTTTTTTATCGGTTATGCGATAGAAAAAGTTTGGGAACAAAAAATTCTTTCACCTGCAATTCAAAGAGTTGCTCTCGCAGGACTGATTGGGGTTGCGTTGTTCTTGAGTGTAAAAACTTTTTTTCAAGTTAGGATTTGGCATGATTCGTTTTCGCTTTGGAATTATACCGCCCAGCATTCGCCCAAGTCTTTTTGGGCGTATAATCACCGCGGACGGATTTTTGACCGCCGAGGACATTTTAATCGGGCCTTAGCAGATTATAAAGAGTCTATTAGACTCAATCCGTATTATGCAAAATCTTATTTTAATTTGGCGTCTTTGTTAGAAAGGCAAGGCGATATTCGTCAAGCCGTCGAGAATTATTCAAAAGCGATTGCCTTAAATCCTAAATATAAAGAAGCGTTTAATAATCGTGGTTTACTTTTACAAAAAATGGGCGATAATGCGTCGGCATTATTGGATTTTGAAAATGCTATTGCCGTCGACCCGCAATATGTTTTAGCTTACGCAAATCGGGGCGCGCTTTTTTTGCAGATAGGAGAGGTTAAATCGGCTCTCGAGGATTGTCATATCGCTCTTAAATTAAGTGGATCAAATTCTCAAGTTCGATCTATTTGTTCGCAGGTCGTTCTAGGACACACACCGTAATCTTAAGCAATCATTGCACTTGTCCTTCTCCCCGACGGGGAGAAGGTTCGGATGAGGGGTTAAATTAAAGGATTCTGACAGAACGTAAAATTAACATAGGAGAATAAAATGGCCGAATCTGTTCATGGACACGAAGTTATGGAGCTGATGCTTTCATTAGGAAAAACTTTTACCAAGGAAAGTTTAGAAAACGCTTTGCACGAAAAATTTGGCAAAGATGCGCAATATCATACGTGCAGTGCCGAAAAGATGAGCGCCGCCGAGATTATTGATTTTTTAAACGCTCGCGGAAAGTTTATCAGCTCACCAGACGGTTTTCAAACCGACCGCAGCAAAATTTGTAGTCACTGAGTTTAAGACTTGGTCGGCACAAGGTCTTTGGTTTTTAATTTTGAAGGCATAAAGATTCCAATGACGCCTTGGAGTCCGACGGTCATGACAATATTAAAAAAGAAGGCCAAAAAAGCCAAAAGTAGTAATGTCCCTGCCAAGCCGGCTAAAATCATAAAAATTTGATATTCATTTTCAAAATAAATTGTGCGACGAAGCATGCCGCGCAATCCCGCCATTCCCATAAAAGCGCCCATCCCGATGCCGCCTAAAAGATGAGCCCAAAAATGAAAGTTGGCTAATTTTTGGCTGTAGAGTTTTGCGCCATTTGTTAAAATCGGCAAAAGATAATAAATCGCCGCATAAAGGGTCATGGTCAGCCCCACTAAAACAGCGACGTGAACGTGGGGTCCAACGATCCACTGCGTATTGTGAAGAATACGGTTAAGTCCTAAGTCGGCTTGAATAATTCCGGCCGGAACAGCCAAAGCAAAACCTAAAAGGCCCCCTAAAAGAAATTTCAGCGGATTGGTCATCTTGAGCGGCCTTGCACTCCAAAGCGTTGCCAAAGTGATAAAGAAAGCCAGTCCTTGAGTAATTAGTTCAAAAGCGGTGACCAGCTCACCGGAAACAACTTTTAAAATTCCCGGCTGGGCTTGGTCGGACATCAAGTGATGAGACCACACCGTCCACGAAACGACCATCTCCACAAACAGAGCCGCGCAATGTTTTGCATAAATAATTTTTTACCAGTGATAAGAGTCGCCAGCAAATACCACGTGCCCGCGACGTAAATTAAGACCAACCCGTCAGCGACTAAATCCAGTCCCCACCAAAAGAAATTTTTATACAACAGTGCATCGACGGCCGAATGTTTGAGGCTGTGGCCAAAAAGTTCAGCGACCATATAAACCAAAATAAGCACACCAGTAAAAAGAATAACGATAGAATTAAGTGCCGTATCAATTGTCCCTCGTGCAATCGCGGCAACAGGCAAAGAAATCAAATGTTCTTTCTTGTTTTTTGAAAACAGATTGATCAGGCCTGTTAATCCTAAAGCGGATGCGAGCAATTCCTTGACGGGCTGTTTTTCCATTCCTGCTGGCGTGTAGGTGATGGTTTTAAAAATATTAATGACAAAACACACTGTTCCGGCCATGACCAAGGCAATTCCGACAACAAAAAATATTCCACCGATCACACTAAATTGGGTAAAGTCTGCCGGCAGAGGCCAATATAAAGTGTAGAGCGGTGCATAGTGGGTGAGAAATCCGGCTGACCAAAATGTCAGCGTCCCGATTCCCACCAGTGCACAGGTCCAGTTAGCCAACTTAATGCTCCATAAGGGTTTGTTCATCAGAAATGGAACTAAGAAAAGAAACGCGCCAAAAACAATCGAATACGTCGAGCCAAAAATTCCGACCAAAGGATGCGCGGTTAAAATTGCAAAATACTGCCCAGGCGGAATAATTGAGATTGGCGTGATCTGGTAAATTCGCATGAGCATTCCTTCAATGACGGCAAAAGCGTAATAGAGCAAACCTACGACAACAAAGCGTAAGGTCATTTTTTGCATTGGCGTTAAGGTGTCGGGTTTAAATAAGCCTTCTTGGCCGCTAACGAGTGTTTTTAAAAAATTGTTCATAGGCGCTCCTGTGTCATTTTAAAATGTTAATAGGCTTAGGTTAGTCGGAAACTACGACGACATTTTTTTCAACCATCCCGATTCCTTTGGGACCCGAATATTCCGTCGAGCGTATTGAAAAAATGCCCGGTTTGCTAAATTGCCAGAGAACATCATTCATGTGCCCGGGCATAACTTGCATTTGAAAAACCATCGAGTTGTCTTCGCGAAATAAGCCAAAGCCGTAGGTTAAGTCTTCGGAGATAACTTGAAAGCTTACCTTTTCATTGGTTTTGACCAAGAGCTTTTCGGATGGCAGAGTAAATTTGTGGTTGGCGACGGTGATTTTAAAAACTTTGTCGGGGGTGATTTTAGCGCGGTTTAAGTCCATTTCTTTCCAGGGAATCGTGTGATAGGTGACCAAGTGAAGACTGACTCCCAGCACAACCAAAAAAGCCGCAAAACAGTAAAAGAGGGCAGGTGGCACGACAGTTGCTTTTTGGTCATGCGTTAAGCAATAGCTAAACCATATCATAATAAAAAGGATTACCACGACGTAAAACGTATAGAGAAAGGTCTGTCCGGTAAGCACAACATTCGTATCAACCATAAGGTAAGCCCCCTTTTTTATTTCACTGCGTGTTAAAGTATTTCGATGCTAAAGTTTATCGGTATTTGAATGTTTTTATTTTATATTTGAAAGTAAACGATTCAAAGCTATTTTAAAAAAATATTGCCGCTTTTTTAAAACGCAGTATACAATGTCAAACAATCGGCAGCCAAGAGAGCTTTCCGACAACCGTTTGCTAACCTCGATATTTTTGTACAAAGGAGCTTGTCATGGGCGATACTAACCCAAAGAATAAAGGCAAAAGTGGCAAACAAAAAAAAGCTAACAAAAAGTAATTTTAATTGGGGACAGGCATCTTTTTTTGCGTCTGTCCCTGATTGTTTATTGATGTCAAAGATTTTCATCGGGAATTTAAGGGATTACGCCAAAGCATATTGTTAATTTAAAAAATCATGAATAAAGAAATTCAAGAAGAAATTGCTCGTCGTCGCACGTTTGCAATCATTTCGCATCCGGACGCGGGAAAGACAACGTTGACCGAAAAGCTTTTGCTTTACGGAGGAGCGCTGGATTTGGCGGGGTCTGTGACTGCCAAAAAGAAACAGCGTGAAACTGCCTCCGACTGGATGGAGTTGGAAAAAAAGCGCGGGATTTCTATTTCCTCAACGGTATTGCAATTTGACTATGGCCCGTATCGTTTGAATTTGCTCGACACGCCCG
>CAZNNZ010000093.1:0-7010 GCA_964574575.1 uncultured Planctomycetales bacterium
TTAATATTTCCAGTTAACCAATGTACCATTTTCTAGATAAAGGATCACTGGCGAAAGTGTGGTGTCGCTGAGTTTGTCTTTTTGGATATCATACGTCCAAATTTGAAAATTGCTTACCCCTGAACTGGAGTAAAAGATATCATTTGCCGAGCCATATTTTGCTTTAATCGTTTCGGCGCTGGTACCGTTTTTGAGGATGTTCATCGCAACATCTTTTCTTAAAGCCAGGTAATTGTTCTTTTTTATTTCGGCATCAATTTTCTTTTGTGCTTCGTTTTTTTTAAAAGTATTAATCGCTGAGCACCCACTATTAAAGTTTAAGAAAAATATGATTAAAGACCATGATAAAAGTTGTGAAAATTTTGGCATTCTTGTAGTCCTTTATTTTTGAAATACGATAACAATAAGAACGGTGATAATCCCCAAACAGACAATATAGAAATCATTAAAATAAAAGAAATCACGGATGCGCTCGCCTAAGGAGTAAGGGTAAATCACAAGTTCGGTGGTGACTTTCCCAGTGTTCTTAAGTTCGTTGACTTCATCTTTTTTAAGGCGCAGGAATTGATTGGCGATTTTGTAGGCGTGGAGTTTTTCTTCTTCGATTAAGTCCATCACCTTTTTTTCGGTGATGCACAAAATTTGCGCTGTTTCACGCACGGAAATATATTGGCTGTCGGTCATTTAATTTTATTTCATTCTTCCAGCGGCGGCCCAACTGTCAATTTTGGAGCGTTCAAAAGTCCACTCATCGCCACTTTTGATTCCGGGAATTTTGCCTTCACTGGCGAGTTCTAGAATTGTGGGGGTTCCAATTTCCAAATAGGTTGAAACTTCTTCGACATTAAGGATGTCTTCGATCATTTGGCATTTGCCATGAAAGATTGCACCTTCGACAATAGTCAGTTTGGGAGTAGAAATATTTCCGCTTAAAACCGCGGTGGGCATGAGAACCAACATTTTTCGTGCGATAATGTCTCCGCGGATTTTCCCGGCGATGATAATATTATCACCCGTGATATGGGCTTCAACAAAGGCGGCACTGCCGACGGTAAGTGTTCCTCTGCATTCAAGGGTGCCGTTAAAGTTGCCATTGACTTTTAGATTGACCGGATCTTTAAACGAAAGTGTGCCCTGCATTTGCGCATTAATTTCGATTGTCTTTTCGTCGGGTTCGACAACTGCGGCTGTGCGGCGCGATAAAAGCGACATGGTCATTCCTCCATACGGACATTTTTCTAAAGATCAACCTTCACAAACGAAGTTATTTTAGAGGAGAAATGTATTTTTGGGAAATGAAAATTTAAAAAAGTTTGATTTTGAGTTTTTTAATAGCATTGGCTTTATTTTTTGAGCCAATGGTATCCTAACCCGGCAATCATGGCCGCATTGTCCAAGCACAAACTTAAGGGTGGGATAAAAACTTCAATGTCGTTTTTTTTGCCTTCGTCACTTAATTTTTGCCGTAGTCTTGAGTTTGCCGCTACCCCGCCACCTAAGAGCAAAGTTTTGATCTTCTTTTTTAAGCAGGCGTTAATGCTTTTTTTGACAAGGATTGAAACAACGCTTTCTTGAAATCCGTAAGCGATTTTGGCAAGCTCTTGCGGGCTCGTGGCTTTATTTTTTTGATAATAGTGGAGAACAGCCGTTTTAACTCCGCTAAAACTAAAATCGTAGCTTTGGGGCATTTGTGCGCAGGAAAATTGTAAGCAAGTATCGGTTGCTGTTTTGGCAATTCTATCAATGGCTGGCCCTCCGGGGTAACCAAGTCCGAGGATACGGCTGACTTTATCAAAGGCTTCCCCTGCCGCATCGTCGTGGGTTTGGCCAAGCAATGTAAAATTTGTTGGGGACTTCATTAAGTAAAGACTTGAATGCCCGCCGGAAACGATTAGGCCTATGGCCGGCAATTTCGGAACACTTTCTTGGAAGTTTTTCGAAGACAGAAAATTGGCATACAAATGCGCTTTGATATGATCGACGTCGATTAAAGGCTTTTTTGTCGCAAAGCTTAAAGCGCGCGCGTAGGAAATTCCGACGAGCAAAGAACCAATAAGCCCGGGTGAACTTGTGACAGCAATGGCATTGATATCCTTTAGAGTGACTTTGGCTCGCTCAAGGCTTGTTTGGACTACTGCGCTGATTAATTCTAACTGTCGTCGGGAAGCGATTTCGGGAATAATTCCACCAAATTTGCTGTGTTCTTTTAAACTTGTGGCAATCACGTTTGAAAGGATCAAACGCCCGTTTTTGACGATCGAGCAAGCCGTTTCATCACAGGAGGTTTCGATGCCTAAGACGAGCATATTATTGGCCTTGTAAACGGATCATCTCTTCTACCGTTATAAATTCGTACCCTTGTGCGGTTAGAGCTTTGATTTGTTCAGTCATGACTGCCCATGAAGTTGTGCGGGCATGTCCGATGGCAACAGCAGTGCCGTGGAGTTTGGCTTTTTGTGCAAGTTCAGAGAATTGTTTTTCGATGTCGATACGTTTGTTGCTGTTATCCAAAAAAACATCACGCCCCGTAAAAGGCAGATCAAGTTTTTCGGCTAAGGCTTTGCAAACCGACTGGCTTGTTACTCGGCTGTCGACAAAAAACAAATTTCGTTTAGCAAGTTCTTTAAAAATAATGTACATGACGCGACTGTCTTCTGTAGCTTTAGAGCCTTCGTGGTTATTGATGCCAGAAAGATGCGGAATGCTTTTTATGGCTTCGTTCAAGCGTTTGACGATTTGCGTTGAGGACATTGTGGTTTTGATAAAGTAGTTGGCTGGATATTCTTCGCGAAAGACGTGTGGCTCAAGCGGCAGATGCAGCATGACTTCTTTGCCCTGAGTATAGGCGCATTGTGCAACATTACCTGAGTGCGCTAGTTGGGGCAAAATAGAAATTGTGACGGGAACGGTTATTTCTGCAAGATGTTCACAATCTTTACGGCTATAGCCGCTGTCATCGATTATAAGTGCGATTTTTCCAACCGACGGTAAGGGTGTTGGTTTGGCTTTTGGTGTGGGCGTTGTTTGAATCTCGTTAGGGATAAGTCTAGGAGCTTTTGTGACGGGTTTGCTGCTGGTTTTCATTGTTTTTGTTGGACGCTTTACTTTAGGTCCATAAGCCTTGAAAAGAAAATAAGCTTGGATGATAACAATAAAAAACAAAAGGATAACGGCAAGGTTGGGTTTGGACGCCTTGCCGTTATTAGAGCGTAATTTATTAGAGAGAAACTCGAGCATTTTTAATCCCAAATTTTGCATTACAACCTATTGCGTGACGATTTGGCACGCAATAAAGAGGAAAATGCAAAATTTGCCTTTGGTTGCGGTTTACCCCGCAAGGATTAACCCCGCACGTCTCGATAAAGTCGAGACATGCGGCCCTTTGGGCGGATTTTGCTTGGCCAAGCAGGAGCTTGGCGAATGCAAAATCCGGGTTAAGTCTTTGAATCAAACTTTTTATAAACCCGTATTCCTTTAATTGCTGTCATGGCGGCTTGGACTTGATTGTCATTCATTAACCTGTCATGGGATTCTTTTTCTTTTTGGGTCAATTGTAATTTGGCCGCATCCGGAGCCTCTTTGACTTCGATATTATTAAAAATTTTTTCGAGGTCTTTTTGTTTTTTGCTCAGCGCTTTTTCTTCCTCGGTTTCTTCTTTGGGGAACTTGCGTTCGATGACGATGTCTGGAGTAATTCCCTTGCCGTGAATGGAACGACCTGACGGTGTAAAATATTTGCTGGTTGTTAGTCTAAGGCCAGATCCGTCGGGTAGAGGGATCACGGATTGGACGGATCCTTTCCCAAAAGATTGTTCACCCAAGATAACCGCGCGTTTGTTGTCTTGTAGAGCGCCGGCCAAAATTTCACTGCCGGAAGCACTGCCCTGATTGATAAGAATGACGACTGGCACGTCAGTAACTTTTCCTTGGGTGTTCTTGGAATACGTTTCAATGTCTTGTGTTGGGTGACGGCCTTTGGTTGAAACAATCAATTGCCCGGGCGGGAGAAAGTCTTCGCTGATTTTAATGGCGACGTTAAGCAGGCCGCCGGGATTATTGCGCAGGTCAACGACTAAACTGTCCATCCCATCTGCGCGTAATTTATCAAGGGCTTTGTGCATTTCATTAAAAGAATCTTCACGAAATTCAGCCAAGCGAACGTAGCCGATGTGATCGTCTAAGATCATCACGTCCTTGACGTCTTGGATTTGAATAATTTCTCGCTTGATTGTAAAATCTAAAAGTTTAAAATCATCTTCGCGCAGGACGGTGATCTTAACATCAGTGCCCGGCTCGCCTCGTAATTTTTTGACCGCGTCGTTTAAGCTTAAATCTTTGGTCAGGGCGCCTTCGATTTTGACAATGCGATCCCCTGCCTTAATCCCAACTTTGTAGGCGGGGGTGTCATCAATGGGCGTTACGACTGTCAATAAACCGTCTTTAATGGAAATTTCAATGCCTAACCCGCCGAACTTGCCTTGTGTTTCACTTTTTAATTCCTTGTAATCTTCGGGAGTAAGAAATTGGCTGTGCGGATCCAGTGAGCCTAACATGCCTTTTAAAGAGCCGTAAATAAGTTCCTGCGGCGTTTTGACGTCGACATATTCGCTTTGGATAGTCGTTAATGCATAGCTAAAAAGTTCGATTTGTGCATAAATGTCATTAGCCGCGGCATCTGCTTTCTTTTCGAGTTCTGTTTTCTCAGTTGTTTTAACGACCGGCGCTGGCGCAGATTTTTGTGTCTCACCGGTTGAGATTTTTGTTAAAGCAAATATAAAGAGAAGTGCTAATAAACTACCAAAAAATCTTTTACGCATTCAAAAGCCTCCTTTTAATCATTTCTCCAAGTTTTTTGGGATTGGCCTTGCCTTGGGTTTTTTTCATTGCTTGTCCGACGAGAAACCCAAAAGCACTTTCTTTGCCTTCCTTAATTTGAGCAACGACAGCGGGGTTTTCACCGAGAATTTGGTCAATAATTTTTTCCAGAGCACTGTCATCCGAAACTTGTGCTAAACCTTTTTCTTTGATGATTATATCGGCGCTTTGACCAGAGTCAATCATCATAGTCAGAATATCTTTGCCAACCAAGTTGCTGATAATTCCTTCTTCGACTTTGGCGATAAGGCTGCACAAATTTTGCGCTGAAACTTTAAGCTCGTTTATTGAAATGTTGCGTGTATTAATTTGCGCAGCTATAGCTCCGGTCAACCAGTTACAGATTTTTTTGTATTCTTTATAAACTTTTGCGCATTCTTCAAAAAAGTTTGCAATGTCATTTTCTTGTACCAAAAGATTGGCGTCGTAGTCGTTTAAGCCATATTGACTTTTAAAACGGATTAATTTAGCGTCGGGAAACTCCGGCAATGTTTTTTTGACAGCTTCGATTTGTTCGTCGCTGACTAAAAATGGGACGAGATCTGGCTCTGGAAAATATCGGTAATCGTGCGCTTGCTCTTTACTGCGCATGGTCAAGGTCATTTGTTTTTCTTCATTCCAGAGTCGAGTCTCTTGCGTGATTGTGCCGCCGGAAAGATAGACATCGCGGTGGCGCCTTTCTTCAAACTCTAGCGCGGATTTGACGGCTTTAAAGGAATTTAGGTTTTTGATTTCACTCTTGGTCCGCAGGTTTGTTTCCCCGACTAAGCGTACTGAAACATTGGCATCGCAACGAAGACTTCCTTTTTCCATATCGCAGTCGGAGACGTCGAGATATTTTAAAATGAGTTTAAGGGTTGTTAGATAGTCGTAAGCTTCCTGCGGCGATCGGATATCCGGCTCAGTGACGATTTCCATCAAAGGCGTGCCGGTGCGATTGTAATCGACGAGACTGGCTCGGATGTTGCCGTCGTGAATAATTTTGCCAGCGTCTTCTTCTAAATGAGCGCGGTGAATGCCGATACGTTTCTCGCCGCCTACAGGCGGCAGGCCGTTTTTGGTCGGGATCATAATAAATCCGTCGCGGGCGATTGGTTTGTCAAATTGCGAAATCTGATAGCCTTTGGGCAAGTCAGGATAAAAATAATTTTTGCGGTCAAATTTAATGAGTGGACTGATTGTTGCTTTAAGGGCCAAAGCGACTTTAAGCGCGTAGTCGAGTGCCGTCCTGTTAAAAACCGGTAGTGTCCCGGGCAAGCCTAAGCACACCGGACAGGTTTGGCTGTTGGGCTTATTGCCAAAGACATTGGCACAGCCGCAAAAAATTTTGGTCTTGGTCTTAAACTGCAAATGCACTTCAAGGCCAATGACGGTTTCAAATTGTTGAGTGGTCTGGGTCATTTTAAGGGTGCTTTTGTTTTATGCCAGTCGGTTGCTTGCTCGTAGGAATGTCCTATGCGAAGCATCGTTTCTTCGCCGAAATGTTTTGTCATAATCTGCAGGCCGATCGGCAAACCGGATTTGGAAAATCCGCACGGCAAAGACATCGCCGGAATCCCGGCCAGGTTAACCGCAATGGTGTAAATATCAGACAGATACATCGATAAGGGATCGTCGCTTTTTTCGCCTATTTTAAAAGCTGTTGTTGGGGCGGTGGGCCCTAGGATCGCATCACAATTAGCAAACACTTTGTCAAAGTCATTTTTAATGAGCGTTCTCACCTTTTGGGCACGCAAATAATACGCATCGTAATAGCCCGACGAGAGAGAATACGTCCCCAACATAATCCGGCGTTTAGCTTCAGCCCCAAACCCGGCATCGCGTGTTTCTTCGAACATATCAACGATGGGCGTTTTGCGCAGCGTTTGGGCCTGCGCTCTTAGACCAAAGCGGACACCGTCGTAACGCGCCAAGTTGGAACTCGCTTCGGCTGTGGCAATAATGTAATAGGTCGCCACCGAATATTCGCTGTGCGGCAAGGAGACTTCTTTAAATTCGGCGCCTTTTTTCTTTAAAACCTCAATCGCCTCTTCTACCGCTTGCTTAACTTCATCACTTAAGCCTTCGATAAAAAATTCTTTGGGGATGCCGATTTTTAGTCCCTTCACATCGCCGGTCAAAGAACGGGTGTAATC
>CAZNNZ010000094.1:0-332 GCA_964574575.1 uncultured Planctomycetales bacterium
CACTGTGTAATCTAAATTATTAATAGTTGTGCACAGCACAAAAGTGCACTTTTTCTAAAGGTAAACTTTTAAAAATTAATTTGACAGTGCACTAGTGAGACGCGAACCCAATCCCGCTTTTGATATTTTCTTGTCTTTAGCCATCGTTTCTTCAGTCGTTTGTTTGGACCGATTGTCTAAGATCTTCTTTTCCCATGCGCTTTCTTTAGGAGAGTCGTGGGTTATCCTTCGCAATGTTCTTCACATGAGCTTGGTCCACAATACGGGCATCGCTTTTGGGATGTTTAAAAATCAGCGCATCGTTTTTATCATTATTCCGCTTATTATGATTG
>CAZNNZ010000094.1:374-6934 GCA_964574575.1 uncultured Planctomycetales bacterium
CAATTTTTATCATTACAAATATAATAATGAAAAATTAAGCCGTCTTTATGTCGTGGCAGTGTCGCTTATTATCGCGGGAGCCATCGGTAATTTGATTGACCGCATTTTTTATGGGTATGTCATTGATTTTATTGACTTGCGGATTTGGCCGGTTTTTAATATCGCTGACAGCGCCATTACCGTCGGAGCATGTCTGCTTTTGTGGCGCATTAATGTCAAGGAAACATAAAAATGCATCCTATAATCGGGCATTTGGGCCCTTTGACCATTTATTCTTTTGGACTTCTGTTAGCGCTGGCCGTTGTCCTTTGTTCGTTTCTTTTGAGCCGTGATGCTAAGCGGGTAGGAATTTCACAGGAAGTGATTTTTGATTTTGTTTTTTGGGTGATTTTAGGTGGCATTGTCGGCGCGCGACTGTTCTTTGTTGTGCTTAATTTTTCTGATTTTGCCGCTGACCCTAAAGAAATTATTATGATTGCCAATGGCGGCTTAGCTTGGCAGGGCGGTTTGATTTTAGGTGGGTTGGCCGGTTTGGTTTTTGTCCGACGCAAAAAACTCTCCTTAACGTTTATGGTGGATCTTTCTGCGCCGTACTTGGCTTTGGGGCAGGCGATTGGCCGGATTGGTTGTTTTTTAAACGGCTGTTGTTATGGCAAAGAAGCGTCATGGGGAATTTATTTTCCTGTGCATCAAAGTCGTTTGCAACCAACGCAACTTTATGACACGGGAATGCTTTTGGGGATTTTTTTTCTTCTTAAAGCACTGCAAAGAAAATCTTTGCGTCAAGGCCAAATTTTTGCTGCGTACTTGATGTTAGCGTCGGTAGAGCGCTTTATTAATGAATTTTTCCGTGGGGATCATATTAATACTGCTGTGGGTTTAAGTATTTTTCAGTTAGTTAGCCTCGGTGTTTTCTTTTTTGGCGGGGTTCTTTTTGTGCGTTTAAATCAAAAGTCCAAAGCGGTTTAAAGAATGGCCCGCCAAACCCTTACGGTCAATGAATCCTTAATCTATACAAGACTCGATGTTTTTCTTACCCAAAATTTATCGCAGGCGCAATGTCCTTCGCGGACTTATGCTCAGCGCTTGATTGCCGCTGGACAAGTTTTGGTCAACGGAAAACTACAAAAACCCAGTTATAAAGTTGAACTTGGCGATGAAATTAGCGTCGAGATAACGCTTGTTTCGTCGGCTGACGCTATTGTTGCAGAGAATATCCCTCTAAATATTTTTTATGAAGATCAGTGGTTGCTGATTGTTCATAAACCGGTTGGTATGCTGGTTCATCCGGTGCACGGGTTTCATGGCGGGACGCTGGTCAATGCGCTGATGCATCATTGCCAAAATTTGTCGGATGTTAATTTACCCGACGGGGAAGAAGATCATTTTGACCCGGCGCTTATTCGTCCGGGTATTGTGCATCGCTTGGACCGCGAGACATCCGGGCTTTTAGTCGTCGCCAAAGATAACCAAACGCATGTTCTTTTGGCCCAAGCATTTGAACGACGGCAAGTCAAAAAAAAATACCTCGCTTTGGTCGCGGGAAGCATTGTTTATGACGAGGGAATTATCGATGCGGCTTTGGGGCGTCATCCGATTTATCGGGACAAAAAAGCGGTTGTCGATGACGATAAGGGCAAAGCGGCTATCACTGTTTATCGTGTGATCAAGCGCTTTGATGATAAGGCGACCTTGGTCAGTCTTTTCCCAAAGAGTGGACGCACGCATCAATTGCGTGTGCATATGGCGCATTTGGGGCATCCGATTTTAGGGGATGAAAAATACGGGCAGGCCAAATCATTCTCGCGCATGGCTCTTCATGCGCAATCGTTGGGATTTTATCATCCGCATCTAAAAGACTTTATGGAATTCTCGACAGCTGTCCCGTCTGAATTCTTGACGATAGAGAATATAACACTAAAGAAATGATAGTGTTGTGTTGTTTTATAAAAAATCACTTTACTTGCCTTGCATTCTTCATATAATAAAATTCACATTTCATTTTTCATAGTCTATTAACGAGGAGCTCATCTTATGGGTCAATCAGGCAAATCCGGTAAAGCGTTAACTTTCATTTTGATTGTTTTTGTTGTGTTGCTTATTTCAGTTACGGGGATTTCGCTTTTTTTCTTTATGAAAGAAATTGACATGCGCCAAGCCGCAGAGACTAAGGTCGAACAATTGCAAGCTGTTGAAATGAAATTAAACGCTGATCTCAAAGCCGCACAGGAGCAGATAACGCTTTTGGATGAAAAAAAGAAGGAAGCCGAATCAACGATTGAGAATTTGCAACAAGAAGTTGATTTGCAAAAGAGTGCCAAGGAAGAAGTGCAAAAACAGAATTTGACTTTGCAAGATAATCTTCAGAAGGAAGTTCAGGAGAAGGAGGATGTTCGCTCGCGCTTAAATCAGGATTTGAAGGCCGCACAAGAAAAATATAACGCGATCAAATCTGAGTTAGATAAAGTTTTGGCTCGCAATAAAGAACTTGAGGCGACAAAAGCTCAGGTTCAAGAACAAATCCAAGATATGCCACAGTCTTCTGCTGGAGAAGCTCCCGTCGTCGAAACACCAGCAAGCTCATCTGGTGTTGAGTTAGGCAAGATTGTTGTTAACCCTTCGCCTAAGGGTAAGGGTAAAGTTATCAGCGTCGATTCTGACACGGATTTTGTCATTGTCAGTTTGGGCGAAAAAGATGGGATTGCCAAGGGATCTGTGCTTTCGATTTTTCGCGGTGATGAATATTTAGGTGATGTAAAAGTCTCTCGTGTCCTAGCCGAAATGTCAGCGGCAGATTTTGTTGCGCCGTTTAAGAGCGAAAGTGTTAAGAAAGACGATCAGGTTGTCCCTAAACAATGATCCTTAAAGTCCAGCCGGCAGCGTCACTTAATGGTAAAGTCCGGCTTGCTGCTTCAAAATCTTATTCTATTCGCGCTTTTTTCATTGCCGCTTGCGGCGGAAAATCCGTCATTTTTTATCCTTCGGATTGCGATGATGCCAAAGTAGCGCTGGCTGTGGCCAAAACTTTGGGTGCGCAAGTCCACTCTTTTCGCGGGGAAAAGTTTTCTATTAGTGCCAATCCCAAATTATTAAAATCAACCCGTATCAATGTCCGTGAATCGGGCACGGTATTGCGTTTTCTTTTGCCCCTGCTTTCTTTGCGCAGTAAAAATGCGGTTGTTTTTGGCGAGGGCACGCTTATCGGTCGGCCTAATTTGCATTTGTTAACTGCGCTAAGATCCGCCGGTGTGCATATTAGCGGTGCTGGCTCTGGGGAAAGTGTTCCGATTAGTTTTAAGGGTGGCAGTTTGCGTGCTGGAAAAATTAATATCGACGGCAGTTTGAGTTCACAGTTTATTTCGAGTCTTTTGATTACGACGCCACAACTTAAAGCAGATTCTAAAATATTTTTAAGTGGCAAAAAATTAGTGTCATCCGATTATATTGCGATGACAATTTTAATTCTCAAAGAAGCTGGGATTAAAATAGGAAAAATTTCGGATCGCCAGTATGATATAAAAGGAAGCCAGAAATTCTTGGGACTCAAAGATTTTTATGTGCCTTCCGATTATGGTTTGGCCGCTTTTTTGATGGCTGCCGCGACGCTTGTTTCGTCGGACATTGTTTTGCAGGGAAGTTTTAATGACCGCTTTATTCAGGCCGACGGGAGAATATTGGGATTTTTAAAAAAGATGGGTGTGGTCTTGACCCGCAGTAAAGATGCCATTGCTATTAAAGGACCTTTTGTTTTAAAGGGCGGGACTTTTTGTTTGCAACATTGTCCGGATTTGGTGCCGATCATGGCAGTTTTGGGACTTTTTGCCACAGGCGGTGTGCGTTTGACAAAAATTGCTCATGCACGCGCCAAGGAAAGCGATCGGATAAGCGATCTGCGTCAGGAATTGTTAAAAGTTGGGGCTCGTGTTGAAGAACGTGAAGATGAATTAAGAGTTTTCCCTCTGACTCGTCGCAAGGCCAATGTTGTTCTAGACCCACATCATGATCATCGCCTGGCGATGGCGTTTGCTGTGTTGGGTTTAAAAATTGGGGTCACTGTGCGCGACATTCAATGTGTACAAAAATCTTATCCGCAGTTCGTTGCGGATATGAAAAAGCTTCATGCTCCGGTTGAAGTTTTACAATAATTTTAATTCGGATTTTGCATTTTATTTTTTTGTCCCAGACGGAGCGTCGCGTAATATTTTGAATGCAAAATTTGGGATTAAAAGTCATTGACAGGCATTTTCTTTTCCGATAAGATTTTACCTGTTGAGTGGCAAGCAGTTAGAAAATTTTTTATTTCTATCTAATTTTTCTCGACGAGAATACCAAACATAAGGATGCCAACCATGTTTTCAAGGGTTATGAAAGTTTGGAAAAAGTTTTATAATTGGGTTTTAGGTTTGCTCTCTAATGATATGGGCATTGATCTTGGGACTTGCAATACTCTTGTTTATGTTAAAGGCGAGGGGGTAGTTCTCTGCGAGCCGTCTGTTGTTGCTATCGAAAAAGACACGGGTATTCCTGTCGGATTTGGCGATGATGCTAAAAAGATGTTGGGCCGCACGCCGGGCAATATTGTCGCAATTCGTCCGATGCGAAACGGTGTTATTTCTGATTTTGAAATCACCGAAAAAATGTTGCGCCATTTTATTAATAAAGTTCACAATAGCAAGGGTCGGGGATTTTTTCATCCGAGGCCTGCTTTGGTTATCGCAATTCCTTCTGGAATTACCGAAGTCGAAAAACGGGCGGTTCGTGATTCCGCCGAGCGTGCGGGTGCCCGTTCAGTTGATTTAATTGAGGAACCTAAAGCGGCTGCGGTTGGTGTTGGCTTACCCGTCGAAGAACCAGCTGGCAATATGATTATTGACGTCGGCGGCGGGACAACCGAATATGCGGTTATTTCTTTGGGGGGCATTGTTTATTCAAAATCCATCAAGGTCGGCGGCGATGGTTTGGATAATGCGATTATGGAATATCTGAAAAAGAATTATAATCTTTTGATTGGGGAGCGCACTGCCGAAGAAATCAAGATTCGTATTGGTTCGGCATATCCTCTTGAGGAAGAATTAACGCTTGATGTGCGCGGTCGTGATTTGATTGCGGGTTTGCCAAAAAATATTACAATTACGTCTGAAGAGGTCCGTGAGGCTTTGCAGATTCCAGTGCAGGCGATAGTTGATGCGACAAAAATTGTTTTGGAAAATACGCCGCCTGAATTGTCGTCAGATTTGATTGACCGCGGCATTGTGATGGCCGGTGGTGGTTCGCTGTTGCGCGGAATTGATAAACGTATTGCCGAGGAGACCGGCCTTCCGGTTCATGTGGCTGATGATCCGATGACCGCTGTTGTTTTGGGGACAGGTGCAACTTTAAGTATGCCGGCTCGGCTTCGCCGTCGGCTCGTCGTAAAAACCCGACTAGATTTTTAGTCTTTGCTCATTTGACGTGTGTCCAGACAAAGAACAAAGTTCTTAACTTACCTTGGCCTTGCTGCTCTTGCTTTTTTGTTTCTTGTTGCCCGCCTTCCTTTTGTAACTTCCATGAAATTTGCCGCAGTTGATACTCTTTCTTTGCCCATGAAGATTATCACGTTCCCGTTTTTAGAAATCAAAAAAATGCTGTATTATCACGCCAGTTTTGAACAGAATCGTCGGCTTGTTAAAGAGGCAGGTATGCTTCGTGCGCGGCTAACGGCGATGAATGAAACGTCTCGTGAGAATGCTCGTTTAGAAAAGCTTCTTAATTTAAAAGAAAAGTCGTATTCAGGTGTTGCCGCCAATGTGATTGTCCGCGATCTTTCAAATTGGAATTCAGCGCTGATTATTGATAAAGGCAAAAAGAGCGGAATTGCCGTCGGAATGCCGGTTGTTAATGCTTCAGGGATTGTTGGTAAAGTTGTTGAAGTGGTGGCGAATCGTTCAAAAATAATTTTAATTAGCGATCCGAGCTTTAGTGTTGCGGCAATGGTTGAGCGTTCTCGTGAAGTTGGTTTGGTATCGGGCACTTTAACTGGTCAATGTCGTATGCGTTATTTATCAGCGGGCGCTGATGTTAAGGTTGGGGATGAAATTATTTCTTCAAAGTTGAGTTCGTCTTTCCCGCACGGCTTAGTTTTGGGAGTGGTTGTTGCCGTTGAAAACTCTCTTGGCAGTCCTTTCCCGACGTGTTTGATAAAACCTGCGGCCCCCCTGTCCCAACTCGAAGAAGTGATTGTCATCCGGTCGTCGATGAGTTCAGATAGAGATTAAAACTGTGTAATCTTAATTATAGATAGTTGTGCACAGTATAAAAGTGCACTTTTTCTGAAGGTTGGCCTTTAAAAATTAATTTGACAGTGCACTAAATATGCAAAAGGTTATTTTTGTTTTTGTGATTACGGTGTTTTGTCTTGTTTTACAGCTACTTTTTGCAAAAGTCTTAGGGGCTGTGTTTGTGCCGAATTTTGTTTTGATTGGAGTCGTTTTTTTTAATCTTTATCGCGGTCTTAATTATAGTTTGGGGGCCGCATTCTTATCTGGATTTCTTTTGGATGGTTATAGCGCAGGCTTGCCGGG
>CAZNNZ010000095.1:0-2497 GCA_964574575.1 uncultured Planctomycetales bacterium
TAAGGCCTTTGAGAACTTTGCCGGGACCGATTTCAATAAAATCTTCTACGGCTTCTTTGGCCATTGCCTCGACGCTGGCAACCCACTGCACAGAAGAAGTTATCTGCAGGCCTAAATTCCTTTGAATCACAAGAGAATCCGTGCAAGCTAGCGCATCGACATTGCTAAGAATTGGAATCCGCGGTGTGCTGACTTTAACTTTTTGAAGTTCTAAAACAAATTTATCTGCGGCAGATTGCATGAGCGTTGAATGAAACGCTCCGCTAACATCTAAAGGGATAACACTTTTGGCACCAGCGGCTTTTAGCTTTTCACACGCCGCTTCAACTTTGAGAGCATCACCGGTAATAACAATCTGCTCGGGAGAATTAAAATTTGCAACCTGCGCGCCGGTTTCTTGACAGATTTTAACAATAACATCCTTGCCTAAGCCGATGATCGCCGCCATTTTGCCATGATTAATTTTGGTCGCCTCTTCCATAAAAAACGACCGACGCTCCACCAAACGCAAAGTGTCACCAAACGACAAAGCACCCGAAGCTAACAGCGCACCATATTCGCCTAAGCTTAAGCCTGCGGTAAATTTTACATCGACATTTTTAAATTTAGAATGAGCATAAAAAGCCATGAGGGCTGCGGCACTCATTGTCAAAATTGCCGGCTGACAATACGCGGTTGTCGTCAACTTCTCTGGCGGGCCATTAAAAATCACATCCGTTAAACCATTTTTAAGAATCGCATCGGCTTGGTCAAAAATAGATTTAGCGGCGGGAGAACTTTGGAAGAATTCAAAACCCATGCCGACTTTTTGCGCACCTTGTCCGGGAAAGATTAAAGCAACTTTTGTCATTTTACCACCTAACTACCGTCGCGGCTGTAACAAGCCCGGCACCAAAAGCAACCAAAACAACGACATTGCCTTTTTTGATATGTTTATGCTCAATGGCTTCATCCAGAGCAACAGCAATCGACGCCGCTGACATATTGCCATAACGGTGAATATTAATAAAAATTTTGTCCTTTGGCAAACCAAGCTTCTTGGCCACCGCGCTAATAATCCGGTCATTGGCCTGATGCGGGACAACACAATCAACATCAGAAAGTTTAAGACCCGCTTTTTTAACAGCAAGCTCGACGGCATCCGCCATAGAATTGACGGCAATCTTAAAAAGTTCCTGTCCCTGCATCAAAACATAGGGAATGGCCATTGTTTTATTTTTGACATTCAAAGATTCACGGTCTTCGCTGATAACCGTCATAAGATCGCTATACTCACCTTGGGAATGCAAATAATCCGCGATAATCCCCCGCTCGCCTGCGACTGTTCCCAGCAAACAAGCGCCGGCGCCATCACCAAAAAGCACGCACGTATTGCGATCAGACCAATCGATTAAAGAAGTAATTTTTTCGGAAGCAATGACCAACGCGTTTTTGTACGTTCCACTGACAATATATTGTTTTGCGGTTGTCAGCGCAAATAAAAATCCGGCGCACGCGGCACTGACATCAAAAGCGGCAGCGTGTTTGGCTCCCAGCGCTTTTTGTACAAGACAAGCGACTGACGGGAAATTGCTGTCCGGACTAATGGTTGCGACAATGATAAGATCAAGCTTGGCAGGATCAAACTCAGCGCGCCTAAGCGCTTGCTTAGCGGCTTTAATCGCTAAATGACTCGTGCGCTCGCCCTTTGCGGCGATGCGACGTTCCTTAATCCCGGTGCGAGTTGTAATCCAGTCATCGCTGGTTTCAACCATTTTTTCGAGATCAAAATTTGTCAAAACTTTTTCAGGGACAAAACTACCGACGGAAATGATACCAACATTTTTCATATCGTACTCGAAATCTCTTTTTGCATGGCCTCAATAATACCGTGATCAACTTCACGCATCGTCGCACGAATAGCATTTTTGATCGCTTTCGAATTAGAACGACCGTGACTAATCATCACAATTCCGTTAACACCTAAAAGCGGCGCCCCGCCGTACTCGGCATAATCCATTTGTTTTTTGGCACTCATCAATTGAGCTTTAACAAGAAACGCGCCAAAAATGGCCAGTGGACTTTTCTTTATTTCGCGGCGCATCAAAACTGAAGCGGATTCCACAAGCCCTTCGGAAACCTTCAAAACAATATTGCCCACAAACCCGTCACAAATAATACAATCCGACTTGCCCGTATAAACTTCATTTGCCTCGGTATTTCCGATAAAATTCTTAACCTTTTCGGTCATGAGTTTATGAATCTCTTTAACAAAATCCGTACCTTTGGTTGATTCCTCGCCGATATTCAAAAGCCCAACCGTAGGATTGGGCTTGTCTAAAACTTCGCGAACATAAACCGCAGCCATTTGCGCATTGTGCAAAAGATGTTGCGGCTTTGGATCCGTATTAGCTCCGACGTCCATTAAAAATGAAAACCCTTTAAGAGTAGGAATCGTCAAACCAATGGCAGGACGCTCAACGCCGGGAATCATACCTAAGTTGATCGTCGACGCTGC
>CAZNNZ010000095.1:2507-6922 GCA_964574575.1 uncultured Planctomycetales bacterium
CGACGACAGCCCCGGTGTTTCCGGCACTAATAAAAGCATTATACTGCGAGTCTTTTAAAAGATTAACTCCAACGGTAATAGACGAATTACGTTTTTTGCGGATAACATTAGTCGCCGGCTCATCCATACCGACGACTTCATCAGCATGAATAATTTCAATGCGCTTGCGGTCAACCTCATACTTTTTTAATTCGTCTTCTATGTCCGGCGTGCGGCCAACCAAAACAATTGTAACATCGAGCTCTTTTATCGCGTCAACAACACCCGCAATAACCGCCTGCGGTGCGTGATCACCACCCATTGCATCGACAACTATTTTCAAAGTCAGCTCCTTGTAAAGAGGACGCTAAAGATTATCAGGCTTTTTTATCTTTTTTCTCTTTGACAACTTTAACAACGACGGGTTTCCCATCATAAAAGCCGCAAAACGGGCAAATACGATGAGAAAGAATTGGTTTTTTACAATTAGAACACGCGCTTAAACCGGCAATACGCGCTTTCCAATGTGTCCGACGTTTACGTCCACGCTGGACTGAATGCTGTCTTTTTGGTAATGGCATTGTTCAACTCCTTATTTTTTACATTTACACTTTTCGTTATTTAAATTTACACCGCACGACGGGCAAAGGCCCTTACAATCTTCTTTACACAATACAATCATCGAAATATTTAAAAGCATTTCCTGACGGATCTCTTCTCCAAGATCGACAAAATCGGTTGTCGAATCAATATCCACACAAAACTCAAAATCATCTTTACGGCTAACGACAACCGGCTCTAAACATCGCGCACACACAAACTCGTATTTAGCACTGACAGCCATTTGAGCGCTTAAGAGATCACGGGCTTTGTGAACATGACCAGAAACCTTAAGCGGCGAAACGACTTTAAACTCATCGGCACCAAAACCAAAAGCATCAGCATCTAACTCTTCGCTGATTTCCAAACCGTCCCGAGGAATTTCTTTGACCTTAATCTTCACGCTGCAAACGTTCCTTTAAAAGACGCTCCACAAATTTTGGAACAAACTGCGAAACATCTGCGCCCAAGCTGGCTGCTTCTTTTAAAAGTGTGGATGACAAAAAAGCATAATTTTCCGACGGCATCAAAAAAGTCGTTTCAACATCGGCAGCTAATCGCCGATTAGTCAATGCCATCTGAAACTCATATTCAAAATCAGAAATCATGCGCAAGCCGCGAATAAGGACATTAACTTTCTTTTTGCGCGCGTATTCAATGACCAGCCCATCAAAACTCTCAACCGTGACACCTTTAATCTTTTTTGTGGCCTCTTTGAGCATTTTAACCCGCTCTTCACTCGAAAAAATCGTCTTTTTATGGTAATTTCGCGAAGCGGCCACCGCCACAATGACCTTGTCAAAAATTTTTGCCGCGCGAGCAATAAGATCAATGTGCCCATTGGTTACAGGGTCAAAACTTCCCGGATATATCGCAATTCTTGACATAAAATTATGTTGACTTAAGCGCTTGATAAACAGCAAGAAAAGACTTGCCATACTGGCGCTGTGTCACCAGCTTAAAGTTTTCTTCTAAATCAGGCAATCTCTCACGTTTAGAGTATTCTACGACGACAAAACAATTGGGATGTAATATATCATAGGCCCCTAGGGTTTTCAAGGCTTTTTTCCCCAGATCTAATCCGTAAGGTGGATCAAAAAAGATAAGATCAAATTTTCGATTGCGCGTCGCCAAACCTTTGATTGCCGCAAAAGCATCAGTGTGAATAACCTCACAAGCCGGCTCTTTTTGCAAGCTAAGATCATATCCTAAAAGCTCCAAATTCTTACGAATGACCTCGACACATTTTGGATCGTGTTCAACAAAAGTCACTCGCTTTGCTCCGCGCGAAAGCGCTTCAATGCCCACAGCACCACTGCCGGCAAAAAGCTCTAAAACTTCTAGCCCTTCCAAATCATGTCCCAACAAATTAAAAATCGCCTGTTTGGTCACATTTTGCGTCGGGCGTATCACGGCCGGCATAAAAATATTTCTCCCTTTAAACTTTCCGCCTAATATTCTCATAAAATTTCCTTCCCTTAACCGGCTTTCGCCATTTTTAAATAATCCGGATAACGCTTTTGAATAACAGTTTTAAAAATTGCATTCTGCGGCGCAGTTAAATTCGGGTCGCAATCCATAAGTTCTCTGGCCTGACTTCGCGCTAACTCCAAAATATCAACCTCTGTCAGCGGATTGGCAAAACGCAGTTCATTAAGTCCATGCTGATGCCGGCCAAAATATTGACCCGGCCCGCGAATAGCCAAATCCGCTTCTGCAATTTTAAATCCATCCGTCGTCGATGAAATAGCTTTAAGCCGCGCCTGCGCTTCTTGCGTAAACGGATCGGATAATAAAATACACATGCTCGCCTGTTTTCCACGGCCAATGCGCCCACGCAATTGATGCAGTTGCGCTAAGCCAAAACGCTCGGCGTGTTCAACAACCATAAGTGTTGCATTGGGGACATCTATACCAACTTCCAAAATAGAGGTCGCAACCAAAATCCCGATCTCACCTTTCTTAAATTTTTGCATTACAGCATCGGCATCTTCACGCTTCATCTGGCCATGCACAAGACCAATTGAAAGTCCTTTAAATTCAGTCTTTTGAAACTGCTTAAAGCTCGATTGCGCGGCTTTTAAATCAAGCATTTCTGATTCTTCAACCAAAGGATAAATGATATACGCCTGCCGGCCTTTCTCGACTTCCCGACGGATAAAGTCATAAACTTTCGCAGATTGATCTAATCTTGCAACTTTGGTTGTAATTGTCCCGCGCCCAGGTGGCAGCTCATCAATCGTTGAAACATCCAAATCACCAAAAAGTGTCAAACTCAAAGTCCGCGGAATCGGTGTCGCTGTCATCACAAGGACATGAGGATTAGCACCCTTCGTCGATAAAAAAGCGCGCTGGCCAACGCCAAATTTGTGCTGTTCATCAATAACGACATAACTTAAATTCTTAAACTCCAACTCTTGACTTAAAAGCGCATGCGTGCCAATAAGCAAATCGATTTTTCCTTGAGCAACTTCTTTGCGCAAGCCAAGCTTTTCATCGTCGGAAAGACTGGCAACTAAAAGGCCAACGCGCATTTTTTTAAACTCTGCGTCTGATAAAATCTTTTGGATATTTTCAAAATGCTGACGGGCAAGAATTTCTGTCGGCACCATAATGGCCGACTGCTTTTTATTTTCGAAAGCTACCAGCGCGCCTACTAGTGCAACAATCGTTTTGCCGCAACCGACATCGCCTTGCAAAAGCCGCAGCATCGGTGTTGATTTTTGCATATCCGCAAGAATATCTGCAATGGCACGTTCCTGCGCTTTAGTCAGCGCAAAGCCCAGCCCTTTTTTAAACTTCGGCAACAGTGTTTCACTAATCTGCTGCGGCACGCCGGGATGCGAGAGAATATTCATCCGGCGTTTAATAACAGAAATCTGAAAAAACAAAAATTCTTCAAAAGAAATCCGGCGAAAACCCTGTTCTTGCAATTGTTGACTTTGCGGAAAGTGAATATTAGACAAACTTTCACGAATATCTAATAGCTTGTGCTTGTTGCGAATAGCGTCGGGTAAAGTTTCAATAAGACTAGCGCTGTAAGTCTTAAGACAAACATCCATGATCTTGCGCAAATAGCGCTGGGAAATTCCTTTTGTCAACGGATAAATCGGGACAATCCGCCCCATACTTAAACTTTTATCATTCTTGTCAATAATCTCGTATTCGGGCGAAACCATTTGGATACGATTTTTGTAAACCGCGGGCTGGCCGTAAAGCACAACTTCAGTGCCGGGTTTAAAGTAATTATCTAAATACGGCTGATTAAACCACACGGCAAAAATCCGCCCTGTTGCGTCGTCAATCACTGTTTCATAAACATGCTTACGGGTAAACCACGACTGTCGAGCGCCGCGCGCAACAACTTTTCCAGTGACCGTTTGCGGCTCTCCGATTTTAATTTGCGAGAGCTTGGTCATTTGCGTACGGTCTTCATACCGACGGGGAAAAATATAAAGAAGATCTTCAATGCTTCGAACGCCCAAGTTTTCTAAAATTTTTTTGCGCGCTGGGCCAACACCTTTGAGAAATTGAACAGAAATATCAGAAAGACTGGTAGCCACCGTTTTATCGCAAACGGCTGATCTTGCGGTTTAATTTGTTGCGGTAACCTTTATCAAAAACAACATCAAAGTCATAGACATTCTTGAAATCATCAATGCGGTCTTCTTCGGTCTTACTTAAAATCTTATTTTCAAGCAAATTAAAAACAATATGCCCAAAATCTTCAGTGCCTTTGATTCCCCAATGCTTAAGAACAGACAATGTCATCGGGCCATACTGCTCCATCAAAAGCTCACTGATTCCATCTAAAAGTTCACGGCCGCTAACATGTT
>CAZNNZ010000096.1:0-6814 GCA_964574575.1 uncultured Planctomycetales bacterium
AAAAGTTGGCACAAATCTGGCACATTTTTGGCACACCAAAATCTCCCCTTCTGATACCTCGATCTATGCCCAATCATATATTGCGAAAATGCATTTTTAAGAGAGATTTTGAGGAATTTCCAACAGTGCCACGAGCATAGTCGATAATTGGATATAGTAGTTATATCCAATGGCAATTGTTATTGATGAACCGTTGGGGTTGCGCCGTAACATGATTATCTGCATCATCTTGGGGGAACGATCAGCCTTTATCTGCATGAATTATAAATAAGAATTGTTGCAAATTAAGCTAAAATCTACTATGCTTTTAGTAAAGAGGTAGAGAAAATGAATGCATTCCTAGAGTTAAAAAAACACTTAAAACCCGGACAGGTTTATCGTAGGGGTGATCTTGAGCAATGGTCAACAGCGGTGGATCGCCATTTAAAGCAGCTGGTTGAGGATGGGACTCTGCAAAAAATGTCACAAGGGTTGTACTATTATTCTGCAAAGGCCTCTTTTGGTCCTGTGCCGCCGGAAGATGAAAAATTGGTGCGGGCCTTTTTAAAAAGCGATGATTTTCTTTTGGCTTCGCCTAACCTTTACAATTCTTTAGGAGTGGGGACAACGCAGTTGTACAACACGCGCTTTGTTTATAATCATAAACGGCATGGTCAATTCGTTCTTGGCGGAAAGGAGTTTGATTTTCGCTTAAAACATAAATTTCCTCGGGAACTTTCAAAAGAGTTTTTGTTTGTTGATTTATTGAATAATTTAAATGAATTAGCAGAAGATAGGGACAATCTTTTAAAAAGTGTTAAAGAAAAAGTCTTGGAAGAGCCACAGTCGCAAATGAAGCGCACAGTTAATGCCTATGCGGGTGAGAGAACGAAAAGTTTATTTAATAAATGGATGACAGAGGGAGTTTTAGTACATGCCTGATTATTTACACAATCACCCTGAGTTTAAAGAACTGTTGCGAGCCGTAGAACGCCAGAAAAATATTGATAGCAGTCTGGTTGAAAAAGATTATTGGATCATGGATGTTTTACATGGCCTGCAACAGGGGGGATTTACATTTGAGCTCAAAGGTGGTACGTCGCTCTCGAAAGGGTATGGCATTATTCATCGATTTTCCGAAGACATTGATATTTGTATCGAGCCGCTTGCCGACATGGATGTCAAAACAGGCCCAAATCATATAAAACCAGATCACTGTGCGAGCCGTAAGAAATATTATGACTGGTTGGCGAAGAAAATTAAGATTGACGGGATACAAAGAATTATTCGTGACACGGAATTTGATAATGAAAAATATTTTAGCGGTGGAATACGGCTTTTTTATAAATCTGCTTTCTTTGTTGCTGGAGGCATAAAAGAGGGTGTATTGCTCGAAGTTGGATTTGATGACGTGACGCCCAACAGTCCTATGGATATTAGCTCTTGGGCGCTTGATTTTGCAATGCAGAATGGGCTAAAGGTTAAGGATAATAGAGCTTGTGGTGTTTTGTGCTATCATCCGGGTTATACGTTTGTTGAAAAATTGCAAACAATCGCAACTAAGTTTCGTAAACTGCAAGAGACCGGAAAGATGCCTGCTAATTTTATCCGGCATTATTATGATGTCGCTTACCTTTTAAAAAATGAGACTGTTCAGGAATTTATCGAGACAGAGAAATACAAAGAGCATAAGAAAAAAAGATTTCCCGCCGCAGATCAAAAGTTTCCTATTGCCCAACAGGAGGCTTTTGTATTGAAAGACATGAAGATTAGAGATCAATTTAGGAAGGAATACTTAAAAACGGCAACATTGTATTATCAGGGGCAAATATCATTTGATGAGATTTTAAGTACAATCTCACAATATTTGGATCGATTATAACTTGGCACACCTGCCTGCCGGCAGGCAGGAATCTGGCACATAATTTTTAACCATTACGCAACATATTGTTATTAAGCAGTTTAGCCTCTAGCCCATAGATTTTGGAATCTTTCAGTCAAAGACATTCGACCACTTATTATCATATACATGATATGTAAGTTTCCTTTCCTTATTGTATTTTTTGCAAATCTGGTTACAATCTCTTCAAAGCATTGGCGATATAAAGATTTTAAACGAATCACCAGTACATCTTTGAAATAAGTTGGGCATTATTTAGTGGATATTAAAGATCTTTGAGAGGAGAAATATGATAAATTTAGAGAAAAGTGAAAAAGAGTTTGAATTGCAAGAAGAAAATATACGTATCCCAGATGGGCTTTTTGAGTTGGCGATAGGCAGTACTTTTGATGCGTTTATGATTACTACCGCCGAAAAGGGTTTTCCCATTGTTTTTATTAACAAAGCGTTTACCGAAATTACTGGATATACTTTGCAGGATTGTATGTATAAAAGTCCTTCATTTTTGCAAGGTCCTAAAACGGACAGTGCGGTTTTAAAAAGGCTCAGCGAAAATATTCGTAACGGTGAAAATTTTCACGGCGAGGCTATCAATTACCGCAAGGATGGCAGTGAGTTTATTATGGAATGGCGAGTTTTGCCTTTTGCCAGTGAGCCTAATAAGATTACTCATTATTTTGCGATTCAGAGGGACGTAACCGCTTTGCGTGATTTACAAAAAGCCAAAGTCTAGAGCAAAGATTTTTAAGTTCACCACGTAACATAAACCAACAAAGGAGAAAGTCATGAAGAAAGTATTACTCGCAGTATTGATGCTCGCATTATCAGTAACGCAAAGTTTTGCTCAGGAGAAAGTAATGGACAAAATGGATATGGGCATGGATATCGTTGACACCGCCATTGCGGCCGGCTCATTTAATACATTAGCGGCGGCATTGACCGCTGGGGATTTGATCGAAACATTAAAATCTGAAGGTCCCTTCACGGTTTTTGCGCCGACCGATGAGGCGTTTGCAAAGCTTCCTGCCGGCACAGTTGAAGATCTTCTTAAACCAGAGAATAAAGATAAGCTTGTTGCTATTTTGACCTACCATGTCGTCGCAGGAAAAGTTTTGGCCGCCGATGTGGTCAAGCTAAAGTCCGCCAATACGGTCAATGGTAAGGACGTCACCATCGATGCGACAAGCGACATGGTTAAGATCAACGATGCTACTGTGACTAAGGCAGATATTTTGGCTAGTAATGGTGTGATTCATGTTGTTGATACAGTGCTCTTGCCGTAAAGTATAAGAGAATAAAAAAGGGACGGACACTTTTATCAATTGTGTTCGTCTCTTTTCATTTAAAGATGTATATTTTATGGATATATAAGTTTAGTATGTCCATATCTGTGATTTTTATCTTACGAGGATTGATATGTTAAAGAAAAAAGTCTTGATTCTTTGCACAGGAAATTCTTGCCGTTCTCAAATGGCCGAGGGTGTTTTACGGCATTTTAACGGCGATAAGTTTGAAGTGTTGAGTGCAGGGACCAAGCCGTCGTCGGTTAATCCTATTGCCATTAAGGTTATGCAGGAAATCGGGATTGATATTTCGGGACATCGTTCTAAACATGTCGATGAGTTTAAGGGGCAGAAGATCGATTATGTCATTACCGTCTGCGACAATGCAAAGGAGTCTTGCCCGATTTTCCCCGGCGGCAAATTGATGCACTGGCCTTTCCCGGATCCGCCGCACGATAAGGAAATCAATGAAGTGGTTTTAGATGAGTTTCGGAAAGTTCGGGATATGATTGTTGAGAAGTTTAAGGGGTTTATTGGTTAATTTGAAAATTTTAATTTCTTGACGGTAAAGTAAGTGATTGTAAAAATCCCCGCTTCGATTATGACCGTCGCCAAAGCCGCACCGACGAACGAAAAGAAATGGACCAAAAGAAAAAGTAACGGCAGTCCCAACATCGCCATAAAAACGTGGATGCGCGAATAAATCGTAGTCTTGCCGCAGACTAAAAGAAATTGTACTCGAAAAGCATTCGCACTGATAAAAAAGACGGAGAGGATAAGTAGTTGCAGAGACAAAATTGTTTCGGGATAATCCACCCCGCAAACGATTTGCACGATCAAAGGTGCAGAAAAGAAAACAATCGGCAGACAGATTGCGGCGATGTAAATCGTGATGTGCTGGATATGTTGCATGATCACAAACGCTTTTGATTTATTTTTAGAGAAAATTTTGCTTAAGCGCGGGAAGATTGCTTGCGTAAATGATGACAGAGGAAAAGTCTGGGCCACATTCGCGATTTTTTCTGCGATAGAATAATACCCGGTTAAAGTATTGTTTGTCAAAAGTCCGACGGTAAAAACGCGGGTTGTAGTATAGGCATTGATGGCTAAAAGCGAAATAAAAATATCCCAACCAGCTTTTAGCTGTTGTTTGACAGAGTGGTATCCGGCAAAATTAAATGATATTTTAAACCGATACCAGATAATAAATTGACCAACGATTCCCGTGAATAAAAAGACCAGCGAGTTTGCTACCGGTACCCACAGATAATCTTGAGGACTTTTCACAAAAACAAAAATGAGAATTGTCAAAATGATTCCGCCGATGATGTTAAGAATAGCGATGTATTTCATTTTTTCGGTACCTTGAAAAAACCAGACCGGAAAAAGCGTGTTGCCTATGACTGCTCCAAAACTTAAAGCATAGACAAGCCAGTCCTGTTTAAATTTTGGGATGGAATATACAATTGTTGCCATCATTAGGAAGCTCATTAAGGCCATTGCAAGTTTTATGATCATAACCGACGAGAAAATTTCACTGACTTTGGTATTGATGTGTCGGTGCAGGGAAATTTCTTTGGTGGCAGAAACATTAAATCCATAATCGGTCAAGATCATAAAATATTGTACAAAAGCTTGTGCAAAGGCGATTAACCCAAATTTGTCAGGCCCTAGTACGCGGAATAAATACGGAAGGATAATAAGCGGCAGGATATAGGTGATCGTTTGCAGCCCAGAGAGCAAAGCGGCATTGTTGAGAACCGTTCGCCCCTCGTGTGGGCTTACCATCTTGTAAGTTTTTTTGATTAGGACAAATAAAGCATTCATGGAGGGTAGTTTATAATAAAAAAAGACAGCTTGCTTATGATTAAATAAAATATTTTTTAGCTTTGTAAGTGCATTGGGATATAATGCAAAACTATAAACTCTATGAGCCTTCAATTTCCAAAAAATTTTATATGGGGTGCCGCGACCTCTTCGTATCAGGTCGAAGGCAATAATACTAACGCCGACTGGTGGCCGTGGGAGATTGCGACCAATCACGAGCGCTCCGGCGAGGCTTGTCGGCATTATGAATTTTACGAACAAGATTTTGATCTTGCAAAAAGCCTGCACCACAATGCCCATCGCTTGTCGATCGAATGGAGCCGCATTGAGCCAGTAGAGGGTCAATTTTCTCAAAAAGAATTAGATCATTACATTGCGGTCATTCTCGCCTTAAGAGCACGCGGCATTGAGCCTTTGGTTACGTTGCATCATTTTACGAATCCGATTTGGTTTAGCCAAAAAGGTGGTTGGACGCGCAAGGAAAATATTTCAGCTTTTTTGCGTTATGCAGATTTTGTTGTCCAGGGATTGGCTAAGCATGTTCACTATTGGATGACGATTAATGAGCCGACGGTGTATTTTTCACATTCATTTCTTTGGGGCGTATGGCCGCCGCAAGAGAAGTCTGTAGGAAAATCCCTGGCTGTGTTTGACAATCTTGCCCAAGCGCATATTGCAACTTATCGGGCAATTCACGCTATTTATCAAAAGTCAAACTTGCCTGCCCCAGAGGTGAGCATTGCCCAGCATTTGCAGGCTTTTGTTGCGTGTGATAATACGTTTCGCAACCGTTTTGCCGCGGGCTTTAGGGAGAAATGGTATAACTTTTTGTTTATTGATAAAGTTTTTGACGCAGGCACTTTAGATTTTTTAGGTGTGAATTTTTATTCGCGTCAGCAAGTGGACTTAAAAGGTTGGGGTTTTAAGAATTTGACGACGGACGTTTGTACCAGTGGCCATGATCCGGTTAAGAAAAATTCATTAGGCTGGGATATTTATCCTCAGGGCTTGCACAAGATTCTTTTAAAAGTTAAAAAATATAATCTTCCGGTTATCATTACCGAGAATGGGATCTGCACGCTCGACGATGATTTGCGTTGGGAATATATTGTCGCTCACCTTAAAGTTCTGCATCTGGCTTTGTCTCAAGGTGTTGATATCCGAGGCTATCTGTATTGGTCGCTTTTGGATAACTTTGAATGGGCACAAGGATTTGGCCCGCGCTTTGGACTTATCCATGTCGATTACCAAACCTTCAAACGCACCGTCAAAGACAGCGCTCAAAAACTTGCAAAGGTTTATCAAGCAGGGTCCCTGGAATAGTATTAGCTATCTTTAAACATGAGAATAATAAATAAAATTTTAGGATCTTTTGGGTATCAGCTTACCAAGAGCTCAACGAATCATAAATTATTTGAGAGCCACTTAAGAAATTTGCTTGAAAGATATCAGATTAATTGTGTTTTTGATGTTGGTGCTAATCGTGGGCAGTATGGTTTACTGTTGCGTTCATTGGGTTATAAGGGACGAATTATTTCTTTTGAACCTGTTAAGGCCACGTTTGAAATTCTTTCGGGCGTGAGTATAAAAGATGGGGCGTGGGATGTTTACAATTATGCTTTGGGAAATGAGGATACAACCAAAGCAATAAAAGTTTTTAAGAATTCTGATTTGACATCTTTTTTAAATCAGAGTTTAAATCTGGATAAAATGTTCGCTGATAATCCAGGATCGACTGTAGAAAAAGAAGAGTTAGTCCTAATTAAGCGCTTGGATACAGTTTTTTTTGAAGTTACAAAGAACATCGTTGGAACGGGTCAGTTTG
>CAZNNZ010000097.1:0-6798 GCA_964574575.1 uncultured Planctomycetales bacterium
CGGGCATAATCCAGACTTTGTTCTGTAGGGAACGGTCGCGACCGTTCCCTACGGTGGCCCAATACTTTTTGCCTAAATCCGTGTCGGGATTTGTCAGCGATGCGGACAGTTGCTTTAAAACATAATCCTGCTCAAGCATGGTCTTGCCCATCGTCGTCTGACCCAAAACATCAGGAATAATTCTGTCTTTTTCGGTCGGCGAAAGATTGACCCAAACTTCCTTGTCGGGAATTGTTAATGCGGCGAGGAAATATTTGACCAGCTTTGTGGTTTCCTCTTTAAGTTCATCCGCCGAAAGTTTACTGTACCCCTGATCAACTATAAAATCGAACAAAAGCGGATTTTCAGGATGGATTTTAAGACCGACCAGAACAGCCGGTTGAAATGCAGAAGTTTCAATTGCACCCGCAGGAGCAACAATTATCGAAACAAAAAAACATAATAAAACAACAGTTCCAATAAGCTTTCTCAAAAACTGTAATTTAAAAGACGCAATAAATACAGTTTCTCTATAGAAGATATTCTTCATAGGAATTCTTTCTTCTTTTTTGAACGTAAAATTACTCAATATTGTCAATTGAAAATCAGAAAATGCTCAATCTTCGGGCAGCTTATGTGCTAAAGTATGCCCGACAAAATCTCAAAAAGCAAATTCACCTAAAAAATACGCTTCTTTACTTGTTTATTTCTATTTCGCTTTATATACTTAAACCGTTATGAATCATTCTGATCTATCAAAAGATAAATTACCAAATAGCTTTATTGGCCATACGGGACGAGGTACTCCAGCTTTTTGCGTACCAAGCGCACTTACAGCGACAAGCTCCCTTAATGAAATTTTGGCTTTCGCCCGAAAAGAAAATGCCAGCGACGTACATTTATCCGCCGAAAAACCACTTATCTTTCGGCAATTTGGTGTTTTAAAACATCGAACGACAAAAAAACTTACCGCCGCACATATTCGCGCACTGATAAGCACCGACCTTCCGCAAGATATCGTACAAAATTTTGAAACCTCTGGTGACACCGAATACGTTCATACGATTCCCGGATATGGACGTTTTCGTATGACTTTAATCAAGCATCGCAACGGTTATGATTTAACCGCCCGTGTTATTCCTTTTGAAATTCCAAAATTTGAAGATACAGGTATGCCCGAATCGTGTAAAAATTTGACAAAATGGGCGCAGGGCTTAGTCTTAATCGCCGGCCCGACGGGAAGCGGAAAAACTACTTCACTGGCTGTTTTAGTCGAAATGATCAATCAAAGCCGGCCGGATCACATCATTACCATTGAAGAACCCATTGAAATTGTTTACGAACCCAAACAATGTCAAATTACCCAACGTGAAATCAATATCCATACGTGTACCAAAGACACGGCTTTGCGCGCCGCACTGCGCGAAGATCCCGACATTCTTGTCGTTAGCGAACTGCGTGACCTTTCGACCATGCAACTAGCGATCAGTGCCGCCGAAACCGGACATTTAGTCTTGGGAACCATGAATACCGTTAATGCGGCGCAAACGATTTCAAAACTTGTCGATTCTTTTCCTGCCGACGAGCAAACGGTGATCCGAAAAATGATTTCCGAATCACTGCGCGGCGTTATCTGCCAGCAATTAATCCCAAAGATCGATATGACGGGCCTTGTCCCAGCTTATGAAGTTTTGATTGTCAACTCCAGCATTGGGAATTTGATCCGCGAAGATAAAATTATGCAAATCCACAATGTTATTTCAACAGGAAGATCCTTTGGCATGAAATTAATGGATGTTTCTCTCGAAGAATTACTCAACAAAGGTTTGATTTCACAAGAAGAAGCTCTACAACGGGCAACAAATCCTAAAAAACTTGAGCAGGAAATCCCAAGCTAATATGGCCGCCATCGACAAACTTTTTAATATTTTGATTGAAAAAAACGGTTCTGATCTTCATCTAGAAGAAGGCCAAAAACCAAAAATCCGTCTCAATGGGATTTTAGTCTCCATTGGCACAGATGTTTTGACTGCCGAGAACATGCTTACCCTGCTCTCTGAAATCACTGAGCCCAATGACTGGAAACATTTTCAATCTCATGGAGATCTTGATTTTGCGTATTCTTATAAAAATGATTCCCGCTTTCGAGCAAATTATTTTAGACATTTCTTCGGACTCGGAGCAGTTTTTCGTCTGATTCCCTCTAAACTTCGAACACTTGAGCAATTAAATCTTCCCGAATGTGTTAAAGAATTTACTAAATTACGCTCCGGCATTGTCTTGGTCACGGGACCGACCGGCAGCGGAAAATCCACAACACTTGCGGCGATTATTGATTACGTCAACCAGAATTTTAGTCAAAAAATTATTACCATCGAAGAACCCGTCGAATTTACACATGTCAGCAAATCTTCACTTATCACTCACCGTGAGGTCGGCAAAGACACCGTCTCTTTTGCAATGGGCTTGCGTACGGCCATCAAAAGTGACGCGAATATTATTCTCGTCGGAGAAATGCGTGACCGCGAAACAATTGAGCTGGCTTTGACTGCCAGCGAAATGGGCATTCTCGTTTTTGGAACGCTGCACACGAATTCTGCCGCTAAAACCATTGACCGGATTATTGACTCTTTCGGCTCTGATCAAAAGAATCAAATCCGCAGCATTCTCGCCAACAATCTTAAAGCAATCATCGCTCAGCAACTTTTACCCAGTGCTGACCAAAGCTGTCGTTATGCGGCTTACGAAATTCTTATTCGCACAACTGCGCTGGGAAATATTATTCAAAGCGGTGAAAGCATAAGGCTTAACAATGAAATTCAGATGAATAAATCCAAAGGAATGATTTTGATGGATGATTCACTCATGGAGCTCGTAACCAGCGGAAAGGTTTCGAAAGAAGCCGCTTATCTTAAAGCGATCAATAAGTCGAGATTTAGTAACCTTGCAACAACCGACACGCCAGCCTTATAGTACTTCGTCCTCATCTTCATTTGAATCCGATAAAGCCGTTTCACCAAGACCCGCACGATTACGATCACGATGATATTTAATCTTTTCAAGCAAAAGATCTTGACTGCGCTTAAAAATCTTAATCACCGTCGTTTTAATCACAGCAACGTCTTCATCGCACTTTTCACTGACGACAATATCTTCAAAATGCGGAACTTTAAGATCTAACCGCACAATTGTGCTGTTAGCTTTTTGATGATGTTTGCTTTGCTTTTCAAAAAAAACATGACATTTGGTAATGTCAGGGCGAATCTTGGTGAGTTTTGCGAACTTTTCTTGTATCAATTGCTCGATTTTTTCACTGCGGACTAAATCATGAAAAGTGATTTCTAATGGATTTTGCACGGCTGCCTCATTTCATTGGTATTGTTAAAATAACTTTATTTAAGCCGCCTTGAGTAATTTACCGATTAAAAAAACTATTCCCGAGATAATTCCAACACCTAAAAATCCGGCCGTAATCGTCGAGAAAGAAAGATTACTAATAAACATTGCCTGATAATCCTGGAAAAGAACTGGTATTGCAACTACATGAAACTCCAAAAAAGATAATTTCCCAGCTACCCACTCTAGGCCATCAGGAAAATTACTGGCAAAAGGACTTGCCATAACCGCAAGAAAAGCAACAACAAAAGATGCAAAAGCTATGGCATTTTCATTTCTTTTCCATGCCTGCGCTAAACGTTCTAGCGCAACAACCAAAGAAGCTGTTATTGCCCCTTCGGCAAAACCAATCAGTGTATGCACAGAAAGCATTGCAACTAATACCTTGTTAAGCGCAACAGCGCCGGATAATGCCACTTCCAATGAACAAGCCGCGGCGGCGATAACCACAGAAACCCATGACGCTATTGCCAGCGCAAAAACTTTTGGAACATTGCGCCCTTTTAACCACGAAAGAAAAACACCTGCAAGCGCAGATCCTAAAAAAGCCATATTGATAATATTTGCTCCCAGCGCATTGATTCCACCATCACCAAAGAAAAACGCCTGAACCGCCAAAACCAAACTGATCGACAAAACTGCAAATGGCACACCCAAAAGCGAAACAGCCAAAACACCGCCCAACAAATGGCCAGACGTTCCACTGGCAATAGGAAAATTTAACATTTGCAATGCAAAAATCATCGCTGTTACCAACGCAAATTTTGCCGATGAAGGCTTATTCTCAATTTTACGTGCGGCTAAAACCGCAAGACTTAAACCCACAGCGCCAACCGTAAGTGTGACAGGACAAACTGCTCCATGTAACATCGATGATGGAATATGCATATTTCTCTCCCTAAGAATTTAAACTTCTAATCTGTAGCGTATATGATTTTAAATCTTAACACTGTTTATTGAGCCGTCAAATAAATTCTTATCGACAACATTAACTCTAAAAATCCAATTAACATTTTTATAATTTATAAACCATCTCCTTTTGCCACTACTACCGTTGCCGATCTTCCGGTTTCAAATAGCAGTAAAGGTTCTCAACCTTTTCTCGTGCCCATGGCGTGCGGCGCAAAAAAGTTAAACTTGATTTGATACTAGGGTTTTTGGCGAAACAATTAATTTTAATGCGGCTATAAAGGCCTTCCCAACCATGCTTTTTTAAAAGACGGTTAAGAATCATTTCAAGCGTCACGCCATGAAAAATATCTTTATTGTGTGAATCCATAACTTTTTCGCCCTCGCTGACAATTCATTTTACTTTTATAAACTAAGCCGCGGAATGAATGCTGGTGTTTTTTTTGCATATTCATAATAAATCTGCGAATTTTCCATCAACTTCTTCTCTTCCAAATTTGCGCGATAAATCAAAAGAACAGTGGATAAAACAGATAAAACCAAAAAATCAACGCGAGGCATCATAAAAAGAAACCCAATAGTCGAAATATTGTAGCCCAAATAAATCGGATGTCGGACATAACGATAAAATCCTTGCGAAACAATATCGCGTATTTCAACTAATACGCTAAAAGAATGCCGCAAATTATACGTTGCTATCGCCGAGACCGTAATCCCAATCGCATTAATTACGGTTCCTATACCAAGGCAAATGGGAATAAATTGTTCGGGGACAAATAAAAAACTCATCTGAAACGGAGAATATTTAACATAGTCGAACAATAAATAAAAAAATGTAGATACAAACGGAACAATGATTTCTTGAAGACTATCTGGACTTTTATGCATTTTTTTCTTGATTACAAGCCCAGCAAATATCAATGACTCAAACGAGAATAAAAAGAAATTTGTGATATACGCTGTAATGGCTTTAAAACCAACGATACTGCTATTCGCGTCGTGGGGGAAATTGCATATAATCGAGATGAAAGTTTTCAAATAAACGACAAAAAAAACCAAGTTATTTAAAATTACCCATAAAAAAATTAAAGGCAAAATACAATTTTCTATAAACAATGCGCTTCGAATAATTATTTTCATATTTATGTTCTGTCAATTTTTCAACGATGCCATATCGATAACAAAGCGGTATTTCACATCACTTTTAAGCATGCGCTCATATGCCTTATTAATATCTTGAATCTTGATCACTTCAACATCACAGGTAATTCGATGCTTGCCGCAAAAATTAAGCATTTCTTGTGTCTCCTTAATGCCACCTATAACAGAACCAGCGACGGCCTTGCGTCCCATTATTAAAGGAACAGTCTGCAACAAAGGATCAAGCCCGCCTAAAAAACCAACCAAGACCAAGGTGCCATTAAGCGAGAGTGTCGGCAAATACGGATTCAGATCATGCACACTGGGAACAGTATCAATAATCAGATCGAAGTTGTTCTTCACAGCGGCCATTTGTTTTTCATTAGTCGAAAGAACCACACGATGCGCCCCCAATCGGCGAGCATCCTTTGCCTTGCCCGGCGAGCGAGTAAAAAGTGTAACATCTGCGCCGAGGGCCTTGGCAAATTTTAATGCCATATGACCCAGTCCGCCAAGACCGATAACTGCAACCTTGCTTTTCTTTCCCGCTTTCCAATGCCGCAGAGGCGACCACGTCGTAATGCCTGCACACAACAAAGGCGCCGCGGCTTTGAGGTCCAAACCCTTAGGAATTTTGACAACAAACTTATCTGACACGACAATCTTTTCGGAATAGCCGCCGAAAGTGGGCATTTTGTCATGACGATCGACGCCATTATACGTAAACGTCGGAAACTCTTGACAATACTGCTCAAGCCCTTGTTGGCAAGACTTACAATTTTGACAAGAATCAACCATGCACCCGACACCGACATAATCGCCCTTTTTAAAACGCTTGACCTTTGGCCCAACGCTTAAAACGCGACCAAGAATTTCATGCCCGGGCACCATCGGATAAGTACTGCCGCCCCAATCGTTGCGGGCCTGATGCAAATCCGAATGACAGACACCACAGTAAAGAATCTCGATAACCACATCATCCTTGCGCGGATCACGACGGGTAAAATTAAACGGCGCCAAATTATCCTTAGCGGATTTTGCAGCGTAACCTAATACATCGATGCCCATAATCTTTCTCCTTGAATAAAAAACAGTTGCCGGGGATATTTTCTTACCTGACTTTTTTAATCTTTTAACCAACGGGTCTTCTTCTGTCCGCAGAGGAAATTCGTATTTCCCTTTTAAAACACACCCGATCCCGCCCGGAAAACATTTTGATTTTCTTCTATTGCACGAATCGTCATCTGTTCGCCTGTGTTTACAATCCCACATAAATTAAAACGTGATTTTCTAAGTCGTTAACGCCGGATAATCTGTGTAACCGGCCGCGCCGCCGCCATAAAAAGTCGCACGATCATATTTATTAAGCGAAGT
>CAZNNZ010000098.1:0-6794 GCA_964574575.1 uncultured Planctomycetales bacterium
CCTCACTTAAAATCCTGTATTTGATTTTTTTCTTTTCAGGAATATCCGCGCTTATTTATCAGGTCACGTGGCAAAGACTTTTGACAATCCATTATGGCGTCGGTGCCGTTTCGATAACTTTAATTGTCAGCATTTACATGCTCGGGCTAGGATTTGGATCTCTTCTGGGCGGACGACTAGCAGAAAAATTCCCTGACAACAGCATTCATCAATATTTCTTGATAGAACTTGCGATTGGAATCTTTGGATTATTAAGTTTTCCATTAATTATGACAATCGGCAATATCACTGCCGGCAGTTCTTATGCCCTTACGTTTTTTTATAATTTCGTCTTACTCTTAATACCAACCATACTTATGGGCATGACCTTGCCAATTTTAATAAAAATCTTTAGCCGTTTTATTCCAGACTTATCACGCTCTTTAAGTCGTCTGTATTTTATAAACACATTAGGCTCAGCATTGGGTACTCTTTTATCTAGCTATATTTTGATTTCTTTTTTTGGTATTGATGCAGCTATTTATACGGGGGCTGCAATAAATATCGTCTTGGCCTTAGGCATTCTAACAATACGCAAATCCTTATCTGCAATCAACATCGCTAAAGATCAATCTGCTCAAAATTCGGAATTAATCACCGGCGCGATTGACACTTATACTTCGCATTTGGTTTTTTTAACTGGCTTTATCGCAATTGGCTATGAACTTATTTGGTTTCGAATTATCAGCGTACTCGTTAAATCCTCGCCTTATGCTTTTACCAGCAGTCTTGCAATCTATCTTTTAGGAATTGCTTTAGGAAGCCTCATTATTGGGAAAATTATTAAACGCTTACCACTGAGTCAAAGAAGTTCTCTTTTTTATGTCCTTCAAATATTACTCGCCATTTCTGTAGCCATAATTTTTATAGCATACTACTACGCGACATTAGTGACCCCGCTAAAATTACTGACAGAGGTTTCTTTCAGCCTGCCTATTCATCCGCCTTTTCACTTTTTAAAACAGCACATTCATTTTCAATCTACACAAAAGTATCTATTGTTTCTATTTCGCCTTGGAACAACCCTGTTTTGGCCCATGTTTTTCATTTTTATACCGACACTATTTATCGGAGCAACTTTCCCCATCATCGCCAGTCTAGGATTAAAAAAAGATACTCGAGTCGCTTGGCATGTAGGGAAAATTTATTTTTTTAATATCATTCGAAACGTTTTGGGCGCCATCGGCACAGGATTTGTCCTGTTGCCATATCTTGGCACTGAACGGACAATACTATTATTTGTTCTCACTGGACTATCATTTACAATCCCGCTACTTATCAAAAAGAAATATTCTTTAGGTTATATTTACTTGGCCATTATCATCAGCCTAACCTGCTCTTTTTTTCCTAAGCCCGGTGCTTTATATGCGGCCATTCATCCTAAACTAAAAGGTTATACACAATATTTTTCCGAAGGAATAAGTGGCGTTATTATGACTTACGTCTCAAACGAGGGCCAAGTCGAAAATTATATAAATGGCGACAGCCACGGGGGAAGACCGGGTTATTCATTCTATGCACAAGTCATTGCGGCAGCCAGTTACACAAAAAAAGCAGATGAAATTTTAGTCATTGGTTATGGGACAGGTTCAATTGTCGAAGGAGCCTTACAAATTCCCGGCGTTAAAAAAGTAACTGTTGTTGAGCTTAACCAAACACTATTAAACAATCTACAAAGAATCCCGTTATTTAACAATCTACTTAACGACCCCCGTCTTGAAATTGTAATTGAAGATGCACGACGTTTTTTACAAAAAACCCCTGCTGTTTACGACCTTGTATTTATGAATCCTCTGCGGTCCACATCAGCGTATAGTAATAACATTTATTCACAGCAATTTTTTGAGCTGGTTTCCTTACATTTAACAGAGCAGGGTATTTTGGTTGTTTGGTCAGATGCTCTAGATTCCACATTCCGGACTCTGGATAGAGTCTTTTCGTATAGCCAACTTCATATAAAGAATTTTGAAGGGTTTTTCTTAGCATCCCATAATAATCTAGTCGTAAATCCCATTGATACGCTTGTTCCAATGTTAGGATCATTTGATTATTCTTACCAAAGAAATATTATCGCAACGTGCCAAGGATTCAAAGTTGTTTCCAAAAAAGGTATGCAAAAAATATCAAATCGCTATTTACCCCTGCAGGATTGGCGTCCTAACAGCGAGTATTATATTGGATTATGGTTTCCAAGTAGTTGGAGAGTTGAGAAATAGAAAATAGATAGAGAAATTTTATGAAACAAAATAAAAAATATCTTAATCTCAGGTGGGGCTGGCTTTATTGGCAGTAGCTTAGCAGTTTATTTAAAATCCTTGGGTTACCAAATCACTGTCTTGGATAATTTGAATCCACAAATCCATGGAAAAAATCCAAATCATTGCCCACTTTATCAAAGCATAAAGAATAAAGTCAATTTTATATTCGGGGACGTTACGGTCAAAAAAGATTGGCACAAAGCTATCAACGGCCAAGATGTCATCATCCACTTGACAGCCGAAACAGGAACCGGACAGTCAATGTATGAAATTAGCAAATACGTTAAAGTCAACGTCGGCGGTACAGCCGCATTATGGGATGTTTTGGCAAATAATCCGCATACCATTAAAAAAGTCATTGTCGCCTCTTCCAGAGCTATTTATGGAGAAGGCTTATATCGCTGTCAAAAAACCTGCGGTTTAATTACCGCAGAGCCGCGAACAAAAACACAACTAGAAACTGGTCAATTTGAACCTTTTTGTCCAAAATGTAGGGGGCTGGCTTTTCCCGTTGCGACAGCCGAAACCGCTGTGCCAAATCCAGCCTCATTGTATGCCTGTACAAAATTGGCCCAAGAGCAAATGTCGCTGACTCTTGGCAAAGCCCAAAAAATTGCAGTTAAAATTTTACGTTTTCAAAATGTCTATGGCCCAGGCCAATCGTTACAAAATCCTTACACCGGAATTATTTCTATTTTTTCTAATCAATTGCGCCAAAATTTACCAATTAATATCTTTGAAGATGGTTTGGAAAGCCGAGACTTTGTTTTTATCGACGATATTGTTAAAATTTGCACAAAGGCAATAGACCTTAAATCCGACTCGATTGTGGTTAACGCAGGCAGTGGCAAACCAACAACCGTTTTAAAATTAGCAAACACATTAAAGCAACTTTGGGAAAGCCAATCTTCAATCACTGTAACCGGCGCTTTTCGAGTGGGCGATATTCGCCATAACTGGGCGGATTTGACAGAGCTCAAAGCGTTATGGCCAAATTGGAAGGAGACACCCCTTGATATTGGACTCAAACACTTCGTAAAATGGGCTAAAGGGCAACCAGTGTTTAAAGACAAAACACATCGAGCCGAGCAAAAATTAAAATCCCGAAATTTATAAAAGTTTCAATTTTAAGTCGATTTAAAACGAGATTATCCTAGACAAAACAAGCACCTTAGAAGTATAATAACGGATAATTTTGGCCTTATTGATTACAAAAAAAGATTAAGAAATATGAATAATCAAAACTCATTCCAAGACGATGAAATTGATTTAAGAAAATACATTGAAATTATCATAAAACGTTGGCGTTTTATTTTATCGATATTCTTTATCGGAGTGTCTATATCCGCGATTTCGAGTTTTATAGAGCCAAAAGTTTATAAAGCGACGACCATCCTTATGATCACGCCTAGTGCTAATCAAGCACATATAACCCTTTTAAAAGCGAATATCGTTTTAGAGAAAATTATTAAAAAACTTAATTTAAAAGATCCTTTGGGCAAAACAATACCCATTGAAAACTTAACAAAAAAAATGAATGTCCAGAAAACTTCGGATCAAGACACAATAGTTGAACTTCAAGTGATTAATGTTAATCCCCAAACAGCAAAAGACATCGCTAATGCTTGGCCGGAACAATATATTGAATATAGGCAAGAATTGCTATCGCAAGAAATGCCCGGGACTGGAGATCTTATAACAACTCAGTTTGAAATTTCGAAAAAAAATCTTCTTAAATCCGAAAACATGATTAACAACTTTAAAAAAGAGTACAAACAAGATTTAATGACTGCAGAATTAACACTGAATAAAAAATTATTAAACAACTATAAATCGGAACTTGCGGGATCAGAATTACTGCTTAAAACCATGTCCGATTCTCTTGTTGAACTAAAAAAACAAATAGCAATACAGGAAAAATTTATTATTGTTTCAAAAGCGATAACGGATGACGCACTTTTGCAAATGTCTTCTAAAAAAAACAATACCGACGAAATGGACAAAAAGAAAATACGAAGTGAATCAATAAATCCTGTTTATCAAGATTTAGAAACTCGTATTGTTAATACTGATATGTCACTCAATCTTCTTAAGCTAAGAATTGAATACCTCCAAAAATCCATTGAGCCCCTGATCAAAGAAATAGAAACGCAAGACAACAAAATAATTCAGAAAAATTTTGAATTCGATCAACTGATGCGACAGATGGATATCTGTAAAAAATCATATGATGCCCTAGCAAATAGAATTCAAGGAGCACATGATCTAAAACTAGGCGAACTTGGAGAAGTAAAAATTGTTTCATCTTCCAACACACCCCAATATCCTATTGATCAAGGTAAACTTAAAAAAATAGCCTTAGCTGGCTTTTTAAGTCTAATAGTTGGATTTTTTTTAACTCTATTTATGGATTTCTTACAAAAAAACCATTGAATTTAAAAGATGATTATTTTGTCACACAGAGGATATTGGAAAACAAAGACCCAACAAAATTCGCGGCTTGCTTTTGAAAAATCATTCTCGTCAGGATTTGGTATAGAAACGGATATCCGAGATTATGGAGGGCAGTTAGTTATTTCTCACGACATGCCTACCAAAAATTGTATGTTTGCTAATGAATTATTTAAAATTTACAATAAAACTAACGTTCGTCAAACATTAGCCTTAAATATAAAAGCAGATGGCTTGCATCATAAGCTAAAAGATCTCTTGGATAAATATGAACTTGATAACTATTTTATTTTTGATATGTCCGTTCCTGACGGCCTTGGATATTTAAAATTGGGCTTCAAGGTTTTTACCCGGCAAAGTGAATACGAAAAAAGCCCTTCATTTTATGAGAAATCAGACGGGATTTGGCTTGATGAATTTCATAACCATTGGATAGACGCAAAAACTATAAAGACACATGCAATGAACAAAAAGAAAATATGTATCGTTTCTCCGGAGTTGCATGCAAGAAATTATCTGGATGAGTGGAATGATTACCGTAGCATTGTGAAAAAATCAGGAATCACTGATATCATGATTTGCACGGATCATCCTGCGCAAGCGGAGGAATTTTTTAATGGCAAAAATTAAAGCTATCATTTTTGACATGGACGGTGTCCTCATTGATGCCAAAGAATGGCACTATGAAGCACTCAATCGGGCTTTGGGGATTTTTGGTATGGAAATCAACCGCTATGACCATCTTGTTACTTATGATGGATTGCCAACATTAAAGAAACTAGAAATGATTTCTGCTGAACGCGGACTTCCTCGAGAATTGCACCAACTGATAAACGATCTGAAACAACAATACACAATGCAGATCGTCAATACTCAGTGCAAATCTGTCTTTTCTCATGAGTATACACTCTCTAAGCTTAAAAAGAGCGGTTATCAATTAGCCGTCTGCTCAAATTCAGTTAAAAAATCTGTTGAAGTCATGCTGGCAAATGCAGGCATGTCACAATATTTTGATTTTTATATGTCCAATCAAGATGTAAAAAATTCAAAACCGGATCCAGAAATGTATCTTAAAGCATTCAAAAAATTGAATAGGCGCCCAACGGAATGTCTGATTGTCGAAGATAATGAAAACGGCTTTAAAGCCGCGTTAGCCAGCCGTGCCCATCTGCTGAAGGTCAGTGGCGTTGAAGATGTAACTTATTTTAATATTATTCGAAAAATTGCCGAAATAGAAGGAGCCGATAAATGATCAATCTCCTTTACTCTATGGCAGGAAAATCGCAATTTTTTAATACCGAAGAATATATATTTCCTAAACCGCTTATTGAAATTGGCGGAAAGCCAATGATCGAAATTGCGCTTGAAAAATATAAAGAAATGAAATTAACCAAACGTTTCATTTTTATTGTCAGTTCAGAAGATTGTTCCAAATACCACCTTGATAACAGCTTGCATCTTTTAACAGACGACAAAAGTGTCGTCATCAAACTTACCAAAGAAACTGCAGGAGCCGCTTGCAGTGCACTGATGGCTGTTGAATTTATTAACAATAAAGAAGAGCTTGTTATTGCCAACAGCGATCAGATTATTGATGATGACATTGAAATGATCATTAACAATTTTCGGTCAAGAAAAATTGATGCAGGGGTGGTGTGTTTTGAATCTGTGCACCCTAAATGGTCGTTCGTAAGGCTTGATGAAAATGACAGAATCATTGAGGCCGCAGAAAAAAAACCTTTGAGCAAAAATGCCATTGCCGGATTTTATTATTTTAGAACCGGAGCAATGTTCGTCGCGGCCGCAACAAAATCCATTCGCGAGTCTCGGCCGGAGCCGTGGTTGGAAAGAGATCGGCCTCACGCAAGTAACCATCGTCTTCTAAAGATCCGCCCGGGCGCGCGGGTACGTCAAAGTCCGGGCGTACGCCAATAGTTTGGTTGGTGCGCAATTGCACAGTCTTCGGATCTGTAAACAAAGGAATAAAAAAACGCGAACGTGTTTTAAAGAGCCAAAGCCTCTGGTCCTCATGCAAGGCTTCGGGAT
>CAZNNZ010000099.1:0-6645 GCA_964574575.1 uncultured Planctomycetales bacterium
TTTTTCCCATCGAAGGACGTCCCGCGACAATGACCAAATCCGACGGCTGCAAACCGGAAGTCATACGGTCAAATTCCAAAAAGCCGGTTTCCAAACCTGTCACGTGTTCTTTGCGCTGATAAAGCGTGTCAATCCGCTCAATAGTCGTCTTGACTAATTCCTTGATATGCACAGAGTTTTGGCTGTGCTTTAAATCCGAAATTTCAAAAATAAGTTTCTCGGCAGTATCGACCACATCCGAAACATCACTCTTAGCCTCATACGCTTCATGCACAATTTTTGTTGCATTGGTAATCAACAGCCGTAAAATTCCTTTTTCCTTAACAATATTCGCATAATGCTCAACATTCGCAGCAGTGGGAACCATGTCGATTAAGCGCGACAAATACGTTTGTCCGCCAATCGCCTGCAGCTGTCCGTCCTGCTTGAGCTTTTCGGAAAGCGTGATCAAGTCAACATTTTTGCGATTATTGTAAAGGTCTAGAATTGCAGAAAAGATACGGCGATGGGCTTCTTCATAAAACCATGCGGCATTTAAAATCTCCAGAGCAAGGCCGATAGCCTCCTCGTCGATGAGCATGGCTCCTAAGACAGATTTCTCCGCCTCAATGTTCTGCGGTGGAAGTTTTATTTCTTCGCCACCCATACACGGACTTTGGCAGTAACTTCTGGATGGACTTTAACGCCAACTTCAAAAATCCCTAATTCTTCAATTGGTTTTTCCAGCTCAATGGCCTTGCGGTCAATGGTTAAACCCTCAAGCTCAAGCGCTTTGGCGATATCAATTTCTGAAACCGAGCCATAAAGCTTGTCCAAATCGTTAACTTCGACGGTAACGGTGCATGAAACTTTTGAAATCTTTTCGGCCAATTCTTCTGCCGCTTTTTTGGCCGTAGCGTATTCTTTCAAACGCTTTGCTTTTTCATGCTCAATGCGGCGCTTGTTCTCGGTTGTTGCGACACAAGCTAATTTTTGCGGAAGCAAAAAATTACGCGCAAACCCGTCTTTGACTTTAACAACATCCCCAATTTTTCCTACCTTAGGAACCTGCTGACAAAGGATAACTTCCATGGATAAAACCTCCGATTGATTTAATTCTCATTGAATCCCTGCTGATTTGCTCTCTATGTTCGCAAATCAAAACACAGGGATAAGTTCGCACATGTGATTTACGTCATAAACTCCGTAAATCACGTGCTCACTTAATGCTTCTTCGAACTGCCTACCGATAAAAGTCCCAAGTAACGCGCATATTTAATCGCAATCGACATTTCCCGTTGTTCCTGAGCCGTAATCCCAGAAATCCGGCGAGCCACAATCTTGCCGCGCTCGGTCGTATAACGCTGCAACAACGGAAGATTTTTATAATCAATTTTGATATCTTTAGGCAAAATAAACTTGGCAATATTCTTGCGAAAACGGGGCTTTTCACTGCCGCGTCCGCGCGAATTGTCTGTATTGCTGCTTATACCTGTGCTGTTTCTTCCCTTATAGTTGGAAGGCGCTGATGAAGATGATCTGTTCGATGATCTTGATGATGACGATGATCTAGGTTTGCCTCTGTTTTCCAATGTGTCCCCCTTATATTTTCTTTATTTATTTTATTCGTCCCAACTAACATCCATTGGGTTGATTGTTTGTCCCAGCGGTTCATTTAAAGCGGCGCCGCTATTTTCGCCTTGACCGTCTGTTGAAGAAACAGCGTTATCCAACTTATCGATCTGTTTATTGTCCGCCGCAAATTTACCCAAAAACTGAATGCGTTCGGCGCGAACATCAATGGTGCTGCGTTTTTGTCCGTCGGGCGTTTCCCAAGAGCGGGATTGCAAAACTCCCTCGACAAAAATCGGACTGCCTTTCTGCAAAAACTCACAACACGCTTGTGCTTGTTTGTCCCAAACGGTGACTGTCAAAAAACAAACATCTTCCTTAAACTCGCCGTTCTTATCACGAAAACGACGATTGACCGCCAAGCCTAAATTAGCTACAGCCACATTTGCGGGAGTATAACGCAACTCCGCATCTCGGGTCAGATTCCCGATAAGAAAAACTTTATTTAAATTCGCCATACGTTTTTCCTCATAAAATAATTTTAATAAATGCTAAAGAATTAAAGAACAATACTTCCTATGCCTTAAACAGCACGCGTCATCAAAAAGCGCAAAACCCGCTCATTGACCCGCAAGATTTTTTGTAAAGGCAAAACTGCAGAAGACGGACATTCCAAATTTAGTAAATAATATGTCGCTTCCCAACACTTTTTAAGACGAAAGCTCAATTTATGTTTTTCAATCCAAACTTGGCTGTTGACTAATTTTCCGCCGGACTTTGTGATCGCTTCGACCGTTTCCTTAACAATACTGTCTTTCTGTTCTTGCGGCAATGCGGCATCCACCACAAGGGCTAATTCATACTTATTCATGTTTCCTCCGTTTGACTTGATTGAACTCATATAATAAATTTTACGCCAATAATTTTTGATTATACCGGCTCATGACCGTCGCCAAAGTCTCACTCGTCCACGCGCGGCAACAATCCGCAGCTGCCGTCAAAAACTCCGGCAATTTTCTTTTCTCATCGAGCCTAAAATCTTCGAGCACAAAATCCACCGCATTCTTATGGGCCGGAATAGGACCAATCCCTAAGCGCAAACGGCTAAATTCTTTTGTCCCCAAATGCTCAATAATAGACGAAAGACCATTGTGTCCTCCGTCACTGCCTTGTTCGCGCATACGGATTTGGCCAAAACCCAGACTAAAATCGTCACAAACAATCAGAATATTTTCCGGATCGATTCTTTTTGACATGACAGCCTGTTTGACAACCATGCCAGAATTATTCATAAACGAATGCGGCAAAAGAAGAACGACTTCACTGTTTTCAAGCCGGCCTTCCGCCCACAATCCTTTGACGCACGTCGATTTGCGCAGGCGCATCCCCAAATCTTCGGCCAAGCGGCTTACCGTCAAAAAACCCATATTGTGACGTGTCCACTCGTACTCCGAACCGGGATTTCCTAAACCTACAATCAATCGTTTTTCTGACATTTTGCCGCTCTCTTGTTAGCAAAAAACTACTTTTTCTTTTCTTCAGGCTTCTTGTCTGCAGCAGCCGCTTCCTTCTTGTCCCCGGCGGCAGGTTCCTTATCCTTCTTTTCCTTAATAACTTCAAGTTCAGCAGCCGGAGCTTCGCTGGCAACTTCTTCTTTCATCGGCGGAACAACTGTCATAACCATAGCTTCAAGATCATGTTTGGTTGAAACACCCTCGGGCAAAACCACATCTTTGACGTGAACGCTATCGCCAATTTCTAATTTGCTGACATCAACTTCCAAATGATGCGGAATCTGTGTGGGCAAACAGATAATGTCTAATTCCCAAAGCACGTGTTCCAAAGAACCACCGTCGCGTTTAACGCCAATCGCATCGCCTTTAGCGGTAATAGCAACCTTGATCGTAATTTTATCAGTCAGCGAAATACGGTTAAAATCGATATGAATAACCTGATCGCTAACAGGATGATGTTGTTCTTCTTTAACCAGTGCGGCATAATCGCGCACCTTCTTGTCGCCTTCAAAAACATTTAAACGAAAAATAACATTCTGCCCGTGATACTCGCGGCGAATGCGCTCATAAGCCTTGCGGCTGACCTTGACCGCCGTCGGCTTTTGTTTGCCGCCATAAACAATGCCGGGGACCAAGTTTTCCCGACGGATAGCTTTTGCTTTTGCGGTCCCGACTTCTTGCCGGACCAAAACATCCAAATCAATTTGTTCCATTTGCTTACACCCTGCTTTCTTTGTTGTTGATTTTCCTGGTGAAACGCCGTCAAAAACGACGTTTGACGTTATACTTTACTTCATTTGACTCTGTGTTTCTTCAAACAAAATACTGACTGATTCCTCGTCGTGAATACGTTTGATGGCATCTGCCAAAAGCTGAGCGACGCTGACAACCTTAACTTTAGGACATTCCGTTTCACGATTAAAAGGAATGCTGTTGGTAATGACCAGCTCCTTGATTATTTTACATTTCTGGACTTTTTCCAAAGCATTGCCCGACAAAATCCCGTGGCTGACCGCTGCATAAACTTCTTTAACGCCGTTGCGCCCTAAAGCTTCAGCCGCTTCAACCAAAGAACCAGCTGTGGCGACAATATCATCGACAATAACCGCAATTTTTCCTTCGACCTCGCCTAAAATGTGCATCACTTCCGTCGTCTCCGGCCCTTTGCGGCGCTTGTCCACAACAGCTAATTCTGCACCCAAACGCTTGGCATACGCACGAGCCATTTTGACTCCGCCGACATCAGACGTAACAACAACAATGTCCTTAGGATTAATATTTTTGCTGGCAATATAATCACAAAGAACATTAATCGCATACAAATGATCGACGGGGATATCAAAAAACCCTTGGATTTGGCTGGCATGCAAATCCATTGTCAAAACGCGATTAGCGCCCGCCGCATAAATCAAATTTGCAACTAACTTGGCCGTAATCGGAACACGCGACTGATCTTTGCGGTCCTGACGGGCATAACCATAATACGGAATGACGGTCGTAATTCTATCGGCGGACGCACGGCGAGCCGCGTCCATCATAATAAGAAGTTCCATCAAATTATCATTTGTCGGCGGACAAGTCGGCTGAATAATAAAAACATCCCGCCCGCGGATATTTTCTTTTATCTGGACACGAATCTCGCCTTCGCTAAAACGTCCGACCAAAACATCCGTCAACGGCATGCCCAGTTGCGCGGCAATTTCCTGTGCTAATTGCGGATTAGAATTCCCTGTCAAAATTGCCATACCATTCATAAAATAATCCTCGCTTGATTATCCTAAATTATTTTTCCCCGGTACCATTCTCGCCGGCACGCCTACAAAGATTTTTCCGTCGGGAATCACTTTTCCCTTGGTCACCACAGAACCTGCCCCGGTCATCGCTTTTTTACCTACCTTGACAGGCGCCACTAAAATCGAATCCGAACCGATAAAAGCGCCATCCCCAATAATTGTCCGATGTTTTTCTTTGCCATCAAAATTTGCCGTCACAACACCCGCGCCAATATTTGCATCACGCCCGACCAACGCATCGCCTAAAAAACTAAAATGTTTTACAAAAGTGCGGCTCCCAACACTCGTGCGCGAAATTTCGGCAAAATTTCCAATCTCAACAACATCATCAATGCGCGTCCCGGGTCGCAAATGCGCAAAAGGTCCAATCACACAATTTTTTCCTACGACAACATCATTGTCAATCACGGTAAAAGGCCTGATAATCGTGTCCACGCCAATCTTGACACCCATGGCAATATGCGTCGTCAAAGGGTCTGTGATTGTAACACCATTATCCATCAAACTCTTTAAAATTCTTTGGCGCAAAACCGCCCCGCAAAGCGCCAAATCTTCTCGCGTATTAACGCCTAAGCCCTCGGCGGATTCTTCGGTCACAAGCGTTTGCACGACGTGTCCTTGGCTGGCTAAAAGTGCAATCGCATCCGTCAAATAATATTCACCTTTTTGGGAATTGACTTTGATTTTCTTTAAATTTTCAAATAGCGTTTGGCTGTCAAAACAATACACGCCGGAATTGATTTCTCTAATCTGACGTTCAAGCTTGTTGCAATCATTCTCTTCGCGGATAGCGATAACTTTTCCGGCATTGTCACGAATGATGCGCCCATAACCGCGACTTTGCTCAACAACAGCAGTCAAAACCGTAACGGAAGCTTTGGTTGCACGGTGACGTTTAACCAAAGCTTTGATCGTTTCAGGTTTTAATAAGGGAGTGTCACCACAAAGAACAAGAATTTCGCCGTCAAAATCTTTAAAAAACTTCTCTGCGCTTTTAACCGCATCGCCTGTGCCTAACAATTGTTTTTGCTCGACGGTCAAAATGCCTTGCGGCAAATGCGCTTGCACTTTTTTAATCCCATGACCTAGGACAACGCACGTTTTTGAAGAACCACACTTTTGTACAACATCTAAAACATAATCGATAAGCGGCCAGCCGCAAACCTCATGCAAAACTTTCGGGAGCTCGGATTTTAACCGCGTTCCCTTACCTGCCGCCAAAATAATCGTCGCCAATTGAGCCATGATGAATCTAACTTCCGGTTTTCAAATTTATCAATGCCAATTTTCTTTTTCGCGGCCAGCTTTTGATTTCAAACTCACGCTTTAGGGCGTGACTACGGCCACGGGATTTTTCAGAGTAAAGAATTTTGGTTGCCCCAAAGGTGCGGGTAAACTTTCCGCCGTTGCCGCTTTTATGCTGTTTAAATCGCCTATCCAGATCACCGGTAATTCCCGTATACAAAAATCCGTTGCCGCACTCCAAAATATAAACACACCACGCCAGTTTTTTCTTCGGCAACTTTTTCTTTAGGATGGTTTTTCTTTTCACTCGGGAATGTCAAATATTTAAAACTGCCCAGCCAGGGCTTCCCACGTCGGGCTAAAGCCCTCCTGGGACTCCCTCGGGCTCGGATTGTTAACCTCGCCACTCAGTCGCGAACTATTGCTGCGCAATAGTTCTTCACATTCTGTTGAACCTATAAATTCAAAAGGCCAATCACCTTTTGAATTTATACTGCCCAGCCAGGGCTCGAACCTGGAAAACGAGATCCAAATTCTCGTGT
>CAZNNZ010000100.1:0-431 GCA_964574575.1 uncultured Planctomycetales bacterium
GACGTATGTTTCAGCAGTTAATTACTATTTGAATGCCGCAGATATGGCCAAAAAAAAAGCTGTGGGTGCTTTAATTGTTTATGTTGAACAGACGTATATACCAAAGCTCATGAAGCTTTTAAAATATCCGCCGGTTGATGATGAAAACGAAAATGCGCTTTTGGATTCCTGTGGGACGTTGTGTAACATTTTAGCAGGACGCTTTAAGTCCGAGATTGCTTCTGGCGGATATATTGAGTTGGAAATGTCGCATTTTTCGACATTTCGTAATAGTGCCGTTCCCGGCGTTGATTTTTGTGCCAGTGAATATGACTTTTATACTTTGAGTTTTTTTATTGAAAATGAAAAACGTATTGTTATTGATATGAGCATGGGTATTGTTCCGGTGAGGAAATAGCGAATGATTCTTGACCCTCAAGCGAATGCTGAAA
>CAZNNZ010000100.1:441-6571 GCA_964574575.1 uncultured Planctomycetales bacterium
AGTTTGAAAATTCCAAAAGACATTTATTTGCGGATTTTATCCAAAGCTGTTGCGCAGACGCAAATTGACATCAGAGAAATGGAAACGGCTTTGCCTTTTTTGGATCTTGAAAAAATCCAGTCGATTTCTCATCGTTGGAAAGGCGATTACGATAATATGCGGATCACGACTTTGGCGATGATTGCGCGCGCACTTAACCAAGAAGTTAAAGGGGGTCGTGATAAGGAAAAAATTTTTACATTTTTAAAGCAGTTTAAAGAATTATTTTTTCAACTAGAAACAGAGTTAGCAGGTTTTTTGAAAGCTTGATTGGAGATACTCATGAGTGAAAATGGTGTTCCTGTTAGTCTTGATGTTAAACAAATCAGCGAAGAGTTGCGCATTCGTCCCGAAATTTATGTAAAGATTACCTCAAGTTTTGTTAATAGCCTTTCTGGCAAGCTCAAAATTTTAAGTGATGCGATGTCTACAAATGATCGTGATCAAATGCGCATGACATTACATGAAATAAAAGGTACCGCGGGCAATTTGCGTTTGCGCAACCTTTCTGCCGTCGAAGAAATGATGCACCAGGCTGTTAAAGCAGGCGAGCCCCAGACACGTTTGACTCAATACTTTGAAGCTTTAAGACGTGAAAGTGAAAAGTTACAGCTTTATGTCAACACTTTAGGAAGTCGAAATTAATAAGCACGCTTATTATTGCGGAGAATTTTATGAATAGAATTCTGATTGTCGATGATAATTTTGAGAACCGTATGCTTTTAGCAGAAATTTTGCGAGAAATTGCTATTTGTGATTTTGCCGCGACCGGGAAAGAAGCTATTGAAGCGTACAATATGTCAATACAAAGACAAGAACCGTATAGTTTAATTCTATTAGACATTGAGCTGCCCGAAGTTAATGGTTTGGAAATTTTGCACAGAATTCGCGAAAGCGAAAAGGCGGCTGGCATTGCTTTAGGCGACGGCGTTCCGATTATCATTGTGACCGCTTATGAAAAACGTTTTGTCGAAGCTTTCAATAAAGGTTGTGACGATTATGTTCTTAAGCCGATTGATACCGACGTTCTCTTATCAAAGATCGCGATGATTCTTGAGAAACGAGATGATCAGTGATTGTCAGTTCTCGACAATAAATCCCTTCAACTTTTTTAAATTTCCGTATATAATGCAACCTTTCCTAAAACTTTTATAACAGGAGTCCGCATGAGTGAAAATGCCAAGTTGATCATTGGAGAAAAAACATATGAGTTGCCGATTGTTGTCGGAACCGAAAACGAAAAAGCGATAGATATTTCAAACCTTAGAAAAAATAGTGGTTTTATTACTTTGGATAATGGTTATGGCAACACTGGCTCATGTAAAAGTGCTATCACTTTTCTCGACGGGGAAGAAGGGATATTGCGTTATCGCGGCATCCCCATTGAGCAGATGGCAGAATTTTCAACGTTTGTCGAAACAAGTTATCTTCTAATTTACGGCGAGCTTCCCACCAAAGAGCAATTACAAAAATTTTCCGAATCTTTTACTCAGAATGCGCCTATTCATGAAGATATGAAAAAGTTTTTTGAAGGTTATCCTCCTACCGGGCATCCGATGGGTATTCTTTCGGCGATGGTCGTGTCTTTAGGAGCATATTACCCTGAACTGACCAAACCGGAACCCAGTAAAGAAGAAATTGATCTTGTTGCAGTGGAACTTTTAGCCAAGGTGAGAACAATTTGCGCGCACGCTTATAAAAAGTCTATCGGTAGGCCTTTTATTGATCCTCGTGAGGATTTGCAGTACATTCCTAATTTTTTGCATATGATGTTTTCATCGGCAACCAAGGAATATAAAATTATCCCTGAAGTTGTCAGCGCTCTTAGGACTGTGCTTATTTTGCACGCTGATCATGAACAAAATTGCAGTACCTCAACAGTTCGAATGGTTGGAAGTTCCCAAGCGAACCTTTTTGCCTCTATATCCGCTGGTGTATGTGCTTTGTGGGGGCCTTTGCACGGAGGAGCTAATCAGGAAGTTATTGAAATGTTAGAGCAAATGCATAAAGAGGGCGGCGATGTCCAAAAATATGTCAATAAGGCCAAAGATACAAAAGGCGCTTATCGGCTTATGGGTTTTGGGCATCGTGTTTATAAGCATTATGATCCTCGCGCCAAAATTATTAAGATGCGTGCTCACGAACTTTTAAAAAAATTAGGAATTAAGGATCCATTGTTAGATTTAGCGGTGGCACTGGAAGAAGCTGTGCTTAAGGACGATTATTTTAAAGAACGCAAACTTTATCCGAATGTCGATTTTTATAGTGGGATTATTTACAAGGCCATTGGGATACCGACAAAAATGTTTCCAGCATTATTTGCGATTGGACGGATGCCCGGCTGGATTGCCAATTGGAAAGAAATGATCGAAAGCTCTGAAACACGGATTGGTCGTCCTCGCCAAATTTATACTGGATATAAGACACGTCCATATATTCCCATTGATCAACGTAAATAATTTTTAGAAAGGGGTTTTAGCGTGATTCGTTTTCAACCTACTGCAAAGTTTGACCAATCAGCGACGCTGATCTTTTTGGAAAAAACACAAGTTTCAAAAAAGAATTTCACTGCCATTCCCAATGCTCCTATTCGTGACGCTGTCAAAACCGTTATTGACGCCGGACAATTTCATGGTAATGACAAAGAAATTTTCCCTCTGGTTTTAAATAAAAAGATGATTTTGCTCGTTGGCATTGGCGATGCTCAAAAAAATAATTTAACTTCTTTACGTTGTACTGTGCGGCAAGCTGTTTTGTCAGTTTATTTAAAGAAAGCCAATGATATTGAAATTATTCCTCATTGCAGTGATGAAAAAGTTGTTATTGCAATTATCGAAGGGATTCTCGTTGGAAGTTACAGCTGGGATAAGTATCAGAACACATCCGAAAAACTGACACGCCCGGTTGATAAAAATTATATCTTGGCGGTTTCTGAAAAACATGAATATGCACAGGCCATCGTGATTTGTCAGGGATTGACATTGACGCGGAATTTAATCAATGACAATGCGGATATTGTTGATTCTCAATTTTTGGAAACAACTATTCACGGTTTGATTCGCGGAAAGAAAAATATTTCTCTGGAAGTGTTAAACGGCAAAGAATTAAAGGCCAAAGGTCTTAATTTGCATTTGGCTGTTAATCAAGGCAGTCCCAAGGAACCTAAACTGATCATTGTCAAGTACTCTGGGGCTGCTAAGTCTAAAGGTTACACTGCACTCGTTGGCAAGGGAATTACTTTTGATACCGGCGGGCTTAACTTAAAGCCAACGGGTCATATGGAAACGATGCGCTCAGATATGAGTGGCGCCGCGGCAGTTATCGGAACACTCAAGAATGTTTTGGATTTAAATTTAAAGGCAAATATTATTTTTGCCGTTGCAATTGCTGAGAATTGTATTGGTTCATCAGCCTTTAAACCGGGTGATGTTTTTCGCGGCTATAATGGCAAAACCGTTGAAATTCTTAACACCGATGCGGAAGGTCGATTAGTTTTGGCTGACGCATTAGCTTATCTCGAAAAAAATTATAAGCCCAGTCGTTTTATCGATTTGGCGACTTTGACTGGCGCCTGCATCATTGCATTAGGTTATGATTATTCGGGATTGGTTTCCAATGATGATGATTTAGCCAGTGAGATTCTGCAGGCTTCAAATGAAACTGATGATCGCGTTTGGCGTTTGCCTTCGTATTGTGAAATCAAAGAATACGTTAAATCTGAAATTGCGGATTTAAAAAATGTCGGACTGCCCAAAGGTGCCGGTGGGGCGATCACGGCTGCAGAATTTTTGCGAAACTTTGTTAATGACACACCGTGGGCGCATCTGGATATCGCAGGAACTGCTTTTGTCGACGGGAAAGGCCGGCACTATTATAGTCATGGCGCGACCGGTGCCGGTGTTAGATTGTTAACAGCATTTTTAAAAAATAAATTGTAGTCTTTTTATTAGGAGTTTTTTATGTCCCATCGCATTGAAACAGATAGTTTTGGTGAAATCAAAGTCCCATCTGATAAATATTGGGGCGCGCAAACAGAGAGGTCATTCGAAAATTTTAAAATCGGCACCGAAAAAATGCCCGTTGAACTTATCAAAGCTTTTGCAATTTTGAAAAAAGCGGCTGCACTGGTCAATCGGGATTTAGGGCTTTTGCCAGCTGATAAAGCAGAGCTTATTTCTCGGGCTGCCGATGAAATTATTGCGGGCAAACTCAATGATCATTTTCCGCTGGTTGTGTGGCAGACGGGCAGTGGCACGCAATCGAATATGAACGTCAATGAAGTTATTTCCAACCGTGCTATTGAGTTAAGCGGCGGAGTTATAGGTTCCAAGAAGCCTGTGCATCCTAATGATGATGTCAACAAATCCCAAAGTTCCAACGATACTTTTCCGACGGCCATGCATATCGCCTCTGTCCAAGCGGTTTATAGCCATTTGATTCCTGCTATCACCACGTTAAAGGATGCTTTACAAAAAAAATCAGATCAGTTTTCGGATATTGTCAAAATTGGCCGTACGCATTTGATGGACGCGGTTCCTTTGACTTTGGGACAAGAGTTTTCTGGTTATGTCCAACAATTAAAATATGTGCTTGTTCGGATTGAAAACACTTTGCCGCGTTTGCATGAGTTAGCGCTTGGCGGTACCGCCGTCGGCACAGGAATCAATACGCATCCACAATTTGCCGAAAAATCTGCGCAAAAAATTGCAGAATTAACTGGTCATAAATTTATAACGGCTCCCAACAAATTTGAAGCCTTGGCTGCGCATGACACTTTAGTCGAATTAAGCGGCGCTTTAAAAACTTTGGCAGTTGCACTTTTTAAAATTGCTAATGACATCCGTTGGTTGGGTTCTGGCCCGCGCGCTGGTTTTGGGGAGTTGAAACTTCCCGAAAACGAGCCAGGCAGTTCGATTATGCCGGGCAAAGTTAATCCAACCCAATGTGAAGCGATGACCATGGTTTGTGTTCAGGTGATGGGAAATGATGCCGCGATCACGTTTGCAGGCGCCAGCGGAAATTTTGAACTCAATGTTTATAAACCGGTAATTATTTATAATATTTTGCAATCAATCCGTTTGTTATCAGATGCTTGCCAGAGCTTTACGGACCATTGTGTTGTAGGCATTGAGGCGGATATCGTTAATATCAAAAAGCATGTTCAAAATTCACTGATGCTTGTTACAGCTCTTAATCCACACATCGGGTATGATAAAGCGGCAAAAGTCGCCAAAAAAGCTTATACCGAGAATACAACTCTAAAACAAGCCATTGTGGCTCTAGGCTTTATGTCGGCAGAAGATTTTGATCGTTTCGTTAAGCCAGAAGAGATGATCAAACCCGGATTGTAAGAAAATAGGGATTTGGGTGTATCCCTTGACGAAAGAGTTATTAGCATATATGCTTTAAACGTCGTCTTAATAACCTCAATTACGAAAGTTGGTTATGGTCAAACAAGCTATCGAAGATCGTCGTCAAGCCATTCGCGCTCAGCGAATCTTAAGCATTCAATATCGGGTCGTTTCCACAAAGTCGCGTAATATAGACAAGCATTGGCATTTGTCAACAACACATGACATGAGCGCCACTGGCTTATCGTTTTTGTCTGATATTGTCTATCGAATCGATGATGTTTTGGAACTTCAGGTTGTAATGTCGGGTGTTTTAGATGTTTTTAAGGGTTACGGGCAGGTTGTTCGAATCGATAAGAGAGACACTGGTTCATTTTGTTTTATAGCTATCAAGTTTGTTCAATTCCCGCGTGCAGCCGCAAGGCCACGCAAGTCAAAAACGACAGTAACAAAGTCTTCTAGGCGCTTTAAAAAGTAAAGTGATGTTTTAATTATATAAAAAACCTGCACCAAAACGGTGCAGGTTTTTTACTAATAGGATTATTTCTCGGATTTAAACTCAGCAACCAAGCCTTGTACGCTTTGTTTGGCGTCGCCAAAAAGCATGCGGGTATTTTCGAAATAAAACAATTCGTTTTCAATTCCAGCAAAACCGGTGGCCATTGAACGTTTGAGGACAAAAACGGTTTTGGCTTTGTCCGCATTGATAATCGGCATGCCATAAATCGGGCTGGATTTAT
>CAZNNZ010000101.1:0-6547 GCA_964574575.1 uncultured Planctomycetales bacterium
GTTGACGCGTCGTAACAAAATAAATCAAGCCATAAATAAAATATCCAGCAATAAGTAAAATTGTAAACTGCCCTTCCCTATTTGTTCGCCAGACGATGAACATGCCTAGAAAGGCTAATGGGAAAATTAAAATATACGGATTTAGGTCAAGTTTAAGTTTTAAGTTGCGCTGTAGGATTAAGTCTATATCATGACTTTTTTCGCAATCGCTGACCAGTAAAACAGCTTTTTTCCCAAGTAATTGAAAATATTGCCAAGGCTGACTCGTTATAAAGTTCATTGCCTGACGAGTGTAAAATTTGCTGACTTCTACAGAGCTCACGCTTCTTTTTAAAGTTTTCTCGACGAATATTTTTTGGTCCTGGTCTTGTCCGCTATGGCTTGGGCGGATAAATTCAGGATTTTCAAAAGCACCGCTAGCTTGTGGATTGTTGCCAACATAAAGGCTTAATCCTGATTGCGAGGTAATAAAAATCCATTCTGTGCTGACAATTTTATTTCTAAGCGTGACGCCACCTAATACTAAGGTTAGCCCCAAGATTAAAGGAAGAACGATTCGCAAGATTTGGTTTATATCATGTGTGTGTTTCGACCAAAATAAATAAGCAATCAGCAGGACCGCAAAAATTAGAAATTTTCCGTCGCCTAGCGTGGTTAATCCAATGAAAATTCCCAAGAGAAGCCATTCTTTAAATGATTTTGGGTTTTCGTCAGTTAAAGTCAGCAGAATAACGATGGATAAGCTAATCAGTAAAGTCACCGGCATCAAAAGCCAGTCATAGTAAATGAGAATAAAATTTGTTGCAGCTAAAAGTCCGGTTAGTACTGCAACACGTATGGAAAAAAGTTTTTTGGCCAACAGATAGAGCAATACGCAATTGAGCGATCCCAATGTGAGGTTAAAAATATTCACGGCAAACCAATGGCCTAAGCAAATTCGAAAAAGCAGCGCTAAATAATAAGGAAAAAGAGGCATCCCTGAGAAGACACTTGTGCCTAACCAGTCGCTTGTGGCAATTGTTTTTGCCCAGTTTTGGTAATAGATGACGTCGTCGCTGGGATGTCCGTAAAAAGGATAGTTGTTTTTAAGGAAAATTAAATAACTAATGCGCAAACTTAAAGCAAAAAAAAAGAGAAACCAGAGAAAGAATTTTTCGTTAGGGCTTTTATTCACGAGAAGTCTCAATCAAAAGTTTTGCGCACGCAATGGCACAAATTGCGGCGGTGTCGACCTTCAGGATATTGGGTCCTAGGGTAACGGGAATACAGCCAGCGGATACGGCGGCACTTAATTCTTCGGGTGTAAAGTCTCCCTCGGGGCCAATGAAAAAGAAAGCATTTTTTTGTTGAGGGGTAAGAACAAATGCATTGATTAGATTTTTTCGTTTCCCGGTTAAGCATGGAATAAAAGCGGCATCATGGGGGGTTAATTTTTTTAAAATTTCTGAAAAACTTTTTGGAGAATCAATTTGTGGAAGAAAATTTCTTTGACATTGTTTGGCTGCGTTTATGGCAATGGCTTGATAGCGCTCGTGCTTCTTCTCTTTGCGTTCGTCACTTAGGCGGACTTCGGTGCGCTCTGTTATCACTGGAATGATACGATCCACGCCCAACTCGGTGCATTTTTCGATAATTGTTTCAAATTTGGCTTTTTTAGGAATCGCGCAAGCCAAGGTCAGGCTTAAGCGGTTATTTTGTGACTTTTTAACGCAGGAAATGATACTTAAGGTGATGTTGTGAGCAGTTATATTTTCGATTTTTGCCAAGGCCTCATCCCCTTGACCGTTAAAAACGGCAATTTCATTTTCTTTCTTTAAACGCAGGACGTTTGTTAAATGATGGATTTCTTTTGTATCGGTTATGGTCAGATGTTTTGTGTCTAGATTAGTGTTTGGGGCAATGAATCGGTGCATGAGCGGGGAAATGGGTAAAACATGTAATTATTTAAGTGTCATTATTATTTCGTGGAGCCGCAACTAATCTAAATTAGGGGAAGTTGCGGCATCCACAAAAATTTTCTTTGAAAATTTTTGTGGACCGAGGGGGAGTTGAACCCCCGGCCTCCTGCTTGCGGAGCAGGCGCTCTCCCAACTGAGCTATCGGCCCATAAATTTTTGCTATCATAGCAGAAGTTATTTCTCAAGACAAGCGGTGAATAAGTTTCGTAAGCAAGCAAGTTAGGTTAAAATTATTGCCAAAGGTTTAGAGTAAATAAATTATCGTGGTATAATCCACGCATTAGTCGTATCCTAAAAATTTTATGACAATGTCATCCAACTGCCCTTCTTCTTCATCTGACTTTTGTTTTAATTTTCTTGCGCTTGTGTTGTTTCTTTCGCTGGCTTGGGCTTGTTTTGAGGTTTTTCCTAAAGATATGCAGGTTGTTTGTATTGTGATTTGTTTGTTTATTGCAGCAGGTGTTTTGGGGATTAAGGATCTGTGTTATGAGAAAGTTTTTTGTCGTTTATCGACGGGATTGACACAAGTTGGAGTTTTAAATAAACAACGTGTTGTTATTAAGCTCATTGGGTTGCACGCGACTTTTTTGATTATTTTGATTCTATATTGGTGTAATCCTTTCTATCGAGAGTCCCCACGTGTGATTTTGTTTTATGGACATTTTTTTAATTTTCTTAAATGGGTTGCGCCTTGGATTATCATTGGGAGTTTTCTTTATTTTCCCTTTATTGATCGTCGGCAAAAAGAGCCGTACGACACATATTGGCATATGGGGTGCCTTTTGACAGGCCGTTGGAAACAAGTTAGAGGAATTTTTTTAATAGAGCATGCGCGGGTATGGTTTATCAAAGCTTTTTTTATGCCGTTTATGTTTGGTTTATTGGTTGAATATTTGCAGCTGATTTTTTCATTTGACTGGAAAGCAGACCTTTCGTTTAATATTTTTTATACCGTTGATGTTTTTTATGGGGTCTTGGGATATTTGTTGACTTTGCGGGTCATTGATACACATATTCAGTCAACAGAGCCAACAATTTTGGGCTGGTTAGTTTGTTTGGCATGTTATGAACCTTTTTATCGATTAGTTGGCATTGGTCGTTTGCATTATGAGAGTGGAGTCACATGGGATCAATGGTTTATGTTTAATTCGGTATTTTATTACTTCTGCGGGGTAAGCATTATTTTGTTATCTGCAGTATATGGTTTGGCGACGGTGGCGTTTGGTTATCGGATGTCAAACCTTACCTTTCGTGGGATTATTACCGATGGGCCATATCGGTTTACCAAACATCCGGCGTACTTGGCTAAGGTGACAAGTTGGTGGTTAATTTCGCTACCTTTCTTCTCTATTTTGGGCCCGTGGGTTGCTTTAAAACAAACTTTGGCATTAGCGGCAATTAGCTTTGTGTATTATTTACGGGCTAAAACTGAGGAGATTCATCTTTCCAATTATCCGGAGTATGTCGAGTATGCGCTTTGGATTAATAAGAATGGAAGTTTTAGAACTTTTAAGAAATGGTTTCCATTCCTGCGATACTCGGCGCAGAAATCCCGTTTTTGGTGGTTTAATAGTGTCGTGTGGTTTAAGAAATAACACAATATGAAAAATATTTCAGACCTTCTGGGGAGTTTTACAAGGTTTATTAAAAACGGCGTTGATTCGCCTTTCTTGCCTGCTGTTTTTTTGTTAGGGCTTTGTTTAGTAACTTATTTCCCAACGCTGCAAAGCAGTTTTAAATTCGATGATTTTACGCACATTGACCTTAAGCCACAGTCTTTTGGGGCAGCTTTATTTTCATTGTTTGCTAAAAGCTCGACGCAACATTACAATCCGCTGGACCCTTTGCTTAATAATTTTCTTTTCCGCACATGGGGACAAAATGTTGTTCCGTTTCATGTCCTTAATATAGCTTTGTTTTATTTTAATCTTTTGTGTTTGCTTAAAATTGCTCTTCTATTAACTGAATCTCGCTGGATTTCACTATCGGCAACTATTCTTTTTGCGATTCACCCGCTTAACGCGGAGATTATAAATCAAATTGTTTTTAATTCGGTGCTTCTTTCGGCGCTCTTTTTTCAACTGAGTTTTATTTTTTATGATCGCTATCTTAATAATACAAAACTTCGTGACATTTTGGCGGCAATTCTTTTTGCGTTTATTTCATTTTTAAGTTTAGAAACGTCCTGGATTTTGCCGTGGTATCTTTTTTGTTGGGCGTATTTTTATAAGAAAAAAGATTTTAAAGTAGCGATTGCTACAACACTTCCCTTTTGGGTTATTACGATAGCATTATTTTTGCTTTGGCGATCACTTTGTGCGGCTAGTTCACTTTCTGGCGGGATATTACAAAGGTTTGAATATCTAATGCTATCTTTGGGTACTTTTACGGGTTCTTTGGCTTATTTGGCGTTGTGGTATGTTTCTAAATTATTTATTCCGCTTAATCATGTTTGGATTTATTCAATTGCGCCGCTTTCTGCTTTTGAAGCCAAAACAGCTTGTTTGATTTTAATTGTTTTTGTTTTGGCAATATTCTTTTTAGTTAGTCGGGTTTTTCAATTGCGTTCAAATTATTTTGCGGTTATTTGGTTTGTCTCAAGTTTTATATTCTTACTACCGGGAAGTTTAGCTCATCCGGAATCAGGTCTTGTTGTTGAACCATACTGGTTTTATATCAGTTCTATGGGATTCTTTATTATCGCTGCCATATTTTTAGACGTTATAAAAAATCGCGTTTCACAAAATTTATTTATGATTTTGATTCTTGGGATATGCGGGGCATTGTTTTTGGCAACGCAGAGATTTAATGCTATTGCAAAGACTGAAAAAAGTTATAGTCAGTATTGGATGGGGATTGTTATAAGTCCGATGCCTTTAAACGCGCTTGCGAATATTGCCTTGCAGGAAAAGGAATATAGAAAAGCATTAGATTATTATGCGCTTTACTTAAGGCGGTTTTCTTTTTCGCCATATGCTTTTCATCCGGCCCAAGCGATTTATACAAAATTGTCGCTGATCTATCTTGAAATGGGAGAAATATCTAAAGCAAAACAGATGATTAATGAAGCCTTTAAAATCAAGAAAAACTATCTGGATGCCATAATTACATCAGGGTTTATTGCTTTAAAAGAAAAGGATTATTCGCAGGCAGAAAAGGAATTTTTGAGCGCGGTTGAAATAGATGCTCAAAATATATTGTCCCATTTAAATCTTGTCGATATTTATCATGCAACGGGGCAGGATATTAAGGCGATCGAAATCCTTAAATTTTTGATTGGTGAAGATTTAAATCGAAATGATCGACGTAACATTTATGCTCGATTAGCCGTGTTGGAATTTATTTATGGAGATTTTGAACAGTCTTTTCAGAGAGTTTCTCAGTTGTTAGCAAAAGACCCTTCTGCCGATTCATTTGGTGTTGTGGCTAAGAATTTTAAGAAATTTAATCTTAATGAACCTGCAGAAATTATATTGGAGCAAGGAATTAAAATGTATCCAAAATCTAAAGATTTACATTTACTTTTGGGGGAAATAAAGAAGAAAATTTTAGAAAAGAATAAATCTGAATAATATTGAAAGATTATCGACTTAAGCCCGGTGGGCTAATTCTTGAGGTAAGTGTATATTCAGGGTTTTCAATAGGGTGAGCCGCAACGGCTGGATTAAAGCGGGATTGAAGGTCAAGTTGGATGTAAGAAATTCTGGAGTTGGTTATAATGGCCCCTGTTGGCGCAATTACTGCGGGAGTTGCCGCATCGTCAAAGACAGAATAGAATGTTGTGTAAGTCCCGCCAAAGGTCAGCGTAACCCATTGAATCACAGTTGCATCTGCAGTGCAGTCGTTTATAGGATTTGTCAGTAATGGACCTCCACAGCTTAGCAATAAACCATTTCCAGATGATATTTTAATTGTCCAACAATACCAAAAATCGTCTGTGTAAGTATTTGCGTCCCCGCCTGCTTGGCGAAAACAAATAGCGCGCTCAGTAGTACCAGACGAATATTGATAAATCCCGCTATTTACACTATCTCCAACGGTTAAACTTGCGTCTTTAGTTAAACGTATCATGGCCGCTTGCATTTGGGCTGAAATTTGGGCGTCGCGGTTAGAGGATTGGCGAGACATGCGAATCGCTTGTTCGGCGGCAATAAGCCCGAGTGTTACAATCCCAACCAGAACAGATGCGATAATAAGTTCGGTCAAGGTCATTGCAGATTTTGAATTTTTTTTGATGGCCATTTTAATTACCAAGAAATGTTTAATGTGACCTGTCGTGCATTTGTTCCGTTTGTATCTGCGGCGACGGTGTATGTGGCAGTGTAGGTTTGGTTTCCTTGAACAATGCCAGTCATTGTATGCGTTCCGAGGGCGAGATTTCCTGTGTTCCATGTTGTGGCACTAACATCACCGCGTAGATTTTCTAGAATTTGTGGGCCAATAAAAGCGGCGGTTACTTCTTGGGTGGATTCAACTGCCGGCTGGCGTAAATTGGAAATGCTGGAAAAAACTCCAGCCATTGCCAGTGAAAAAATGAATGCAGCAATGATAACTGCCGTCATCGTGAAGGCTTTGATTTTACTTTCTTG
>CAZNNZ010000102.1:0-6518 GCA_964574575.1 uncultured Planctomycetales bacterium
CTTCAATACACCCAATTTTAAGGCCTTGGCGGTCTTCAATAGTTTTAATAAAAATGGATGCGTCCGTTAGAGAAGTGTAAGTTCCGGTGTCCAGCCACGCATAACCGCGATTAAGCACTTTGACATGAAGTTTTTTATTTCTTAAATAAATACGATTAATGTCGGTGATTTCCAGTTCCCCTCGTGCAGAAGGTTTTAGATTTTTTGCGTAATCAACGACATTCGCATCATAAAAATAAAGTCCGGTGACCGCATAATTGGACTTTGGATTTTTGGGTTTTTCTTCGATGGATGTGGCTTGAAAGTCTTTGTTAAACGCAACAACGCCGTAACGTTCTGGATCAGAAACATTGTAAGCAAAAACGCTGGCACCTGTTTTTATTTTTGTTGCTTCTTTAAGTAGTGTTGTTAAACGGTCCCCATAAAAAATATTGTCACCCAAAATCAGGCACACCGGATCTTGGTCGATAAAATCCTTACCGACTAAAAAAGCTTGCGCGATGCCTTGGGGCTTGGGCTGTTCTTTGTAAGAGAGTCTAATGCCTAAATGTTTTGCATCGCCAAAGAGTTTTTTAAAATTGGGCAAGTCGTCGGGTGTTGAAATAATTAAAATATCGCGGATTCCGGCGAGCATGAGAACCGAAAGCGGATAATAGATCATCGGTTTATCGTAAATCGGAAGCAACTGTTTGCAAATGCTTTTTGTGATAGGATAAAGTCGTGTTGCTTTTCCGCCGGCGAGAATAATGCCTTTCATGACAAAAGAACCTTTCTTGAATTTCGTGCACGTATTTTGATAAAACTACACAATAAACTACACATTAGAATGCCACAGACAAGGCAAAAGAACAACAGCTCATTAAAGAATTTTTATGGTTGCGATTAGTTGTTAAAAATACTATCAATGAAATTTTTGAATCTATTTGCGGGGTCAAATTGTTTGATTTCGTTGGCCAAATTTTGTGCGGACTGTTGATAACTTCTTTGCGTTAACAATTCGTGGATGGATTGGCTGATAGTAGTCGTTGTTGCCAAAGACGGACGAATTAATTTCCCAGCCTCAAGACTTTGGATTTGTTCCATCACAAAGAATTGATCCATGTTCGTCGGAAAACCTAAAATTGGTACGCCATAGGATAAACCTTGATAAATCGATCCTGACCCGCCATTGGTAATAAATAATTGAGCGATTTTGGCGACTTCTAGACCTGAAACATAATCGGTGGCAAAAAAGTTATTGGGCAAGCTATTACTGTTAACGCGTCCGGAAGTTGCGAAAATAACAGAGACTTCCATTGCTTTCAAGACATCTTTAATTAGTCGTAATATTGAAATTTCTCCCGAAGATCCCAAAGAAAGATAAATAATAGGTTTGTTTTTGGGTAAATTTTCCCACCACGCTGGTTGTGACATATTAGGCAATTCGCAAATTGGCCCCAAGTAGAAATGATTGCTGGGCAAATTTTGCGTCGGAACTAATTGGGGTGTGTCCGTGTAAAGCGTCCAAGTCCCTTGAGAGTACATCTCGCGAAGAGATTTAATTGGTGGCAGCTTATTTTCATGAGAAAGTCGGTTAAAGCCATTGCAATGCAATAATGAAAACATTGGAAAAAAGGTTTGAAATATTGGTTTGGCAATTTTAGGTCCCAGTATTTTTATGATTTGTAATTCTGGCAAAGGAAATTCTTTGTGTGTTGCAAAAGGGCTCCAATAGGCATTCGCAAGGCAAACATATGGAATTTGCTCAATAGGGCTCGAAATTCCCAAGGAAATACGAAAATCTCCGACTATAATATCCGGCTTTAGAGTAGCAAAGAGTTCTTTTTCATCGGCAATATATTCTTTAAGCTGACCATAAGAATAGACAGGATCTCCGCTGGATAGTTTTTTGTTAAATTCCTCGGGCGACATTGATGATAAGTTATACCAAGTAAGGCCTGTATTTTCGACCATCGGACGATACCGTTTATCACAGGCAAAGGTAATGTCGTAGTTTTCTTTTCGTAGGTGTGTAGCAAGAAATAAAGGTCGTATAACATGTGATAAGGTCACCCCTTCGCCAACAAAAAGAATGCGTTTTTTGGTCATTTTATTTTTTTATTCGTCATTGCGAATATTTGTAGGGGCGTATTGCAATACTCCCCTACGGAATAAATATCGTCACCGTACGGAATAAACGTTGTGTTATTTTTCGGTATGGAACGGTCGCGACCGTTCCATACGGTTAAACGTACATCACATTTCTGTAAAATTTTCTTGCCATTAAATATTTCTTAAACCATTAATCATTGTTTCACTTTTATAATATCTTTTAATTCTTTGCGTACAGAGCGGGGAATTTGTAGTGTCGTTGGCGGCATGCCGACGCGGCCCATAAAAACAATATTGTTTATAGGAACAATTTTTTCAAGTTTATTGGCAAGTTTATCAGCTATTTTTTGCATAGCCAAATTTTGGGTAAATGCAATTTTGTTTTTGCTGTAATACGCAAATGCGATGGGCGCAATGGATGGTTGCATCGCAAATCCCAGTTGAGTTAGTACAAGCCAAAATCTTTGCACTGCTTCTCCGGCGGCCAATATTTTGAGAATATCGTCTGTGTCTTTAGGATTTTTCCACTCGATAATGTAATGTCCGGCGCAAAGAATTCCCGGGAAAAGATCCATCTCAAGTTGCGGGACGACGGCCGCGCCCAAGAATTTGTTCATAAAATCGACCCGTTCCCAGCTTTTTAATGAAAACTCCATTAATTTTTGGGTTGGCAAAGAAAGGCCGGCGGCTTTGATCGGGACTCTATCTGGACTAAAATTATTTTTAAAATCTATCATATGTTTGTGGGTTGCATATGTTTCTTTAATGCTTAAACGAATGTTTGTTGCTAAAGCAGTCAGTCTGGTCATAGTTAATCGCTGCGAAAAGTTTTCAAACCAGCGGATTGTTAAATGCTCGCCTAAAGATGCCGCAAGTAATTCTTTTTGCTTTTCTGTCAATGCGGTTGTTTTGTAAGCAAAGCGGTTAACGGAACGGATCTTTATTAGTGAAAAAAGTGGATTTTCTTCCAGCAATTCGTCTTTTGTGATCTTAAAGTGTATTTTATGACTTTTGGGACCAACGGATTCGTAAGTCCAATCGGTGCGGTATTTGAAATGTTGTGCGGCGATTTTGAACGTTTCGATAAAAAACCCGATGGTCAAAGTTGACGGTTTTCCGACAAAGTCATAGGCACTGTCTTCATTATGAAAAAGCAATGTCATTTCGTGGTCGCTTTTTATTTCAAATTGCCATGGTTGGGAATTATCTCCCGACGGCGCCCATTTGGCTAAATCAAGAATCGTCTCCAAATCATTTTTTGTCGTCTGCAAAGTTACTGGGTCGCTGTTTTTGTGAATCAATTTTTTTAAACTACCTCTTGCTATTACAAGACGAAGCTGTTGAAAAAAGTTACGACTTCCTCCTCGTAGGTAACCTTTCTTAAAAACATTGCGATACGCATCAAAGTAATGGAACCATGGAGCAGAAAAAATTTGTCCTCGTTTTAGAAGAATTTTTAAGGCTTCTGCTCCGACGACGCCAGCGCAGAGATTGCAGGCAATGATTGTCGATGGCCCGCGTTTTTCTTTTAAGTTGAGTGTTGTTGGGTCAATCAGATAAAAGCGGTGGCCAGCTAAAGGATTAAGACCTAGCAAAAATTTAAGCGAGTTCTCCTCTGGCGTTTTGGGATCAAAGCCATAATATTCGTCAAAACCCATCTGCCCGGGCATAAAAATTTCATAAGCAACACCCATGCCCAATGGTGCGACAGTAATTGCGGGTATTTTGAGTTCTTGACAGCGCATAAAAATTTTTTGGCGCAATTCTAAAACAAAAAAGTCTAACCCATCAACATAAAGATCGATATCTTTGAGAAAAGCAACCAGATTTTCGGGTGTAATTCCTTGGGTAAATTCCGTAATTTTGATGTTAGGATTAATGTCACGTGCCATCTTTGAGAGTGTTTCGACTTTCGATTTGGTCAGTGTGCTGACCATGGCGCCGGCTTGGCGGTTAAAATTCGCGAGTTCAAAAGTGTCCAGATCAGCGATGTGAAAGTTTTCAATTCCCAAACGCGCTAATGTTAAAAGATAAGCCCCACCTACTCCTCCTAAACCAGCAATGGCAATTTTTTTGCCGCGCAGGATTTGTTGTTCCCAAGCTGTAACCCAACCGATATTGCGGCTAAAGGCCTCGTCAAAATCAAAATTTTGAGGTGTGGTCATAATTCTTTTCGGTTTTTTAAAATTCTTCGAGAACAGAACCAGTTGAGATCGTATAGCTATGTGTGCCGGTTGAACTGCTTATCGGGACCGCCGATATAAAGTACGAATATGGAGCCAAAACGTCCGCTGTATAAGTAAAGCCGTTTCTGCCGGTTGCAAAATAATCCGAGTTAAGATATGGTGGCGTTGCGCCGACTAAAGTTGTTGTATCCGGTGGATATTCATTGTTAAGTGCGTAATAGTTTTCGAGCGAACTTGAAATTGTTTTTAGTGTTGCCTGAGCTGAGGACTCGTTCGCCTGAATTTTGGCTTTAATAAGATTGGGCATAGCAATTGTCGCTAAAAGCGCAATAATTGTGATGACGATCATGATTTCAATTAAGGTAAAACCTTTTTGACTTTTCATTATTTATTTCCTAGCAAAGGGTTAATTTTAAAATATTTTCCGGGTGTATAACCCCCATAACCACTTGTTGCTGGTGCAGATGTCGGAAGATTTTGTTCTGGTGTTGTAGTTATCGTGGGGGTTTGTGTTGGCGGCGGATTTTGTACTACAGGTATTTCTGGAGTCAAGACGTTTTTAATAGCGTTTATATCATTGCCATAAATGATAGTTTTTCCAATCCTTGTGATTGGTAGTTGGGTGTTTGGCAGAGTTTTATAAAATTCCATGCCGGGGCTTGAATTTTCAACGTCATACAGGGAATAGTTGATCTTGTTAGCATCCAGCCGTACTCGCAGACGCATACATTCTTCACAGTCGGTTTTATAAAAAACTTCTACAACTTTAGCAATATTTTCCGCTTCTTGACTTTGAATGTTGTTGGGCATCCAGCCGATGGGGGCGTTGATATTTTGATCAGGGATATTTATGAAATTATTTTTTGTTTTATCAGCTTCGATTTTTTTAAGCTGATCTTCGACTTGGCTTAAATATTGGTCAGGAACTTTGGTGTATTCAGTGTTGATGTAATGAATTTTTCCGGAGGTGTCTTTGTAACTGACAAAAGCGGCATCGGCTTGTGTTGTAAAGAAAGTACCAGCTATAAGAAGAAAAATCATGCAGTACATTTTCATAGATGTTTAATTTATAGCACACTCTTTGCTAAAAAAACTAAAAAAATTAAATTTTTAAACCAAGCATTGTGCTGGTTGCAATACTGATAAAATACGCTATAATTACGACTTAATTTGGGTGAGAAGAAAATATGAAAATTGGTGCCATCAATATTGACCAACCTCTGTGTCTTGCTCCTATGGAAGATGTTACGGATCTTTCGTTCCGCCGGATTTCTCGCGAATTAGGGGCAGACATTGTCTTTACCGAGTTTACCAGCAGTGAAGCGCTCATTCGCGATATTCCCAGAGCTTTGCGTAAAATTAAAATTTGTGATGAAGAAAGACCGGTTGGCATTCAGATTTATGGCGGGGTTGAAGCGTCCATGGAAGGCGCGGCCAGAGTTGCCGAAAGTTTTAATCCGGATTTTATTGATATTAATTGCGGCTGTTGGGTCAAAAATCATGTCCAGCGTTGTGAATGTGCGGGACTCCTACGTGATTTGGCAAAGTTTGAACGTATCGTTAAATCAACGGTTCGTGCGACAAAGTTACCTGTTACTGTTAAGACACGTTTAGGCTGGGATGAAAATTCCGTCGTGATTCTTGATGTTGCTCGGATGCTTGAGGACTTAGGCGTTGCGGCGCTGACGATTCATTGTCGGACACGGATGCAGGGTTATAAGGGATTGGCGGATTGGCGATGGTTGGAAAAGATCCGTAAAGTCATTTCAATGCCTTTGATTGGTAATGGAGATGTGACCAGTGCTTATGATGTGCGTGCGATGTTTGAAACCGGTTGTGACGGCGTTATGATTGGTCGTGGAGCCATAAGTAATCCTTTTCTTTTTCGCGAGGCTAAACATTACTTAAAAACTGGCGACCTTATGCCACCTGCTTCTCTTAAAGAGCGTGTTAATCTTTGTTTGCGGCATCTTCATTTGAGTGTTGAATATAAAGGTCTTAACCGAGGAATTATGGAATTTCGAAAGTATTATGTCGGGTATTTTCATGGCCAGCCGAATATTGCAAAATTGCGGGCTGATCTGATGCAAATGACACAGCTTGACGTTATTACAAATCGCTTGTATCAATATACTGCTTCTTCTTGAATTTACGTTATTTAATTATTTAAGGAAAGCAGTATAATACCCAAACGCAATGATTTAGATAATTCCAATTTTGCAAATTCATTGCGTTTGGGTA
>CAZNNZ010000103.1:0-6489 GCA_964574575.1 uncultured Planctomycetales bacterium
CAAAATAAGAACCGGCGACCAAACGATTGGTTGCGCGAATAATACCGTCTAATGTCGATTGTCCTGTTCCGTAACGGTTGTCAAAAAAATGTTTGGTTAAAGCATCATTGACCGCAATAATCGGATACATTAGAAGTTTGCTTTTTTCCAAACTCTTTAAACGAATAACACCCGTCGTTGTTTCTTCGGTGCCGGCATAGATATTCTTTAAAAGGTCTTTGCGCTTCTGATGAATCTCAGATACCAAATCCGCACCGTCATCCATCGTCAGGTTTGGTTGATTATCCAAAACAGCATTCAAATGGTTGTAATAAGTTTTCGTATCTTCGCCTTTAATGGCAAAAGTCGAAATCCCATAATCCTTGACGAGTGAAGCGGCCACGTCATCCTGCGTGGATAAAGGGTTGGAAGCACATATCGAAACGTCCGCACCACCCGCCTTAAGAACACGCGCCAAGTTACCGGTTTCCGTCGTGACATGAAGACACGCGGCAACCTTTAAACCCTTAAGTGGTTTTTCTTTGGCAAAACGCTCTTCAATCAAAGCCAAAACCGGCATGTCCTTAAATGCCCATTCAATACGCAACTTCCCTTTTTTTGCCAAACTGATATCTTTAACATCAAACTTCATATGTTGTCCTTTTTTTAAGTAGGGAACGGTCACGACCGTTGCCTACAAAGAATTAAACCAAAACTTTGGCCCTTTTAGAACTCGCAGCTATCGACGGATTCGCACCTTTTTTTAAAATTTCCGCCTTGTTGGTCTTTTCCCACGAAAATTCATCGCGTCCAAAATGGCCATACGCCGCCGTCTTCTGATAAATCGGCTTTTGTAAATCCAATTCCTTAATAATGCCGCGTGGAGTCAAATCAAAATTCTTACGCACCAATTGCGTCAATGTTTCATCGGCGACATTGCCTGTCCCAAACGTATCGACCATAACACTGACCGGTTCGGCAACACCGATAGCATAACCGATTTGAATCCAGCAACGTGTGGCTAACCCTGCGGCCACAATATTTTTCGCCACATAGCGAGCCATGTAAGTTGCACTACGGTCAACTTTCGTCGGATCCTTGCCCGAAAAAGCCCCGCCTCCATGAGAAACAACCCCGCCGTAAGTATCCACAATGATTTTTCGGCCAGTCATTCCCGTATCCGACTGTGGCCCGCCAACGACGAATTTACCTGTTTCATTAACAAAATACTTGGTCTTGGCATCAACCATCTTCCCGACAATCGGCATAGCCACAACTTTGATAATTTCTTTCTTGGCTTCTTCGGTAATGCGCTTGCCCGTTTTATCCAAAATCGACTCCACATGCTGGCAGGCCAAAACAACCGTATCTATACGTTGAGGAACACCATCTTTGTATTCGACGGTCACTTGGCTTTTACAATCCGGCCCCAAATAATCCAAAATTCCTTTAACGCGAACTTCCTCTACCCGACGGACAAGACTGTGCGCCAACATAATCGGCAACGGCATAAGCTCGGGCGTTTCATCACAAGCATAACCAATCATGATCCCCTGATCCCCAGCGCCTCCGGTATCAACACCTTGAGAAATATCAGGAGATTGGCTGTTAATCGCATTTAAAATCGCGCACGTATTGGCATTAAACCCGTATTTGATGTCCGTATAACCAATCCCGTTTAAAACTTTACGAACCAATTTTTGCACATCAATGTATGTAGTGGTCGTAATTTCACCGCCGACAATAACGAGCCCTGCCGTAACAAACGTTTCGCAAGCGACACGACCCTTTGGATCATCGCGTAAAACCGTATCCAAAACTGCATCCGAAATCTGGTCACACACTTTATCTGGATGTCCGTTCCCGACGGATTCTGAAGTAATAAAATACTGTCCTTTCATCGCACAACCATCCTTTCCTAAAACTGATTGATAAAATTATCTTTTAAACTTCTCTTGCGCTTCTTGGTAGGACTCAATACTGCCGATATCATACCATTTTCCTAAAAATTTAAAACCGTAAACCTCTTTTTCTTGGGACAACCAATGGATATATTCACCAGCTTTGTCCATTTTCCCAGATGCTTTTTTGTACTCATCTAAATATGACAAAGTTGCTTTTGGAAAATAATAACAACACATCGAAATCAAAGTTGATTTTGGGCTTGCCGGCTTTTCTTCGAAAGAGATCATCTTGCTGTCTTTGCCCAACTCGACAACTCCATACATCGTTGCATCCTTAAGGTTATGGATATCATAAAGCCCGACGGTAACCGAAGCATTTTTCTTTTGCGCAAAAATAACAAAATCACCTAAATAATAATCAAAAAGATTATCTCCGCCTAAAACAAACAAATCTTCCTTGATATCAAGGGATTTAATCGCAAAGTCAATATCCCCGACTGAACCCAATCGATTCTCAGGGACAGTCGTTTTATCATTGACAATACGAATAGGCACCAAAAACTGCTTCTGCATTTCTTTGGCCCAAGCGACAAAATGCTCATAAAACTTTTCATTGGTCACGACGAGCAATTCGTCAAAATTTGGAAGGCCGTTTAATTTTTCGACGATGTGATTAATAAGAGGTTTATCGGCCACCGGCAAAAGCGGCTTGGGAGTATTTGTTACCAAAGGATACAGACGCGTTCCGTAACCTGCGGCTAAAACAAGTACCTTCATAACAAAACTCCCTTTTAAGACCCGTCAGAATTAAAAATATTTGGCACCAATTCCTGCAAACGACTGCGGCAAAGTTGTTCGACTTCTATACCCGTCGTCAATTTAAGCGCTTTTTGCGCTAATTCTTTAGCATCCTTAAAACTAACGCTGCGAATCAATTTCTTAATTGGCAAAATATTCCCCGGCGACATACTAAATTCATCAAGTTCAAGTCCCAGCAACAATAATGCATAAACCGGTTCACTAGCCATTTCACCGCAAAGAGCAACCGAAATATTTTGAGCATGACCTGATTCAACAGTTCGCTGAATCAAACGTAAAATGCCCGGATGGCACGGTTCATAAAAAGATGCTGTTTGTTCATTAACACGATCAATGGCTAAAGTATATTGAATAAGATCATTGGTCCCTATACTAAAAAACTTTGCTTCTTTTGCCAATATATCCGCCGTCATAGCCGCCGAGGGGACTTCAATCATAGCTCCAACCTTAATATCTTCATCGAAAGCAATCTTTTCTTCGCGCAAATTATTTTTGACAAGTTCCAAAATAATATTAACACTTCTAAACTCTCCGGGTCCGGAAACCATCGGATACATGAGTTTGACTTTGCCAAAATTCGAAGCACGCAAGATAGCGCGCAATTGAGTTTTAAAAATATCCGGTCGTTCAAGACAAAATTTTAAAGCCCGCCAACCTAAGAAAGGGTACATGTCGCGCGGAACCTGCAAACTGGAAATAAATTTATCGCCGCCCAAATCCAAAGTCCTAATGGTAACACTATGTGGCGCCATGGCCTCTGCAACTTTTTTATACGCGACAAACTGCTCTTCTTCATTAGGAAGATCCATACGATTCATATAAAAATATTCAGTACGATAAAGGCCGATTCCGTTCGCGCCTCGACTTAAAATCATCGGAATTTCTTCGGGAAGTTCAAGGTTAGCCAAAACAGTAAGCTTGCGGCCATCGGTTGTCTCGGCCGGCAGGTCCTTGATGTCGTCAAAACGATGCCGCATCGAAAGAATTCGCTGTTTTTCGGCACGATAAATGCTTAAAGTCTTTTCATTCGGATAAAGAATCACGAGCCCCATACGGCCGTCAACAATAACCATATCTTGATTGCTAATACGCAGTGTCGCATCTTTTAAACCCACAACCGCCGGAACCCCAAGAGACTTAGCCATAATCGCGGTATGCGACGTACGCCCTCCGATATCCGTCGCAAAAGCCAAAACATTTTTATTAAACATGCTGGCCGTATCCGACGGGGAAAGGTCATGCGCAATAATAACAAGCTCTTCTGCCAAATTTTCTAACTCATGCACATAACGTGTTTCATCCACCAAATTCTTAAGAACACGCCGCGCAATATCGTTAACGTCGCTGGAACGTTCGCGCAAATATTCATCTTGGATATTCGCAAAAGCTTTAATATATTTCTTAAAAACGCTCGAGAAGACATACTCCGCCGACTGTTTATCCGTACGGATTTTTTTAACAACATCCTCAATGAGCATATGGTCCTCAAGGACCAAGAGATGTGCATCAAAAATTTGGGCATGCTGACTGCCAACTTCATCGGCAATCTTTTTACGCAAAGCAGAAATTTGCTCCCGGGTTTTAAGTAGAGCTTCTTCAAAACGAGCAATTTCGATAGGAATTTCTTTTTCAAGAATGGCACGCGGCGGGACAATGACATCCTGCTTGTCAACAATATACGCCGGCCCAATAGCAATGCCCGGCGCAGCTGGAACCCCTTTTAGAACAAGTTCATTCATCTTTACTTAAAAATGCTTCCAACTCGGCGATCAGAGACGGAGCATCTTCTCCTTCGGCAATTAAAACAATAGTGGTGTTAGATTGTATGCCCAACATCAAAATCCCCATGATCGATTTTCCATTAACGCTTTCATCATCTTTTTTGATTGTCAGGTTTGAATCATATTTAACCGCAATCTGAACAAAAAGCGCAGCTGGTCGAGCATGCAAGCCCTGATGAATCTTGACAGTAATCTCTTTTTCAATACGAGTCATATATTATAGTAGAGCGATATAAAATCAACGCTTAATAACACGATTTTTTTCAATCAAAGCAATAAGGGCTTTGGTCAATTTTGCTGAATCATGGCGAACATAATCATTAACACTTAAAAGATCCTCTCCTACGGCTGTAATCCCCAACGCTTCAATTTTTTCAATATCTGCGGCGACTGGCAAAGAACCACCCTGTAAATAACGCTCCCTTGCCTCAGGTGGGACCTCTGCAGAATTGACCAGACACGCATTTAATATTTTTGAACTCGAATGTTTCAAAATCGCTTCCAAATGGTCACTAGCTGAATAATGATCCGTTTCGCCCGGCTGAGTCATAACATTGCAAACATAAATCTTATATGCCTTGGAGGCTGAAATATAATCACTAATTTTTTTGATCACCAAATTCGGGATAACGCTGGTATAAAGACTCCCCGGCCCAAGAATAATGACATCTGCCTGCTCTATCGCATCCAAAGCATCCTGTGTCGGAAGCGGATCATCGGGCTTTAAAGAAACCTGACTAATCCGCAAACCGGGCTTTGGAATTTTTGCTTCCCCTTCAGTAATGCTCCCATCTTCATATTGAGCGACCAACTGCACATTGCTGACCGTCGCAGGAACAACGTGACCGCGGATAGCTAAAACTCTGCTGGATTCCTTGACCGCTTTTTCAAAATCCCCCGTAACCTGCACCATCGCCGTCAAAAAAAGATTACCAAAATTGTGTCCCTTAAACTGCGATTCATTAGAAAAACGAAACTGAAAAAGCTCACCCATAAGTTTTGGCGCATCCGCCAAAGCGACCAAACAATTACGAATATCTCCGGGAGCTACAATGTTAAACTCTTCGCGCAAACGTCCTGAAGACCCCCCACTGTCAGCCACAGTAACAATCGCTGTCAAATTTGCAGAATAATCTTTAAGCCCTAATAAAAGATTAGACAAACCATGTCCACCGCCGACGGTGACAATTTTGGGGCCGCGTTCCAAAAAACGCTTTTCATACAAAATGTTAACAAGCTCACGCTCGCCATCCGGCAAAAAAAGAGTAATAAATGAAACAATAAGTTTGCCGATTCCCAAAACAATAAAGCTAATGCCGCAAATGAGTATCACAACACCCAAAATGCGCACTAAGCCATTAGGATAACCGGCGGCCAGCGCCCCGAAAGCTACGATCAGAACACCAACCAAAGCAACCGAGAGCCACCTTTTTATCCTCATGCCGGGATATAACCACTTTAAAAAATTACTCGGCATAAAAATTTTATACGCTCTGTCCGTCGTCCTGAGTTAATAACGCTAGAATGACCTTTTCATCTTTAGCGGATTTAAAATTTTCACGAAAATATTTGTCTTTAAGCAGGCGGGTAATTCTTTGTAATGCTTTAAGGTGCGGTCCAGCCGAGTCAAGCGGTGCAGCTAAAAGAAAGAAAATATATGCCGGTTCTCCGTCGAGAGAATCAAAATCAATTCCCTTTTTGCTAATCCCAAGGGCCGCGGTTAATTTGGTGACGTTTTCACACTTACCGTGAGGAATCGCGACCCCTTGTCCAATAGCCGTCGAACCTAAGGCCTCACGCGCCATCAAAATCTCAACAAGTTTATTTCTAATTTTCTTTTCAACCGCTCCGGCCTTGACAAGAAGATCAACGAGTTCTTCAATAACTTCCTTTTTTGTGGTCGCTTTTAAATCGGATGTTACCGCTTTGGAACAAAGAAATTCACTGATCTTCATCAACTTCCTCCTGCGAACTTAATAAACTGTTAAGCATAGGAAACTACATTA
>CAZNNZ010000104.1:0-4135 GCA_964574575.1 uncultured Planctomycetales bacterium
CGCCCCACGCGATAAACGGGACCAAAAGACTTTTGCAGCGGGCGACAAAAACTTCACCTGCCGCTTTTCGTTCACAACTTTGCGCAAGCAAAAAGCCGCTGATCAGAAAAAACACCGGCATATGAAACGTGTAGATTATTTTAAAAACAGGATGGAGAAAGAAGTCCTGACCGACGGCGGCCATCGCACGCTGAAGCACATGGCCATAAACAACAAGCCCAATGGCCAGACCTTTGAGAACATTAAGAATTGGTTTTTTCATCGTCGGGCGAAAAGCAATTTAAAACCCGCAGACAACCCCTAAACTATTGAGCAGGTTTTCCAACAGCGCCTAAGGAAACAGGGATTTTTTCATCTTTGTTTTTGGCAAAGTTGGGACGCTTTGTGTGTACAAATCTCTTGATCCACTTTTTGCCGCCCGGGTCTAAATCGTCTTTAGCAATACTCTTTACAACACACTGATTCTCAAGACATTTAGCAGAATGATCAAAATGACGAAACGGCGCACAATCGCGCAGAGAACAATCTTCAGATTTACAAAGCTTCTCTTTTTCTTTAGCCACATAGCTCTTATTAAAAGTTATCGCCTGATTACAATCATAAACGACCAAGACGCAATCTTTGTCTTTTTGACATCTGTTAACAGGCGGCTTTTGCTCAGCAAAAGCCGCAGCAGCCATCAGAAGTGTCATTGTAAAAACTAAATAAAAATATTTTTGAATCATCATTTAAAGCACCTCCACATTTACTAATAAATTAAAAGTTTTAATGTTTCCAACAAAACAATACAAAGGACTTTATTTCGAGCGCAGAAGAATCTCTAGGCACTTAGGCAGATTCACAGAAATGCACTGAGATCCAATTTCAGGAGAAACGGTCTGACTCACAAGAACTCGCTTATCCGCTTTAATCAAATCGGCGCTGGCATTGAATTTCTTCATATCATCTAACCCTGGACTACTTGTCAGTTTAAATTCAAACGCCCAAAAACCTTTTGAAAACTTTAAAACGAGATCAATTTCGTGTCCATCATTGGTGCGAAAGTAATGGGCATCGATATCTTCGCCCTTTGTTTTAAGAGTCGCCAAAATCTGATTAATACACCAACCCTCCCAACTTGCCCCAACCCATGGCGCAGACAAGAGAGATTCCATACTCGAAATTTCCAAAAGCGCATGCAAAAGGCCGCTATCACGCCAAAATATTTTAGGACTTTTAACAAGTCGTTTTCGAATATTAGCATGATAAGAAGGCAACGATAAAATAAGATAAGCGTTTTGGAGATATTCCAAATAAGTATTCACGGTATGATAATTAAGTCCCAAACTTGCCCCAATTTTAGATGCATTCCAAATCTGTCCGTGAAGAGCAGCCAACATTTTAAAAAACCGCAGTGTCGTTTGCGGCTTAGCAGGCAAACCCCAAAACGGCAAATCCCTTTGAGCTAACAAATCCAGATAATTCTTTTCCCATATCGGGAAATTCTTCTTTTGAAGAATCCCTCCGTCTGGAAACCCTCCCCGCAACCATAATTGGCCTGCTGTTGCTGGTTTGCACAATTCGGTAAGAATCACTGGATAAAGTTCACATATCGCAAGCCTGCCAGCTAAAGATTCAGAAACATTTTTCATGAGGGCCGGAGCAACCGAACCCAATAATAAAAAACGGCCATTTTGCTTTCGTTTTGCATCGATAGCCCCCCGTATCCTCGGGAATATATTTGGCAAAACCTGAGCCTCGTCTAAAACGACAAGTTCTTTAGAATTAATCAAAATATCCCAATTTAAATCCAGGCGCAATTGCTCTTGGGGCTGTTCAAGATCAAAATAATTCTTGGAAAAAGTTTTTGCGAGAGTTGTCTTGCCAGACTGACGAGGGCCAAGCAGAGCTACCGCGGGAAACCGCTTAAGCCGATCCTGCAACTGTTTGGCCAATTGTCTTTTAAGCATGTTTTACATTATAGAAATTAATTTCTATTTTGCAAGGAATAAAAATATGAACATAGCCCCAACCGGATTTGAATGGTTTCGCTTCGCTCAACCACTTCCTCGCCTGCTCCTTGCGTCGCAGACTCAGTCGCCGGTAGCTTGCGCTTGCCGCCAAACCTCAGAGACATACCAACAAAAATCCCATCAAAAAATGGGATTTTCGTTGGTAGCCCCAACCGGATTTGAACCGGTGTTTTCTGCCTGAGAAGCAGACGTCCTAACCAGGCTAGACGATGGGGCCGCATAAGGGCAGTTAAAATTTGAAAGCCCCATATTACCACATGTCAGTTTGCAGTCAAAACGATTTATTTTGAGAACATGTTTTTCTCCGCTGACAAATTATGCTATATTCATGTGGTTCTTATCAACTTCTCTCAATATTTAGGAGTGCTTGCGTGTCAACTTATATCGGGATCGGATTTAGCAAAGACCTCGACCCTGCTAAAGCGGCGAAACAAGCCGCTGATCAAGCCAAACTTAATTTACACTCAAGCAATATTGACCTTGCGATTGTTTTTAATACATCTCATTATAATCCGACAGATTTTCTTCCATCTCTTTTTGCATATCTTAAAAACCCACGATTGCTCGGTTCATCGACCGCGGCAATCATCTTAGGCGACCATATTGAAACCCGCGGTATTGCTGTTTTACTCATATATTCCGACGAAATCCGTTTTGAATCCGCAATGGTTGACAATCTTCATTTACAAAATCTTCAGGCAGCAGGCCAACAATTAGCTACCAGCTGCCTTTCAGACTATGGCAAAGAACATCGCAAGCTTTTTTTGTTTTTTGCCGACGGACTTTTACAAGAACTTTCAAACTTTATTTCAGGAATTACACAATCGTTTAACGGCGTTTTTCCAATCGTTGGGGCCGGAAGCAGTGACGATTTTCATTTTAAGAAAACCTACCAATATTACAATGATTCGATCCTCACTTCGGGAGCATGCGCCATTCTCTTTGGAGGACGTTTACAGGTCGCATCAAGTTGTCGCCATGGCTGGCGGCCATTGGGCAAACCTCGAGTAATCAATGAAAGCGAAGGCAATCTCATCAAATCCATTGACAACAAACCTGCAGCTCAAATTTATCAAGGATATTTTGATTCAACCACAGAAACGCTGCGCGCCAGCAGCTTGGCTCATTTGAACACTCGCTATCCTTTAGGGTCCCCTTTAGGAAAAGGTCGTGAATATCTTTTGCGCAACATCATCAATACTCTCGAGGATGACAGCATCGTTCTTCAAGATTCAATTGCTAAAAGCAACCAAATTCACCTGATGATCGGCAACAAAGAATCTTGTCTTGAAGCCGCGGCGCTAACGGCCGAAGATATCAAATCACAAATGCAAGGCCGAAAACCTAAATTGATTTTTATTTTTGAATCTTTGTCGCGCTATCGAATTCTAGGACGATCTGCCCGCGATGAAATTCAGAAAATCCAAGAAATTTTAGGCACAAACATTCCTGTTTTTGGGATGTATTCTTTTGGTGAAATCTTTACTTATCCGGGGCCAGACGGACAAGAAACAATTCTACAAAACGAAAGCATCCTTATTACTGCGATAAGCTAACTCTATGGATAACTTTGCCCAAACAATTTACCAATTTTTTATTCTCTTTCTTTTTATTGGGGGTAGCGTCTTAGGATATTTTCTATATCACACGCTGCAAGAAATCGCCATCCTAAGAGACGCGCTACAAAAACTTGACAATTCTTTTGCCGAACTTGATCAACAAGCGAAACTCATTGTAAAAACTGATCTTGAACTTAACAAAACCCAAGAAGAGCTTGATAAACGGCTTAACGGTTTAGACGCTTTACAAAAAACCTCGAGGCTCATCACCACAACACTCGATGAAAACGAAACTTTTGTTCGCCTAAATCATAACCTACTTAATGAATTAGGATTTGAAAAATATCTTATCTACACATTCACATCCGACGAAAAGCTGCTTTTGCGAACCTTAATCGGGTACACTCAAACCGACGAAGCCCAAATCACCGAAAAATTAGCCGCAAGCACCCAAATTTTAGAACTGCTTAAACGCGGTCAAATGCTTTCATCCTATAAAAGCCCGGCCGAAATCCAGAACCTGATTTTTGAAATTACCCACGTCCGTAATTTTGTTTTAACACC
>CAZNNZ010000104.1:4145-6467 GCA_964574575.1 uncultured Planctomycetales bacterium
AGACAAAATGACCGGAATCATTTTTGCCGGCAACCCCGGCGATGCCTTTGACGTTACCCAAGGAGACACTGAACTTATTTCTATTCTCGCAGACCAAATCGGTCAAGCCGTTGAAAACGCCCGTCTTTTTGAACAAGCTTACCGCGCCCAACAAGCCTTGGAAGCCAAAGTCCAGGAACGCACCAAACAACTCTCTTCAGCACTTTCCGATGTACAAACAATCAGCCGCAACAAAAGCGAATTTATCTCTGCCGTTTCTCATGAACTGCGCACCCCCTTAACTTCTATCAAAGGATACGCAGCACTGCTTATCGCAGGAACAATTGGAGAAATTCCTCTAAAAGTCAAAGAACGACTGGAAAAAATTAATAAACAGTCCGACAACTTAGTTGACTTGATTAATAACCTGCTAGACATTTCCCGTATCGAATCCGGCAAAACAGAAATGAAACTAACGCCGCACTTAATTTATCCTATTGTCGAAAACGTCCACGATCTTTTAGTTCCGCAAATGAAAGATAAAAATATCCTTTTCGTCAACAAAATCCCTGCCAATAGTCCTGCCGTTTTAATAGATGTCGGCCAAATTGAGCGTGTTTTTATTAACCTCATCAACAATGCCATAAAATTTACGCACGACGGTGGATCGATTAAACTGACCGCCTTAAGCGAATCCGACAAAACTACCTTCTCAGTTTCTGACACCGGCATTGGAATTAGCAAAGAAAACATTAACCAACTTTTTAATGAATTTTATCGCATTGAAAATGAAATAAACCAAAACGTCAAAGGAACAGGCTTAGGTCTAGCGCTATGCAAAAAAATTATTGAAGCGCATAACGGACAAATCTGGGTCGAAAGCCAATTAGGGAAAGGGACAACTTTCTTTTTTACTTTACCTATTGCGACAAAAGAAAAACATTCCAAAGAAATCTGATTTCTTAGAAGAGTTGTTAGCAGTCTGTATTTTTGCATGGTAAACTTAAGTAACTTTTACTGACAACAAACAAAGAAAATCTAAAAAACAATGAACAGAGAACGCATTTTAACAATAGATGATGACCCAGATATCCTCGATGTCCTTGATTTGACCCTTTGTGAATTTTATGAAGTAATTCAAGCTCCCAATGGGCTTGAAGGCCTCAAGCTTGTTCAAACAAAAAATCCCAACCTCGTTATTTGTGATTTTATGATGCCGATTATGACCGGCAAAGAATTTTGCAAGGCAATGAAAAAAGATATTCTATTGGAGCACATTCCAATTATTATGCTAACTGGCAAAGGTGAAACAAAAGATATGGTCGGCGGCATCGAAGCCGGTGCCGACGATTATATCGTCAAGCCCTTTGAGCCTAGCGCTCTTTTAGCACGTATTAAAATGATTTTGCGCCGCACCAACCGTAGTCTTGACGCAAATCCCCTAACACATCTACCGGGCAATTCGTCAATTATGGAAGAACTGCAAGGCAAAATCGCCAGCGGAAAAACATTCGCCGTCGGATATGCGGATTTGGATAAATTCAAAATTTACAACGATAAATATGGCTTTGAAAAAGGTGACGAAATTATCCGTGAGTTAGCCCGGCTGCTCGTCAAAACCGTCCGCTCTATCGGCGGCCCTGATTCTTTTATCGGACACATCGGCGGAGACGACTTTGTTTTTGTCACAACTGATAAGCTCGCTGAAAATGTTTGTAAGCAAATCATCGTCGAATTTGATAAAGCCGCACCACAATTTTATAACGAAGAAGACCGCAAAGCCGGCTACATTATTGGTAAGGATCGCCTAGGAAATGAAATTAAAACGGGGCTTCTATCGATTTCCATTGGGATTGTTTCTAATGCCACCTACCCGATCACGCACGTTGCACAAATCAGTGAAAAAGGCGCAGAACTTAAAAAATACGCTAAAAGTTTTCAAGAAAGTATTTTTGTACGAGACCAACGAAAAGGCAAGTAACCGATTCTTTAAGGAAAAGGCCCGGCCATGTGAGCACCACGAGTTGGAACGGGTCCTATAATATTTGTGGCAGCAATATCAAAATGCGCATTAGTTTGAATAAACGCCTGTGGAAGCAAATTTCGAAAAGCCGTCAAAGCGATAACAACCATAATCCCCAACAAAAGAAGATATTCCATCGTGGTTTGCCCGACGATAAAATTCGATGAATATTTCTTGCGGGATTTTTGCAATGTCTGCAACCTCCTTGGACGATTTAACTATACCACGCATCAGAGACCGATTCAAATCTTCTCTCTTAAACCAAAATACTTATCAAATTATAAACTCTTCAGAAATTTTACGACATCTTTAGGATTAGG
>CAZNNZ010000105.1:0-6244 GCA_964574575.1 uncultured Planctomycetales bacterium
TATTCATTTCAAGAGCTAAATCAAGCGTCATTTGCATGCTGGGAATATCATCTTCAGGCAATCCAAAAATATAATTAGCGATCACATTGATATCATGAGCACGGATCTTTTTAACAACATCACGAATATCCACATCTTCAAAACGGCCCTTGGTCACATCTTTGCGAACGCGCGTGTTGCCGCTCTCAATGCCTAAAGCCAGCCAATTGACACCGGCTTTTTTTAAAATGTCCAAATACTGTTCCTTGACCGTATCGACGCGGGAATAACACCAGATATTAAATTTATAACCCCGCTCGATGATCAGTTCACAAAGTTTGACAAAATGATTAGCGTTTAAAACAAACAGCTCATCGGCAATTTTGATATTTGTAATCCCCTCGTCCGCAAAGAAATCAAATTGTTTAATGATAAACTCCGGATCCCAATAACGAAAAACCGCGCTCCCATCAGAGAACTCATTGTTTTGACGATTAATGATATTAATCATACAAAACGAACATTTCATCGGACAACCTAAACTGGTATACAGCGCGACAAAAGGTTGACGCTTGATATGATTTGAATACGAATGCCACAAAGAAGTCCGATAACGTTTCAAAGGCAACCGGTCCCAGGCGATGCCCGGCAAGTCCCGCGGCAAATCTTCTTTGGCGACAATCGGCGAAGGCGCATTTAAAATAACCTGTCCGTTAAGACGATACCCCAAGCCCAAAACTTGATCCAGCTTATCCTCAAGATTTGTACGCAGAAGATTCGAAATCGTATAAACCCCTTCGTTCTGACAAACAAAATCAATAAACGAATGCCGCTCTAAAACCTCACGGGGCAAAGCGGCAACATGTCCGCCAACAAAAAGAATTTTTGTTTCCGGCGCATGTTTTTTAACTAAATCTGCTAAAGCAATCGCACCTTCCATATTTTGTGAACTGGCACTCGGCTGTTGGCCGTAAACAACAAAACATGTCACTTTCGGATTAATGTCGGCGATATACTGGGTTGATTCCGCATCGGAAAACGAAAGCGCTTCACTATCTAAAATTGAAGCGCGAAAGCCTTCCTTTAAACAATGCGCAGTTAACATCCCCGCCCAAATCGGCGGCTCAATAGCCGAATAAACCGTGCTCAAATCCTGATAAACCTTATAAGAAGCATTCGCTTGGACAAAAAGAATATCCAGTTGTTTAAATGTTGGCATATTGATTCCTCTTAATAACTTGATAAGCTTTGAGCAGTTCCGTAATCCCCGCCGCTAATGAAACATCTGGTTTAAAACCGGTCTTTTCAATCTTTTCATTACTGACAATATAATCACGCTTGTCTGGGTCTTCGCCAATCGTCGCTTCGACAAAATAAAAATCTTTGACCTGCTTTTGGATTTCTTGGCAAAGTCCGAGTTTACTGATATTTGCATCGCTTAAACCGACGTTGTAAGCCTGATTTTTCATCTTGTCAAAATGATTCAAGCTATGACTAAACGCTTTGGCCACATCGCGTACATGAATAAAGTTGCGGTTAAAATGCGCTTCAAACAAAACCACAAAACGGTCATACACCGCACGATAAACAAAATCATTGACGAGCAAATCCAAACGCATCCGAGGCGAAACGCCAAAAGCCGTCGCCAAGCGCAGTGTAATCCCGTTACCGGCATTGAGAATCGCGTCTTCTGCTTCTACTTTTAATTTTCCATAGAGCGAAATCGGCCGCAAAGGTGTCTGTTCCGTACAATGCTTGCCCTTCTCGCCAATGCCATAACCGCTATTGGTCGTCGGAAAAATAACCATCTGATCTTTACTGCGCAATTGCAAAATCATCGTGACCGCATCCAGCAAAATCGACTGCGCCCCGACTGGGTCCTTCGCGCACAATGGAGCTCCCGTCAAACAGGCCAGTGGGAAAATCGCGTCCACGTCTTTGATCAACTTAGTCATCAAAACTTTATCGCGCGTATCTCCACGAACAATCGCTAATTTAGGATGATAACAGACGTCTAGAAGAGAAGTCTGGTTATACATAAAATTATCAAGTGCAACAATCTCGTGACCTTCTGCCAAAAATCGCGGAATCATGACCGATCCTAAATATCCAGCCGCACCTGTAATCAAAATTTTCATAAAACACTTTCCTTTCTTAATCTTAAGCTCGGGTCCTGTCGCTTCAGACTCTACTCGTCCTCACTTCGTTGCGGGCGAGCAGAGGACTCCCTACGCGCCACCCGAGCTATTAAACAATGCGTGCAATTCCCTCTTTTAACCCAACCTTTGGCTTCCAACCCAACTTTTTGATACGGCTGCTATCCAAAAGCTTTCGCATTGTTCCGTCAGGCTTGGAAGCATCAAAGACAATCTTTCCCTGAAAACCCACCGCGCAGGCAATAAGCTTTGCCAAATCTTGAATCGTGATATCTTCGCCAACCCCAGCATTAATCAGCTGTTCGCTATTATAATTTTGCATAAGAAAAACGCACGCACTGGCAAAATCTTCGCTAAACAAAAACTCACGTCGAGGTTTTCCTGTTCCCCACAATGTTACAACTTTTTCGTTTTTAACAACAGCCTGCGAAAACTTTCCTAAAAGCGCACCTAAAACATGCGCATTCTCTGCATCCGTGTCTGCCGCCGGACCATACAATGTCGCCGGAACCATTGCAATCGCATTAAATCCATATTGCCGACGATACGCACGACACATTTCTACCCCAGCAATCTTAGCCACCGCATAAGGCTGGCTCGTCGGTTCAAGTGCACCAGTTAAAAAATATTCTTCCTTGATCGGCTGTGGGCAAATTTTGGGATAAACGCAGGAGCTAGCAATGAAGAGCAATTTTGCAACTTTACTCTTATACGCTGTGTGAATAATATTGTTTTGGCTTTGTAGATTTGCGTAAATAAATTCGGCGCAAAATTTTTGATTAGCCGCAATGCCGCCGGAAAGCGTCGAGGCTAAAAAAACATATTGGGGCTTAATTTTCTTAAAAAAGCTCTCAACTTGTCTTTGATTAAAAACATCCCATTTCTCAGGGCCAGCGGAAATCACATTCTTAAAACCTTCTGCTATCAGATAATCATAAAGAGAATGTTCAACGATGTCGTTGTGTCCGACGATAAGAATACGCGATTGCTTTTTCATTTCAAATTATAATAATTCCCGTGCTCGATAAGCAAGGTCGAACGGCCGTCTGGCCGCTCAAAAGCATATTTATAGGCCGGAAAGATTTCTTCTGGTTCCTCAAGTTCTATAACATCAATGGTTGAAAACAATTTTCGAAAAGCGTCCGCATAATTTCCCACATGCTGATGCCCCGGATGCACCGGCGCATCCGGGCCAGTCGCAACTCGAATGATCGTCTTAGGCTTTACCGTCTCGCCGCTAATCGCTGGAATTTTATCAAGCATGTTGGTCATGTCCGACGTGGCTAAAAGCAAAAAATTCTGCCGCGGATAAACGCTGATCGGAATATATCCGGCTAAAGCCATACCGATTGTAAACTGCATTTGAAAACTTTCATTAATAGGCATCTCCAGCGTGCGATCTTTAGGACAATCGCGCAGAGTCTGGAACATAAACGTTCCCGGACCGGCCACCGTCTGCCCGACAAACATCGCCTTTGGCTGTATAGCCAACCATTCCATCGTCCGTTTTAATTCGTCAAAATATTTCACACCGTCATTCTCCAATTAAAAAATTCACATTTACAAAACCTTATTAATCCACTTTTTTAACTCTGGCAAACGGTTTTTAATAACCCTCCAGACGATAACAACATCCACACCCATATAATCGTGAATCAAAACATCCCGCATCCCGGCAATTTTTTGCCATTCAATATTGGTATACTTATTTCTAAATTCTTTATCTATCTTTTTAGCGGCTTCGCCGATAATTTCCAAATTGCGAATAACCGCATCCTGCACCATCTTATTTTTCAAAAATTCCGACTCTTTTAAACTGCGAGTGTAACTTTCAATATCCCTAATCGCGTCAGCAATATGATGTAAATAAACCTTATTATCGTGACTCATAAATAGACGGCCTCACGCAAAACCTGCGCGCGAATATACCGGCTTAAGGATCGAGGAGTTGCGACATCAACTTTTTTCTTCAATAACTTCTCCAAATCACACTTGAGTCCAACCTGATCAAAAAGATCGGCATTCTCCTCAAATTCAACCAAAAAATCTAAATCGCTACTCTTAGAAAACCGACCCGTCGCATAAGAACCAAAGAGCGCGATCCTCTTGACCTTATTGGATTTAAGGGCACTTTGAAATTTTGTCCCTCGAAAAACCATGTCTAAACTTTTTTGGATCATAGGGTTATCCTCTAAAACTTAATAAGTTTTCCCAACCCAGAATGCGGATAACTATTGACATACTGAAAATAAATAATTTTGGACTCATACTTAGTCCCTTTAAACCACGGCTCGTTGCTGCCCCAAACCTCGCGTGTTTTCGTCATCACACTTAGGCCATTGTCGCAAACGATAAATTTGACCGGAAGATCAAAATTATATGCATACTTGACTGCTTCAAAGAAAATGCCTGTTTCCGACGACATTTCCCCACAAAAAAGAAACGCGCGCCCCGTTTTGTTCTGGTTTTTAAGCGCCCAAGCCACCCCAGTGGCTGTTCCCATAAGACTTCCCACGATTCCCGAGCACAAAACTTTATATTCTGGGAAACACAAAGAAATACTTTTACCATCGACAATCGCCTGCTTAACCTGATCACGCGGTACCCCTTTAAGCAGCGCTAACTCATGCGAATCCCAAAAGCCAAACACATAATCATCATCACCAATATTTTCATCCCGAAAAATACGGATAAGCGCATCTTCGCGGCCAGCACGCAAATGCACTGGCGCACGAATGACGCCGGTCGCAAAAATTTCGGCAATTTCCTGCTCAAATTTTACAATGTCCTCTTTAGTTAATTGTGTTTTCATGATGGGTGCCATTATGAAATAGTCTTATATTTTTGGCAAGGTTTATCTAAAATTTATTATTTCCCGTCGTAACGGCTGACTTTAAACCAATCAAACGTTTCCTGCAAACCTTGAGAAAGCTTTACCTTAGGTTGCCACTTAAGATACTTCTTGGCCAATGTAATATCGGGACAGCGTTGTCGAGGATCATCTACCGGCAGTGGATGATAAACTAACTTGCTCTTAGCCTGCGAAAGTTTTAAAACCAAATTCGCAAATTCAAGAATGGTAAATTCATCCGGATTACCAATATTAATCGGCTCATGTAAACCAGAATACAATAAACGCACAATTCCATCGATCAAATCCGAATAATAGCAAAAAGACCGCGTTTGCTTGCCACTGCCATAAATCGTTAGTGGCTGGTGATGTAAAGCCTGATCAATAAAATTTGGTACAACACGCCCGTCCTTAATCTGCATACGTGGCCCGTATGTATTAAAAATACGAACAATGGCGGTATTTACTTTGTGATAACGATAATAAGCCATTGTCATCGCTTCGGCAAAACGTTTGGCCTCGTCATAAACTCCACGTGGGCCTATCGTGTTGACATGACCCCAGTAAGTTTCTTTTTGCGGATGCTCCAGTGGATCGCCATAAATCTCAGAAGTTGACGCAACTAAAAAGCGCGCTTTTTTAAGTTTAGCCAAAAGTAAAGCATTCTCAGTGCCATAAGAACCGACCCGCAAAGTCACAATCGGATGTTTCAAATAATCCACAGGACTTGCGGGAGACGCAAAATGTAAAACGTAATCAACGCCACCTGTAATCGTAAACGACTTACTTACATCTTTTTTTAAAAAATCAAAATCTTTATTCTTTTTCAAATGCGCAATATTGCGAAGACTCCCAGTCAATAAATTATCGACGGCAATCACTTTGCAACCGTCGGCTAACAGCCGATCACACAAATGACTACCCAAAAATCCCGCGCCGCCCGCTATAACCGCTACCTTTTTCTTCATAAAACTAATCCTTCCCAAAAGGTATCTTTAAAATTGTTTCCCTACAATTTAATAATCTTTTTATTCTTGCTGCCTTCAAAAACATTGCGCGTATCAAAAATCATTTTGGCAGATTTTAAAATCAAGTTGTAATTAACACCGCTATGATCTGTAGCAATCACAATACAATCAAAAACAGCTAAATTCTTTTCGGTCAACGCAATCGACGATAAATCAATCGACCCAATTTTTAAATACGGGATAATCGGATCAAAATAGGAGACATTGGCCCCTTGCGCCTTAAAAAGTTC
>CAZNNZ010000105.1:6254-6464 GCA_964574575.1 uncultured Planctomycetales bacterium
TCTATTAACCGCAGTGGCGGAGATTTTCGCAAATCCTTGACATCTTTTTTATAAGTCACGCCGACAATAAGAATTTTAGAATCAGCGAGTTTTTTCTCTTTCTTTTCTAAAAGATCTTTAATACGCCCAACAGCATAAGAAGGCATATGAGAATTGGTATCAGCTGAAAGCCGAATATACTTGGAATTAAAACCTTATTTTTTGGCTTTC
>CAZNNZ010000106.1:0-6437 GCA_964574575.1 uncultured Planctomycetales bacterium
TTGCTATATCTGGTAGGTTCTCTCTATGTCAAGAAAAGGTAAAATTCCGATTCAAATAGTCAAAGATGCAAAGATTTTTGTTGATAAATCAACCGTTCGCGTTGAAGGCCCGAAAGGCAAATTGTCTGTTGATTTACCGTCGGGCATTAGCGTTGAGCAAAAAGATGATCGACTGCTTGTAAATCGCAAAGGGGATCTTAGGCAGACTCGGGCGAATCATGGAACGATCCGTTCTTTGTTGGTCAATATGATTGATGGCGTTGTTAAAGGTCATAAAAAAGAATTACAGATTTCTGGTGTTGGGTTTCGTGCGCAAGCAACTGGCAGTAAACTTGTTTTAAATATCGGGTTTAGTCATCCGGTTGAGTACGAAGTTCCTAAGGATGTCAAAGTTCTTACGCCAACTCCCACATCGCTTACGATTGAAGGTGTTGACAAGTCTTTGGTTGGTCGTGTCGCCGCAGAGATTCGGGATTTCAAGCGCCCTGAGCCGTATAAAGGCAAAGGAATTACGTATGTCGGCGAAGTTATTCGCAGAAAACAAGGAAAATCGGTAACTAAATAAAGCACTGTGTTAGTTAAATTACTTATGGTGGAACACAGTACAGCACTGCGCTTTTTCGAAATTATCAATTGTAGGGATTAGTGTAAGAGGCGCAGTGGCCAAAACGAAAGTATAGAGATAAGTTATGTCAGGTAAAAAGAGAAATAGTGAAGTTCGGCGCCAGGCTCGTCATGAGCGCGTTCGAAAAACTGTTAACGGAACGCCTTCTCGTCCGAGGCTTTGCATTCATCGGAGTCTTAATAATTTGATTGTACAAATTGTTGATGATTCCAGCCGAAAGGTTTTGTTTGGTGTTTCGACGCAAAATAAAGAATTGCGTTCTAAGTTAGCAACGGGTGGTAATATTGCGGCGGCGACGGTTTTAGGAGAATTTTTAGCCGCAAAAGCCAAGAAGCAAGGGATTACAAAAGTTTCTTTTGATCGCGGTGGTTATCTTTACCATGGTCGAGTCAAGGCTTTTGCTGAAGCAGCTCGCAACGGCGGCTTAGAGTTTTAAATACGAACGGTTTTTTGCGAATATTGAATGTGAGAGGTTTTTTGCGAACATTGAACGTGAGCGGGTTTTTTGCGAACATTCAGTCCTTCATCGTGCGAAGGATTAATTTAAATTCGGAGATTATAAATTCATGTCAGATATTGAAAAAGATTTAAAACGAATGAAAAAAATTCTCCCTGTTGTTAAAGGGAAAGAACGCATTACTCCTGTTGTCGTTGATGAAGCTTTAGCTGAAGATGCCGGCGTTGTCGCTGGCGAAGGCAAGAGCAGAAAACCTGCCGGTGCTAAACGTCCGCCGCGTCGTCGTGAAGTCGAGGCATCTGAATTTGTTGAAAAAGTTTTAGCCATCAAGCGCGTTACTAAGGTTACCAAGGGTGGTAAGAAAATTGCGTTTAGTGCGCTGGTTGTTGTCGGCAATGAACAAGGTCGTGTGGGTTTTGCTGTTGAAAAAGCGGGGGAAGTCGCTATTGCTATTAAAAAATCTCTGGGTAAAGCAAAAAAGAATATGATTTTAATTCCGCTTAAAGGGACGACGATTCCTCATGAAATTATTGGGCGTTGCGGAGCGGCACAAGTTCTTTTAAAACCAGCCGCTGATGGTACTGGTGTTATTGCTTCTGGTGCGATTCGTGCCGTTTGTGATGGGGCTGGGATTCGTAATATTTTGACCAAATGTCATCGATCAAATAATCCGCTGAATGTTGTTAAAGCGACCTTTGATGGTTTGACGCGTCTTAAAACTCTGATTAATCAATCCGTTGACCAATCTGTAGAAAAACCATTAGAAGTTGCCGGTGGTTCTCAAGTCGGTCTAACAGCAGAAGGAATATAAAAATGCAGGCTCATCAAATTCCTCAGCCACAAGGTTCTCGTAAACGCCGAAAGATCGTTGGGCGCGGGCGTGGTTCTGGTTCTGGTAAAACTTCTGGACGCGGACATGGGCGTAATCAGGGATCTCGTTCCGGCCGCGGAATTATTCCCCAACTTGAAGGCGGACAAATGCCGCTTTTGCGCAGAACGCCCAAAATTGGTTTTCGTCGCAAGGATCCGTTGTTATATCAAGAAGTCACTTTAGCCGATTTAGCTAAATTTAAGAGTGGCGCTGTTGTTGATGCGGTGGCTTTACGGCAAAAAAAAGTGATCGAAAATCCGTATAAACCTTTTAAGATTTTAGGTGATGGCGAGATTAAAATCGCGTTAACGGTGCAGGCTTATGCTTTTTCAAAGTCAGCGCAAGAAAAGATTACCCAAGCTGGTGGAAAGTTTGAAGTGATTGAAAAGAAAGCTTTAATCAGCGCAGTAAAAAAAGTTCTTAAAACAAAATCAGGACAGGCCGCCAAGAAATAATTGGCAGTATCATTCATGTTATCAGCTTTTGCCAATTGCTTTCGGATTCCAGAGTTAAGAAAAAAGATTTTTCTAACTTTGGGAATCATTGTTGTTTATCGTTTGGGTTGTTTTATTCCCTCTCCCGGCGTTAACGGCGCAGTTTTAAGTTCTTATTTTGCAAAGTTAAATTCTGGTGGTGGTGGGACGCTTTTTGGCATGATGAGTATGTTCTCGGGGCGTGCACTTGAGCGGATGACGATTTTTGCGTTGGGGATTATGCCCTATATTTCCAGCTCGATTATTATGCAGTTGTTGACAGCGGTGATCCCGAGTTTGGAGCGTTTAGCAAAAGAAGGACAGGCAGGGCACCGTAAAATTAATCAATACACTCGTTACGGGACGTTTGTTTTGTGTCTGGTTCAGTCATTTTTTATTGCCCTTTGGCTCGAAAAACAAGCTTTTGACGGGGCATTGGTCGTAAATAGTCCCGGTTGGGGTTTTCGGTTTTTGACAGTAATCAGTTTGACGTGTGGCACGTTATTTCTCATGTGGTTAGGCGAGCAAATTCAAGAGCGCGGCATTGGCAATGGAATTTCGCTTTTGATTACTGCGGGTATTATTTCCGCGATGCCCAGTGCGATGCATACATTGTGGCTTTTGATGTCGGCCAAAACAGTTGGCGCCGCTCAATTGCAGCCTTTGACGTTGGTTATTATGATTGTTTTTTTGATTGGCGTTATTCTTTCTATTACGATGATCACTCAAGGTCAGCGCAAAATTCCTGTGCAATATGCACGTCGGATTGTTGGCCGAAAAGTTTATGGCGGGCAGAGTACGTATATTCCTTTGAAGGTTGATACTTCTGGGGTTATTGCAATTATTTTCGCGCAATCAATTATTATGTTTCCGGCGACGATTGCAAGTTTTATGCCGATTCCCGGTATCCAGTCTTTTGCTTCACTTTTTATGCGCGGAGGCGTGGTTTACTATTCTGTTTATGTTATTTTGATTGTTTTCTTTTGCTATTTTTATACGGCCATTGTTTTTAATCCGATTGAAGTGGCTGAAAATATGAAGAAGCATGGCGGTTTTGTTCCGGGTATCAAGCCGGGCAATGATACAGCAACGTATTTAGATTTTGTTTTGACCCGCATTACTTTAGCTGGAGCTTGTTTTATTTGTATCATTGCGGTTATGCCGGATGCTATTATGGCTTCTTTTAAAGTCCCGTATTTAGTTGCTTCGTTTTTTGGTGGGACGGGTATTTTGATTATTGTGGGTGTTATGTTAGACACGATGAAACAGGTTGAGTCGCATTTGACAATGCGACATTATGATGGATTTTTGAAAACCGGACAGCTTAGAGGTCGAAGATGAACACCGTCCTTTTAGGCCCACCGGGTGCTGGAAAAGGAACGTTGGCCGCAGTTCTTAAGGAGAAGTTTGGTCTTTTACATATTTCGACTGGCGACCTTTTACGCGAGGAAATGAAGAGTGGTTCCGACTTAGGCAACAAGGTCAAAAAATATGTTGAGAGCGGCGATCTTGTCCCTGATGAAATTGTGATCCAGATGATCGAGAAAAAACTTTCTCAAAATGATTCCAATGCTAAAGGTTATATGCTCGATGGGTTTCCGCGTACGACGGTGCAGGCAGAGGATCTTGATAAAATATTAGCAAAGATTAATAAGTCAGTTGAATGTGCTCCTTATACGCAGGCGAGTTTACCGGTTATTTTACAGCGTTTAACAGGACGGCGAGTTTGCAAAAAATGTGGTGCCATTTCACATATTGTTAATCGTCCGTCAAAACGTCCTGGTATTTGTGATCTTTGCGATGGCGAGCTTTATCAGCGTGCCGATGATACGCAAGAGACGATTTGCAATCGCATGCAAGTTTATGAACAAAAAACTGCTCCCATTATTGATTATTATGCAAAGCAAGGAAAGCTTAAGACGGTTGCAGGCGATAGGGATACCGAGTATATAACAGAATGTGTGACCAAGATTTTGCGTGGAGAGCATGACGGCCAGCAATCAAATAAAAATCAAAGCACCACACGAAATTAAAATTTTACGTAAGGCAGGTCACATTCTGTCTTCGATAGTTGTAGAAGTAGCACGCTCTTTAAAATCAGGGATGACAACAAAAGAAATTGACGCGATCGCTGAAAAATTAATCAGTGATTACGACGTGGTGCCGGCTTTTAAGGGGTATCGGGGGTTTCCAGCTTGTTGCTGTATTTCAGTTAATGAGCAAGTTGTCCATGGGATTCCCGGTGAGAAGCGTGTTCGTGATGGCGATATTGTCAGTATCGATGTCGGAATTATTTATAAAGATTTTTATTCTGACACGGCGCTAACGGTTGGCGTTGGCAAAATTAATTCTAAGTTGCAAGAACTTTTGGATGTGACGCGGCAATCGCTATATAAGGGAATTGAGCAAGCCCGGGTTGGAAATTATTTGGGTGATATTTCGCATGCCATTCAAAGTTTTGTTGAAGCAAAGAATTTCTCGATTGTTAGAGATTTTGTAGGACATGGGATTGGTAAAAATTTGCATGGTTAATGTGGGATCATGGCACACGCGGATTTGTGATGATGGTTGGACAGTTGTAACGGCAGATGGACAGCCTTCTGCGCATTTTGAACATTGTTTAGCAATTACAGCGGCGGGGCCGCTCATTTTGACAGAATAACATGGCCAAAGAAGATTCGATTGAAGTTGAAGGAGTTATTGACGAGGCGTTGCCCAACGCCCAGTTTAAGGTCAAACTTGATAATGGCCATATGGTTTTGGCGCATTTGGCCGGTAAAATGCGCATGCATTTTATCCGTATTATTCCGGGAGATAAGGTAAAAGTTGAACTTTCCCCGTATGATCTTTCGAGGGGTCGTATAACATACAGATGTAAATGAAAATTGAAAGTAAGCGAGTTTAAACTATGAAAGTAAAATCGTCCGTCAAAAGAATTTGTAACAAGTGTAAAATTGTTCGCCGCGAAAATATTGTGCGCGTGATCTGTTCGAACCCGAAGCATAAACAGCGACAAGGATAAAATAAGGAAAAACGATATGCCAAGAATTTTAGGTGTTGATATTCCCCGAGAAAAAAGAATTGATGCGTCACTGCCGTATCTTTATGGTATTGGCCGTGTCACTGCAAAAAAAGTTCTTGCTGATGCTAAGATTGATCCTAGCCGTCGGGCAAAGGATTTGAGTGATGAGGAGATTGCAAGAGTTACGGGGGTTATTCAAAATAATTATTTGATTGAAGGTGATCTTCGTCGTGATGTTAATCAAAATATCCGTCGGCACATGGATATGGGAAGTTATCGCGGAGTTCGTCATCGCAAAGGTCTTCCGGTTCGCGGACAGAGAACGAAAACTAATGCACGCACACGTAAAGGTAAAAAACCGATTTTGCAGGCTAAAAGCGCTGCACAACCAGCACCAAAGAAATAATTATTTATTTTATTTAAGGAAATTTCATGAATAAAAAACCAGAAGAATCAGCGGCAGTTGTAAAAAAAGACAAGAAAGCAAAAAAGAAAAATCTCAAAGGTGTTACTTCCGGAATTGTTCATATTCAGGCGACGTTTAACAATACGATTATTTCGATTGCTGACCGTCAGGGAAATGTGATTTCTTGGGGAAGTCCGGGGACTGTCGGTTTTAGCGGTTCCAAAAAATCTACGCCATTTGCTGCACAAGTTGCGGCCAGCAGTGCTGCCAAACAAGCCAAAGATTTTGGAATACAAAGCGTAGATATTTATGTTAAGGGACCCGGTTCTGGGAGAGAATCAGCCATTCGCGCTATTCAGGCGGCGGGCATTATGGTTACGACTATTCGTGACGTTACACCGATGCCGCATAATGGTTGCCGTCCTCGTAAAAAACGTAGAGTTTAATAGAAGTAAACGAAAAAAAGGGAGCAGGTTTTTATGGCAAGGGATTTAGGATCAAGTTGTAGATTATGCCGACGCGAAGGCGAGAAGCTTTTTTTGAAAGGAACTCGTTGTTATACGCATCGCTGTGCCATTGAACG
>CAZNNZ010000107.1:0-6341 GCA_964574575.1 uncultured Planctomycetales bacterium
ATTTTTTCCTGCACAATAATTTGGCCGGCATCCATTTTGGGGCTTATTTTAATCAACGAAAAACCTGTTTCTTTTTCTCCATTAATAATCGCCCAATTAACAGGTGCCGCCCCACGATATTTAGGCAGAAGCGAACCGTGGACATTGATACAAAATATTTTTGGAATTTGAAGAACTCTTACCGGCAAAATATTTCCATAAGCAATCACGACAAAAAGATCCGCCTCTAGACTTTTAAGCTCTTTTATAAACTGTTCATCTTTCAAATTCTGCGGCTGAAAAGCAGGAGTCTTATTTTGCTGTGCAATCGTTTTAATCGGCGAGGCAATAACCTGCAAACCCCGCCCGCTGGGACGATCCGGCTGAGTCACGCACGCGGCAACCGAAAACCCTTGCGCCAAAAGCTCTCGCAAATTTTCCGCCGCAAAATCATCACTGCCGAAAAAGATTATTCTCATGGATTCACATCGATCGCTAAAATAACACCTTTGCGTTTTTTAAAATCCAACAAAACCGGATGAATGCTCTTAAGCACGCCTTTAACCGTTTTGCCTTTGAGCATTATAGTGAAACGAAACTTATCGCGCAATTTGGGAATTAAATCCGGTTGAGGCAAAGAAATTTCAAAATCCTTATCCACAACACCACTAAGTTTTTCATAAAGCTTCTGCGCCTGCGCCAAAACTTCTTGTTGAGAAATCCCACGCAAAGAAAGCGCAATCATCTGTGCATAAGGCGGAAAATTTAATTCCCGACGGACTTTAAGTTCTTGACGATAAAATTCCTTAGTGTCCATCTGCCCGGCGGCTTTTATCGCAGCATGCGTTGGATTGCGGGTCTGAACAATCAACTTTTCTGCCGCCGCTTGGCGCAAACGCACCAATAGGGAAAACGCGCGGCTGCTGGCGCGAAAATCAATGCGATTAATCTCGCCGTCAAAATCCAAAACCGCAATCAGCGTAAAATGCGCCCGATGCAAAAACGGCATCACCGCCGATGTGGCGATCATAAGATTAGCCTGACTATCAAAAGTTTTTGAACCGCTGTCAAACGTCGCAAACAGCGTTTGTGGATAAATCCGCGCTAATTCACTTTCCAACTTTTCGATGCCCGTTCCCATTGAACGCAAATACGAACCGCGGCATTGCGGACAAATTTTAGGGAGCTCCGACGATAATCCGCAACGATGACAAACCATTTTCTTTTGAGAATAGATAAAACTTAAAATCGTCTCACAGCGTTCACATTTAAGGACAAGTCCGCACTGATTGCATTTAGTCAGTGTGCTAAATCCCCGGCGATTTAAAAATAACAAGACCTTGCCACCCTGCAATAAAGTTTCCTGGATATGATTCTGCAAAGGAAACGACACGAGCATATTTTGATATTTATAATTGGCCAAATCAATCACCTGCAAACGACCCAAATGCTTTTCGTCGCAAACTTGCGGCTGGACTTTCCTGTCTTTTAAAATTTTCCACAATTCTGCCGTCGGTGCCGGAGTTACAAAAAGCAAATCGCAAGACTCATATTTTTGCCGCCAAAACGCGATCTCGCGGACATGATAAAAAGGCGAAGGTTCTTGTTTAAACGAAGGATTTTCTTCGTCGACTACGACAATCAATCCTAAATCAGGCATCATGGCAAAAACGCCAGACCGTGTTGCGACAACAATACGCGTTTTGCCTTCCCTTACAGACAACCATTGCGCCATTTCTTCTTTAACGCCCAGCGTCCGATCCAAGACTGATACAGGAGAGCTACAAACTTTTTCCAAAAATTCTTTAGCCACTTTCATCTGGCCGATTTCCGGAACAAGAAAAATAATGCCACGGCCCTGCTCAAAAGTCGTCTGAACTTTTTTAGCAACAAAACTTGCCGAAGATTGCAGCGAACCTTGGCAAAAAAAAGTCTGTCCCTTTATTTGAATTTGACTTTTGGCAGACGGCGTCCAAACAATTTGTTTCTTGCTGCGTAAAACTACAGGCAAAGCCACTTCAATGGCCTCTCCCCATGAGCAGGCATAATACTGAGAAATTTCTGCAGTAAGCTTTAAGAAATTTTCATCGAGGGCAGGAATATTATCGAGCAATTGTATCAATGACTTTAAGCGTCCAAAACGGCTTTTTTGTAATAATCCGACGACATAACCAACAGCCCTCGTCGAACCAAATGGGACATAGACGCGCGACCCGACACGGATTTGGTCCCGTAAATTTTCGGGAATCAAATAATCAAAAGCTCGGGGGACAGCAAGCCCAAAAACAACCTGGGCAATGGAATGGGGCATGAGGTATTGTAACTTAGATTTTTAGATTATCAACGCTAGTGCATGGTCAAAGCCATAATTGCCTTAACCGCATCCGGACGAGCAAGAGCCTTGATCCGTTGTTTTAACTGGGCAAATTCATCGGGTGAAGACTCTAAACGTTTAAGCTCTTCGTGCATTTGCGAAATACTGCAGCCGCTTAAACCAACGCCATAGCTTGCCAGAACTTTGACATTATTGGATTCTTGTCCAGGAATGGCATTAAAAAAAATCATTGGAAGATTGCTAACCAGCGCTTCCGAGATAGACAAACCGCCGGGCTTGGTAATCATAATGTCCGAAAGCCCCATCATTTCGTCCATATTGTTGACGAGTCCAAAAACTTTGATCGTGTCGCTTGCGCGGTTCTTGAGCCGGTTGTAAAGATTTTTGTTGTGCCCGCAGATCACCGCAACCTGAAAGTCCTTGATTTCCTCCAGGATCGCTTCAATCGGCCCTATGCCGAAAGACCCCGTCGCAATCAAAACCGTAAAACGGTCCTGTTTCATGTTCATCTTCGTGCGCAGTTGAGCAATATCTTTTTTCCTCGAAAAATTTTCATGCGTCGGGATGCCTGTGACCGCAACTTTTTCTTTGGGCACACCCATCGAAATAATTTTTTCCCTGGTCCACTCGCTGGCCACAGCGTAACAATCAATCCCGTCGGCAAGCCAAATGCTGTGCACATCAAAATCCGTGACAACCCCGATAATCGCCGGACGGATTTTGCCGGCCCTTTTTAGTGCGGCGGCAACTTCATTTCCAAGAAAGTGCGTCGAAATAATATAATCAAAATGTTCTTTCTGCAGATACGCTTCAAACGGGCGGGCGTTAATAAAGTTATAAACACGCCGAAGCGCCCTGACAGCGGGCCTCAAAAACGGGATATCAAGCAAAGCAAAAAAGAAACCCCACAACGCAGACATATATGAAATTAAAAATGTATAAACGCCGCTGTAAGATTTCCTAAAAAAAGGATTAGCGTAATCTAGCGAATCGACTAAAACAACATCATCAGAACAGGCACTAGCCTTAAATCCATGATAAATCGCCTCCGCCGCCTTGCGATGCCCAGCACCAGCCGTTGCATAAACAATAAGAATTTTCATTAAGTTTTTTTAGCTCCGCTACGAATAATAATGTCCGTCGCCTCCAAAAGATCTTGGGCAATATAATCCGGACGGACTTTCCACGTCCGCACAGTTTCTCGATCACTCATCCCGGATAAAACAAAAATTGTTTTACACCCCGCATTCTTGCCAGCCGTAACATCAACTTCCGTGTCACCGACAAAATACCCGTGGACGGCATGACTAATCGGTTTCTTTAAAAGGGATAAAGCCGCGCGTATCGAGCCAATGTTCGGCTTGCGGCAATCACATCCATGTTGAGTGGTGTGCACGCAATAATAAGCTTTTTTAATCTGTCCGCCATTGCGGCTAACCTCGGCAATCATCCGTCGAGTAATCCGATCAAGCTTGTCCTGACTATAAATTCCCTTGCCCACGCCCGCCTGATTGGAAACAACAAAAACAGTATACCCGTTTTCCTTAAGACGTTTTAAAGCCTCAAGAGCACCGGGAATAAAATGAAATTCTTTGACCTTAGTCACATAATTTCCGTTACCCGGGAATTCGTTGATAACGCCATCTCGATCCAAAAAGACAATTTTTTTACTCATATGAAGGTCAGTATACTTGACATCCTAAGCTCTAATCAATACGAAAGGCAGAAATTTTAATCCCAAATTTTGCATTACAACTCAGTGCGCGATGTTCCGTCGCGAACAAAAAGATAGAATGCAAAATTTGCCTTCGGTTGTCCCGCAGGGACAAGGATTAACCCCGCACGTCTCGACAAAGTCGAGACATGCGGCCCTTTGGGCGGATTTTGCTTTGGCCAAGCAGGAGCTTGGCTAATGCAAAATCCGGGTCAATTTCTGTCTTTTGTTAGATAAAAACGCTGATAAATCTTAACCAAGGGCCTTTAGCGCATCGCAAACGTAAACGATTTGTTCTTTCGTAATATGCGGGAACATCGGCAAAGATAAAATTTCCGAGGCGACCAGCTCTGAAACTGGAAAATCTCCCTGTTTATGCCCAAGCTCCTTGTACGCTTCTTGCAAATGCAAAGGAATCGGATAATGAATAAGTACACCAATCTTTTTATCCTTCAAACCATCTCCAACCCGATCGCGATTCTTAGTACGTATCGCATAGGTTTGATAAATGTGTGTCCGATCAGACTTTGTCGGCGGAGTAATAATCCCCTTAACAGACTGTAATTCTTCACGATAGACATCGGCCATTTTAGCACGCATATCATTCCACTGGTCCAAACGCTTTAACTTCGCCGAAAGAATGATCGCCTGAACGGTATCTAAACGAGAATTATATCCTTTGATCTTATGCTCATATCTTCCCTCGCGACCATAATCCCGCAGCATCAGCGAATTTTTATAAATTTTCTCATCACTGGTGACTACCATGCCCCCGTCGCCAAAAGCACCCAAAGCCTTGGTCGGATAAAAACTAAAACACGAGACATCGCCCAAAGACCCAATGCGTTTGCCCTTATAACGAGCCCCATGAGCCTGCGCAGAGTCTTCGATAACTTTAAGTTTATGTTCCTTGGCAATAGCTAAAATCTCATCCATATTGGCAGCCTGGCCATAAATATGAACCGGAATAATCGCCTTGGTTCTTGAGGTGATCGCCTGTTTTAATTTTTTAGGATCCAGATTGTAAGTATCCGGTTCGATGTCAACAAAAACTGGTTTGGCTCCGCCGTAAGAAATACATAAAGCTGTTGCAATAAAAGTATAGGGTGGCAAAATAACTTCATCGCCTTCCTTAATATCCAACGCCGCCAAAGCAATATACAAAGCATCTGTTCCCGAATTAACCCCGACGGCATATTTAGACTCACAGTACTTGGCAAATTCACTTTCAAAATCTTTTTCTTCTTTACCTAAAATAAAATTACCGGTTTCAAAAACCTTTTTTAAGGCAGGGTCAATCTCGTCTTTAATAATTTGATACTGTTGGCTAAAATCTACGAACTGCACTTCCATAATAAAACCTTTCGTGGAATGTTTTATGTTAATAAACCTTTAAACGCGTTAATAATACGTAATTAGGATTTCGCATTTTACTAAACTTTCAACCTGTTTGCAAAGAGATTCCTTGGCTTATATCAAACGCAACTCTGTCGATTGGTTCCCCCGCGATCTCACATTCGCCATAATTCGACATTGCACTATAGAAATAACCTGATCCATAATTTAATTACAGAGAGATAAACGTCCGCGGCTTCTTGTTTAAAAGCTTTTCTAGAAGAACAATCTTAGGCGGGATGCTTGCAGCTTGAAGCAATTTATTAAAATCAGTGTCCCCCTGGATAGAAGGGATCTGTCCGGCATAAAGATTGTCGACTTCTAATGGATGGATTCCGGCAGGGGAACTGCGAACGTAGCGCATGCTAAGCATGTTCACTTCTTTCAACGCTTGAGAAATCAATTTTCGCAGATTCAAATCTGTGGTGTTTGAAATATAAGAAACTAGTGTATCCTGAAGAATCCAAACTGCTTTACCGCCCCATGCTTTTCCAATTTGTGATTTAACTATTAATTGACTAACCATGCGCGCCCACACCTGTCTATAGTTGATACCGGGGGCTTCATGATCTTCTCCAAGAATCGCCTTGCGAAAAGATTGTTGAATAGTTGTGCCCTTCATCTTATTGCCTCCTGATGTGCTTGAAGTCATAATTTCAATAATAAGAGGCGATCCATCTGGGTATTCCTCAATATATTTAAGGCCTTTTCGACTTGCAAGTGTATAACCATTTTTAATTAAACTCGCCTCTAATTTGCGCTCTGTTATTTTAATTTGTTTAGCAACTTCGGATAAAAGCTTTGACTTTACTGGGCATAAAATATAGTCGAAAGTATAGTCAAAAAACTTATCCTCATCTTCCTCATTGCCAGAGTCTTCGGAATATTTAATTTTTACTTCCGACCAAACACCAGCTT
>CAZNNZ010000108.1:0-1827 GCA_964574575.1 uncultured Planctomycetales bacterium
AGCCTACGTCGCTAAAATTTTTTGCATTCGCTGTCAGGTTAATTATTGTCAGATCATAGATAGGATCACTTTTGTTCTGAGCAGGTGAAAAAGACTCGATTTGAACATTATTTTTAGCGGCAAAATCTGTAATGGTATTGAAAAATTCATTTTCACTGATTTTTTCAGGTAAGGTAGTCATAAAATTCTTTAGTTGGTCTTGTTTCTCGAGATATTCGGTAACGATTTTGAGCTTTTCTTCCATCTCGGCATTTTTGCTTGTTATGATCTTTTCTTCTGCATGTGATTTTGTAAAAATATTAAAGCAGATAAAAATTGAGACCAAGGGAAAGATAATGCTGATTGCAATATCCGGTTTTTGCCTGATATTCTTGAGGATTTTTTGGTAGTCAATATGCTTAAGATCTTTGATATCCATTTTGGAAATATCAATCTGGCTTAAGTTTGTGATTTGCTTTGGTGGAGGTTTTGGAGGCATAGGCCCTATTTACAGTTTATGCGAAAATGGGTTACCGGATAATTGTTAACAGTATCTTTTTTGACGTTCGATAGGGCAATATTTGTAAATAAATTTGTAAAATCCTTGTCATTTTTCATTTGGGCGATCATGGTATTGACTTGACGGATTTGTTCGTCAGGGTTAGGAAGATAGACATAACCATCGATACCAATCGAAATTTTTGTGACACGTTTGAGTAAGCCAGTGTCAGTGCCTTCAGGGACTTCATAATATTCAATTTTCAAATCACTTAACCATGCTCCTTGGGGCAGTAAAGTCGGTATTTTTTTTAGGTAATTTGTGATGTCACTTGTTCTTTGAACATCATTGTATTGATTTAATTTTGTTACAGCACCGTTTTTGAGTTCAGTTAATTTATCCTTGGTCGAAGACTCGTAAATTCCAAGTTTTTTTGTTAGTTCAATGGATTTATTTTTGTTATCTTTGATGAAGTTTGTAGTAAATGTTAGCATTGCATAGATGCTGGCAACAGATAGTGCAACACTAGGGCCAAGAATTTTAAAATTCCAATTTGTGAATATTCCTCCAGGTTCGAGCGTATTCTTAGTGTTGCGAGAACTGAGTTTTAAGTCAAAATTTTTGCTTGAAACAGATGTTTCCCGAAGAGAAGCTCCGCATGCGCTTAAGATTCCTAAGTCATTAGTTTGAGTGGTTTTTAAAATTTTGGGGATGGTCAATGATAAAGCAGGAATTTTAAATTCTTGGCTTAATCCCGTGGCAAGAACACTTAAATCACTTTCTGAAACAAGAGCTAGTCGGTCAAGTTTGCCTTGAGAGTTTTGACGTTGATAAAAGTTTAAAGAAACACGAAGATCATTTAGGAATTTTGTATTTTCCGCTAATGTTGCCTTTCCTTCAACTGGGGATTGAAATTCGCGAACAAACTGGATGACATCTTTATCGGTTACAGTTATTCTCCCGCCATCATTTTCGATTTCGATGACACCAGTTGCTTGCTGGCGGGTAATGTGTCCTTGTTTTTGTAAAATGCGTACAAGGCTTACCGATGCAGGTTCAATAAATTCGGTCTCTAGTCCTCCCTGTTGGAGGATGTTTGTATAACGTTCAACGATGTTTTTCCGTGCTGCAACGAATAAAATTCTTAGATTTTTTTGTTCTGCTTCGTTAAAGGGGACAGCATGATAGGTGTAAGACAAGTCTTCAAGTTTAATGGGAATATATTTTGTTGCCTCAAAATCGACAACATTTTTAACTTCTGCAGGCTGCATGAAAGGAATAACAAAGGAACGATAAATGACGTCTTTCGCGGATAGACAAAGATTTGCTTTTTTGGAGATAAACTTTTT
>CAZNNZ010000108.1:1837-6261 GCA_964574575.1 uncultured Planctomycetales bacterium
GTTGGATCAAGGCGGTAAAGCGAATTGTGTCGGGTATTTTTTGTCCTTGATCGCCGGCAATCGGCGCATCAAAGCGCATATGGGCAACTTTATCAGGTTGCCCTTTTATACTTTCTACGAGGCTGAAAGCATCTTTTCCCCAGTAGACGCCTAATTGACTTTTTTCGTTGGATGATTTTGAAAATAACATTTTAAAATAATTTGCCTAAACGGACAGTGAGTTTGAAATAAATCTAATAATTGCTGTCGGACATTTCTAATTGGAGCTCATTATAAGCGAGAAGTGCTTTGAAATAAAGTTAATTGTTAGAAATATTGGGCGGTTTTTTAGAGAAGAAGGACTACTAGTAGGTAATGTTAAACTGCACTTGATTAGTAAAATTTTGAGCATTGCCAGCAATAGTATCGGACGCACGGGTGACTGTGTACCTTTTACTTCCGATGTCAACATAACCTGGGCTTGTACCAACCCCATCAACGCGGCGTTGGTAATCTTGATAAAATAAACCTGTGGCTAATTCTTCGGCCCGGATCGTGTCAACAACGCGGGAGGCAGTTTTGATTTGGCTGACATTAAGGCTCATGATTCCTATGGCTACGATAGACAGAACAATGACTAAAACAATTACAGTGACAAGAATTACGCCAGACTCATTTTTAAGTACTAAAGGTATTCGCATAAGTTGTCTCCGTTTAAAGATTTAAGATTTTTCTTGGCCACTAATCAAGCTTTGACAGCGGGGACACGTTGTAAATGGTTTATTATCAAATTTAAAAAACAAATATGTGCAAAAAGGACATTGTTCCAAATTGTTCAATGAGTCCATAGGTTTAGCTTGCACAAAAGTATAGAATATCCAAGAGCACATTACAAGAACTGGAATCAGAGAAGTTAAAATTGTAATAGCCCATGCAAAATTGAGGTTTATTATCATTAGAGTTTAAGATGTTGATAAGGTCTAGGCAAAGACAGGTTGTCGTTTTTTGTTGGGATCTCCCAGGGAATTTCTTTTTTTTGATCCAAAATGTCCGGATCGGGCGGTGATTTAAAAAATATTTTGTGCCTATTGCCAATGTTTGGGTTTAACCTTGGTTTGGCCGGGGCTGTAATATCTCGGCTTAAGGTTTTTTGATTTTGCGGTGAAAAAATGATAGGAATTTTTGGTGAAAAATAATTTTGTCTTTTAACTTTTTCAATTTCTAACGGATCGAGGATTGCTCCTAAAAAAGTGATCTGGGCATTAGGTTTGTTTATGGGAGCGTTAAAGTTAAATGTGAGTATGTTAAAAAGCAACAGATGAATAGCGATTGTGATGAGAAGTTCTGGGCCAAGGGTGATATTTAATTTTTGTGAAATACTAATTGTCATAAGAAAATTTGAAAATTTCAATTATTTGTTCATGGTTGTTGCGATATTAATTTTTTCTAAGCCCAACTCTCTGCAGAGGGTCCATATGCTAAAACTTCGGGCCAGTGAAGATCTCCCATCTGCTTTGATTAAGATTGAGTGCTTCTTTAGCGCCGGAGCTTGGAGCATTTCTTTTAGTTCTTTGTCGGATAGAATTTTATTTTCAAAGTAGATAAGATCTTCGCTGGTTACGGCTATGGTTGTTGTGTTTTCTGGGACGATGTCGCTGGTAATTGTTTTTGGTAGCTTAACACCAACGACGGTTGGGAAAATATAGTGAGGTGTGACTATTAAGAACATTAACAGCAGACAAAATAAACTTAAAAGTGGTGCAAATGTGATCGGGAAAAGAGTCGTCGCGATTTTAAGTCGGCTTTGAGGGTTCATATTATTGCTCGAGCATATCAGTAATTTTATTTTGGGTTGATTCGTGAACGTGTGTCAAAAGATTAAACAGTTGATTGCTCAACATGTTGAGTTCACTGACAGTCTTGTTAATAGACTCAACGAAATAATTATATGCGACGAATGATGGAATAGCGACGATAAGTCCTGCCAATGTTGTTAGTAAAGCCTGCCAAATTCCTGCAGAAAGATTTGCATGAGAAATTGTAGGTATCAAAGCGTTTTGATTTTGTAATGTCTGAAAAATGATCGTTAATCCTAGGACCGTTCCTAAGACGCCAAATAATGGTGCTGTGTTTGCTATCGTAATCAAAGGCACAAGGCCTTGTTCTAATTTAGGGATTTCAAGACGAACAGTGTTTTCTAATGTTTCCTTAATTTCTTCTTTTGGATAACCGTATTTTAGAAGTCCGGCGCGAAGAACTTGAGCCGCTGGTGAAGCGTCCTTTTCGCAAGTTGTAACCGCAGACTTTATTTTATTTTCTCGAATCAGTGAAAAGACTTGGGATTTTAGAAGTGCCACATTGGTTTTGATAGAGTTAAAATACCTCCATTTGCTTATGATGATTGTCAAAGCTGTGGTTGAACAAAGTAGAATAGGAATCATCACAGGGCCAGCGGCGAATAATAATTGTTTTGCGTCGATTTGATTCATGATAAGTCCTTAGGTAAACATTATGGTGTCTCTGCCGTAGTTTTTTTTGTGTTTGCAGCGATCCACTCTAAGCGTTCCTTTGCGTATTTTGATTCGTCGGTATTAAAAACAAGTATTTTGTTATAGATTGTTGTTGCTTGCTCCCATTGGGCGCTATCTTCAAATATTCGAGCTAAACGTAAATTAGATTTGATGACCCAGTCTTTTTCGTCGGGATAAAGGTATGAAGTTTTCAAATAAGCTTCAATGGCAGCAGTTGAATTGTGCATTAATTCATAAGTGTCCCCAATTTCAAACTGCAGAGTGGCGGCGCCGGATTTTGTTAGTGTTGGCAGACGAAGTGCTTCCTCATAAGTGTGGATTGCTTTTTGATATTCTTTGTTATTTTTATAAATTTCGGCAATGCGAAGTAGAGCCTCTTTCTTAAATTCAGGAATCGTTTGAGCAATATTTTGGTATGTTGCGATTGCTGTTTGAGGATCTAAGTCTTTGGAAAAAATATCTGCTATTGCGAGTTTTGCTTTTGCAAAGATTTCTTTATCTGGGGTTTCTGAAACGCGTTTGTAAGCATTGAGCGCTTCATTGATTTGGTCTGTAGCTTCATAGCTTTGGCCAAGTTCGTAATTGACAAGGTTGATCTTTTCACTATTTGGAAATGCGTTAAGCAGTTGATTATAAGATTGGATGGCCAGAGGATATTTTCCCTCGTCAAGATAATAGTCGCCTAACCACAAAAGTGCCTCGAACGCAGAATCAGTAGTTGGGTAAAGTTTGGCGATTGTGTTAAATTTTTCGATCGCTTCTTTTATTTTTCCTAGAGCAAATAGGGATTTTGCTGTGTAAAGTTCGGCAACCTGTATGAGAGATTTTTGCTCCTGAAAGTTTTTGACAAGTTTTTGAAAAATGCCAAGTGCTTGATCATATTTCTTAAGATTGAAATTCGCCAGGCCCAAAAGATAATTAGCTTCAGCAAGAAAATTTTTAGTATCATCAGGTTCGTTAAGATAAGTTGTGACGATGCGTATAGCCTGATCCCATTCTTCCTTTTTAAAATAGGCGAGTGCCAAATAATATTTTGCCTCATTTAGATATTTACTTTTTGGAAAATTTGCCTGTAAGCTTTGGAATGACAATGTAGCCGCTTCGATTTTATTGGACTTAAGAAGTGCTATCCCCTGCTTGTATTGTGCATAATCAGCATAAACAGTATCAGGATATTCACGCAAAATCTGATCATAAATTTGCACGGCTTTATCGAGTTGATCGATTTCCTGATAAGCGTCACCAATTTGAGTTAAGGCACTGCCTCGGGCAATTTTGCTGGTTGATTTATCAATGATATCTTGAAAGCTTTGTATCGCTTGATCAATTTTCCCGCTCTTAAGAAAAGTCCATGCAAGTCCATAGTAAGCTTTTTCAATGATCTGTGCTTGGGCAGCGTCTTTTGAGAATTTTTCTATTAAGCTTTGATAATTTACGATCGCGTCAGCATAGTTAGCCTGCGTGTAATCACAATTGGCTTTCCCAAGATACGCTTCTGCCAGCCGTAAGCTTTGCGGGAATTGCGTGATAAGTTCTTGGTATATCTCGCCTGCTTTTTGATTATCTCCGGCATCAGCGTAGAGAGTTGCTAAACCGATGAGAATATCTTCCGATGGAATATTATTCTCTTGCGCAATTCTTTCTGCTTCCTCAAAACTTTTTTTCGCAAGATCAAACTTTTGAAGTTTTAAATAACTCCAGCCAAGCCCTAGTTTTGAAAGCAAGGTGATTTTGGGTTCACTAGATTTGTCGGTGGCTTGCGCGTAATAGCCAACGGCTGAAAGAAAGTCTTCTTGAGCGTAGTAAGATTCCGCAATAAAGAAAAACGCTCCGCTTGTTCGTGTTGACTTTGGATAAATTGTGATGAAATCTTTAAAAAACCTACAACTCAGATATTTCAGCACAAGCGATAGT
>CAZNNZ010000109.1:0-3242 GCA_964574575.1 uncultured Planctomycetales bacterium
GAATATCCCCATAAATCACTTTCACATTCTCAACCCGGCCTTCTTCCAAACCATTAAGCGTTACCGGAGCATTTTTAGAAAGCCCTTGAACATCCGAAAACCGCGCTTTAACCATATAGCCGTCAGGCACAAAACTGTAATTTCCGGTTTTCCACGTCAGAACACTCAAAATCACGATGACGATAGTAACCAATAACCCGATCTTTGCTTCATTCGTAAATTTCATAAGTTTTTACTCCTCGCTATTAACCTTCGCCTGCAAAATTGACATCTTCAAGGTTTTCTGAAAAATTAATCGGCCCTTCTAATCGGCCATTTATAAATTGCTGAACAATTTCATCTTTTGAATTCTTAATCTCATCTGGCGTACCGATTTGCAAAACCCGTCCCTTGTGCAACATCGCCACACGGTCCGCAATACGAAAAACACTTTCCATATTGTGAGTCACCACAATCGAGGTCAAAAGAAGCTTTTTATTAAGATCGAGAATAAGTTTATCGACCACAGCACAAACAATCGGATCCAACCCGGCTGTCGGCTCATCATAAAAAACCGCCTCCGGGTCCATCGAAATCGCACGGGCCAAGCCCACCCGTTTTTTCATCCCGCCGGAAAGCATGCTGGGCATCAGATTTTCAAAACCAGAAAGTCCGACGAGATTTAGTTTCATTTTTACAAGCATACTCACAATTTTGGGATCCAGATTCGTATGCTCCAAGAGAGGTAAACTCACGTTTTGCTCAACATTTAAATAATCCAGCAATGCCGACGACTGAAAACACATCCCAAAGCGCTGTTTAACAATTTCGGTCTGTTCTTCCGTCAGTGTAGTCAAATCCTTATCACCAAAAAAAACTTTGCCTGCATCGGGTTTCATCGCCCCGGTCATATGCCGCAAAAGCGTACTTTTGCCGCAACCCGAACCGCCCATAATCACAAATGTCTCGCCCTGATAAACTTCGAGACTAATGCCATCCAAGACTTTGCGGCCGTCAAAATATTTGACCAAATCCACAACCGATATGGCAACTTTCTTTTCTCTCATACGTTTGAAAAGTAAAAAATTCCGGTTACGATACAATCCGCAATAATAATCAAAATAAAACTTGTGACAACACTGACCGTCGTCGCACGACCAACGCCGACGGCACCACCTTTGGTGTGCAAACCTTGATAGCTCCCAACCAAAGCAATAATCAGCGCAAAAACAGCTGACTTGCACAAACCGGTATAAATATCTTTGGGCGTCAAATAATCAAAAGCTGTTTGTAAATAAAGATACGAGTTAATTCCTAAATTCGTCACCCCAATCAAATATCCGCCAAACATCCCTGATAAATCGCCAATAACCGTCAAGCACGGCAGCATAAAAAAAAGCGCGACAACTTTTGGGACAACCAAAAACCGCACAGGATTAATCGCCATCGTCTCTAACGCTTCAATCTGTTCATTAACCTGCATCGACCCAATCTCGGCGGTAATCGCCGCACCAACCCGCCCGGCGATAACCAATGCGGTCAAAACAGGTCCCAACTCACGGCAAATGGAAATCGAAACTAAGCTCGCAACATAAATCGTGCCGCCTAATTTTGAAAGCTGTTGAGCGCTTTGCATAGCCAGCACAATGCCGGTAAAAAACGTCACAAAAAAAACAATGATGACGGATCGGGCACCCATAAACACCATTTGTTCAAAAACTGGCTGGCGCTTAATCGGCTTGCCTTTTTTAAAACCAAAGAAAATCCAATAGAAAGCTTGGGAGGCAAGAGAAAGGAATTCCTGCGAAATTTTCAACCACGAAACAACATGTTTCCCGAGGGCTTCAAAGAATAAAATCATAAAAACTATCCATGCCCGCTTTTAGTTAAAAGTTCCTTAATTATGTTTAAGAAATTTTCGCGATTTAGGGGCTTAGCAATATACTCATCCGCGCCGACTTGAAGACCAATCTTGCGATCTTCATCCTCGGAACGTGATGTTAATAAAACAATAGGGATTTTTTTGTATTTTTCCTGCGATTTTAAAAGGCGGCAAATATTAAAACCATTGATAACCGGAAGCATAACGTCTAAAACGATCAGGTCAACTTTTTCTTTCATCGCCATTTCCAAACCAACTGCAGCGTCGGTGGAACTGATAACATCATACCCTGCAGAGCCAAGAATTGCCCCTGCGAGCTTAACGACTATAGCGTCATCATCAATAATAAGAACACGGATTTTGGCAGAAGTACTCATAATGGTGACATTTTACGCAGCAAAATTTACAAAAACAAGAAAAAGGTCAAGAATTTAATACCCTAAAATCGGCGCCAACCATTTTTCGATATCAGCAACCGGCATACTCTTGCGACGGGCATAATCCTCAACTTGATCTTTAGAAACTTTTCCAACATTAAAATATTTAGACTCTGGATGAGCAAAATATAATCCGCAAATTGAAGACGCTGGCCACATCGCAAAATTTTCAGTTAAGGTCATACCTGTATTTTTCTCTGCATCAAGCAATTTAAAAAGTGCTGGCTTCTCCGTATGGTCCGGCTGTGCAGGATAACCGGGTGCCGGACGAATGCCGCGATACTTGCCTTGGATCAATTCTTCATTGGTCAAATGCTCATCGGACGCATAACCCCACAACTCTTTACGCACTTTCTCATGCAACCACTCGGCCAGCGCTTCAGCCAAACGGTCCGCGACAGCTTTGGCCATAATAATTTCAAAATCATTATGCTCTTTTTCGGCAGCCGTTATAAGCTTCTCAATTCCCAACCCAGAGGTCAACGCAAAAGCGCCCAGATAATCTTTGACACCACTTTGCTTTGGTGCAATAAAATCACTTAACGCATAATACGACTCTGCGTCTTTCTTTTCATTCTGCTGACGCAAAGTGCAAAACTTTGCCAAAACTTGTTGACGGCTTTCATCTGTATAAAGCTCAATATCATCCTCGACGCTGTTAGCGGGATAAAAACCGACAACAGCATTGGCCGTCAATGACTTTTGGGCAATAACTTTTTTTAAAAATTCCTGCGCACTAGCATAAACTTCCTCGGCTTGCTGTCCAACTTTTGTATCTTTTAAAATATTTGGAAACTTACCCTTTAATCCCCACACAACAAAAAACGGCGACCAGTCAATATAATCCACCAACTGAGCAATCGAGATATGATGAAAAACTTTGGTTCCCAAAAAAGACGGCTTGGTAATCGTGGTAAATTTCCAATCGCTTTGCATCTTTTCTC
>CAZNNZ010000109.1:3252-6014 GCA_964574575.1 uncultured Planctomycetales bacterium
TGTGTGCTTTTACGATTGGAGTGTTCATCTCTGAGTGCATCATATTCATTCTTAATTTTTGCCGTCAAATCTTGTCGCTGATTTTTGTCCATCAGCGCACGACAAACCCCAACACTACGTGAAGCATCTTTAACATGCACAACAATATTGTCATAACAAGGCGCAATTTTAACCGCAGTATGATTGGCCGACGTCGTCGCGCCACCTATCATAAGCGGCAAATGAAAACCTTGCCGCTGCATTTCACAAGCCACATTGACCATTTCCTCCAACGAAGGCGTAATTAAACCACTTAAACCAATCATGTCCGCATTTTCCTGACGAGCGGTATCCAAAATCTTTTGACACGGCACCATAACGCCCAGATCAATGATTTTAAAATTATTGCAACCTAAAACCACACCGACGATGTTTTTGCCAATATCATGAACATCGCCCTTGACGGTGGCCATCACAATCGTGCCGGCATTTTGAGCTTGCCCACCCTGCTTTTGCTTTTCAATAAAAGGCGTTAAATACGCAACCGCTTTTTTCATCACGCGCGCACTTTTAACGACCTGCGGCAAAAACATTTTTCCCTCGCCAAAAAGATCGCCTACGATATTCATGCCTTTCATCAGCGGCCCTTCAATAATTTCAATCGGACGGCTAAAATGCTGACGAGCTTCCTCAACATCCTGATCAATAAACTCAACAATCCCGCGCACCAAAGCGTGTGCCAAACGTTCTTCAACACACACATTGCGCCAAGACAAATCCTCAACAATTTGCTTTCCGGCTCCTTTAAAATTCTCAGCATAAGCGGTCAGTTTTTCGGTCGCATCAGCCCTACGATTTAAAATAACATCTTCAACAAGAACCAAAAGTTCTGACGGAATTTGGTCATAGACGGCAATCATGCCGGCATTAACTATGCCCATGTCCATTCCGGCCTTGACCGCGTGGAATAAAAACACGCTGTGCATCGCTTCGCGCACTGGATCATTGCCGCGAAACGAAAAAGAAACATTGCTCACCCCGCCGCTAATTTTAACCAGCGGCATAAGTTCTTTAATCTGGCGTGTGGCAGCAAAAAAATCTAATGCATAATTATTATGTTCTTCAATCCCCGTCGCAATTGCAAAAATATTTGGATCAAAAATAATGTCCTGCGGCAGAAAACCAACTTCTTCTGTCAAAATTTTATAAGCCCTTTGACAAATTGCAACACGCCGTGTGAGCGTATCCGCTTGTCCTTGCTCGTCAAAAGCCATGACAACCGCCGCAGCACCATAGCGTTTAACTTTTTTAGCCTGCTCTTTAAAAACTGCTTCTCCTTCTTTGAGACTAATTGAATTGACAATCGCCTTGCCCTGTACGCATTTGAGTCCCGCCTCAATAACAGCCCACTTTGACGAATCAATCATAAAAGGCACGCGCGCAATATCCGGTTCCGATGAGGCAAGGTTCAAAAACTTGGCCATCGCCTTTTCTGAATCAAGCATCGCTTCGTCCATATTAATATCGATAACTTGCGCGCCGGATTCAACTTGCTGACGAGCGACAGACAAGGCTTCGTCATAATTGCCGGCGAGAATTAACTTGGCAAATTTTTTTGACCCTGTAACATTGGTGCGTTCGCCTACGTTAACAAAATTAGTATCGGGACGAATAATCAAAGGCTCTAACCCGCTCAAAGTTGTATACGGCAAAATAGCTGGAATTTTTCTCGGGGATATTCCCTCAACAGCTTGCGCAATGGCCTTAATGTGCGCCGGCGTACTCCCACAGCATCCGCCGACAATATTCAAAAATCCCTCTTTAGCAAAAGTTTTGATAATCGCGGCCATTTCATCTGCCGTCTGATCATATTCGCCAAAGGCATTGGGAAGGCCCGCATTCGGATAACAGCTGACATAACAATCAGCTATACGAGAAAGTTCGGCCAAATACGGCCGTATGTCCTTTGCGCCTAAAGCACAGTTAAGACCAATAGACAAAGGCTCTCCGTGCGAAACGGAAGTCCAAAAAGCTTCTGTGGTTTGTCCCGACAATGTGCGCCCGCTGGCATCGGTAATCGTACCGGAAATCATAAGCGGAAATTTCCGGCCAATTTTTTCGCAGTACGACAAAAACGCATAAATCGCGGCCTTGGCATTGAGCGTATCAAAAATTGTTTCAATCAAAATAAGCTCCACCCCGCCGTCAATAAGCCCGCGCAATTGCTCGCTATAAGCGACAACCAATTGATCAAAATAAATTGCACGATACCCTGGGTCATTGACATCCGGCGAGAGCGATGTGGTCTTTGTCGTTGGCCCAAGAGCCCCGGCGACAAAACGCGGTTTTTGAGGAGTTTGTTTTGAGAAATCGTCAGCAGCTTTTCTAGCGATCTTGGCTGAGGCAACATTAAGTTCATAAACCAAACTTTCCATCTGATAATCTGCCATACTAACGGCATTCGAATTAAAGGTATTCGTCTCAATAATATCGGCACCAGCCGCTAAATATTCGCAGTGAATTGCCTCAATAATTTCAGGCTTGGTCAAAGATAAAAGGTCATTATTGCCTTTAAGGTCTTGCGCATAATCGGCAAAGCGCTTGCCGCGATAATCGCTTTCTGTCAGCTTATAGCGCTGAATCATTGTCCCCATCGCCCCGTCAATGATAACAATGCGATGATCTAGAATTTGAGCTAATGGATGATCGTGTGAAAGAATTTTCATAATTTAACCCAAATTTTGCATTACAACCCATTGCGCGACGATCCGTCGCGCACAAAA
>CAZNNZ010000110.1:0-5943 GCA_964574575.1 uncultured Planctomycetales bacterium
AGAACTTAAAACTTCTCGATAAAGTGGAGCCGCACACCCACGCGGTTGGCCATTGTTATCGATGCAATACGGTTATCGAGCCGTATTTGTCGTGGCAGTGGTTTGTAAAGATGCAGCCATTAGCTCAACCAGCGCTCAAAGCCGTCAAAGAGGAAAGGATCAAATTTTATCCTGATCGCTGGACAAAAGTTTATTTAAACTGGATGGAAAATATTCAGGACTGGTGCATTTCACGGCAAATCTGGTGGGGTCATCAAATTCCGGTTTGGTATGATGGGCATCTTCATGTTGCCGCAAAAAACAAGGAAGAAGCATTAATCAAGATTAAAGCAAAATATTTAGCGCAAGCAAAGCTGCTCGGGAAATCAACTATTCTGCCTGATGATGAAATACTAAAAAGTCTCAAACAGGACGAGGATGTTTTAGACACGTGGTTCTCATCGTGGTTGTGGCCGTTTGCAACCTTTGGCTGGCCAAAAAATAATAACGATTTGGCCTATTTCTATCCAACTGCTTCTTTGTTTACTGCATCTGAAATCATTTTCTTTTGGGTCGCGCGAATGATCATGGCGGGTTATGAATTTATGGGAGAGGCACCGTTTAAGGACGTTTATATTCACGGCACCGTGCGTGACGCAAAAGGGCGCAAGATGTCAAAATCTTTGGGCAATGCGCTTGATCCTCTGGAAATCATCAGCGAATACGGTGCAGACGCTTTGCGTTTTAGCTTAATTATGAACAGCGGGCAAGACCTTTTTATTTCGAAAGAAAAATTTGAAGGCGGGCGTAACTTTGCCAACAAAATCTGGAACGCTTCGCGCTTGGTATTATTAAATACAAAACATAAGAATAAAACCATCGCCCAGCCTCCAGCGTCCAGTGTCTTGGATTTACCATCCCAATGGATTATCTCCAAATTTTATACAACGCTAACCGACGTCAGTGACGCAATCGAAAACTACCGTTTCTCTGAAGCCGAGAACTTAATTTACGATTTCTTCTGGAAAAATTATTGCGACTGGTATTTAGAAATCATCAAAAATAAATTTTCTGACGACAATATTCAACAAACGGCTTTTTTTATTCTCAAGGAATCTCTGCGGATGCTGCATCCGTTTATGCCGTTTGTCACTGAAGAATTGTGGCAAAATATCACACAAGGCACAAAACCGCTTTCCTTAGAGAGTTGGCCAGAATTCAAGAAAGAACTGCTTAACATTGGCGCAATTGAGCAAATGGACTCTTTGATCGAATTAGTCACCACGATTCGCAACCTCAAAAGCCAATTAAATATTAAACCGCAAGAGCAAATCGATTGTCATTTAAGCGCCTCTGACCCTTCTGGAAAAATGATTATCAATAACAACCAGGAAACAATACGCTTTCTTTTAAAAATCAAAAACTTAAACATCCACGACACACTTCCTGATCTTAAGAATGCCGTCTGTGGTGTTATCAGCGTAACCGGTGGCCAACCCATCAAGGTCACAATTCCTTTAGACGGACTTGTGGACACGGCGAAAGCAAAAGAAAAAATTCAAAAAGAAATCACCCAGAAAGAAAATTCGGCATCAGCAATTACGCAACGCTTAAACAATGAAGGGTTTGTGAGCAAAGCTCCGGCGGATGTCATCGAAAAAGAACGCGCACGCGCGATGGCTTTAAGCGTAGAGGCCAAAGAACTCCAAAGCCTTTTAAAAAATTTGACATGAAAAATATCAACAACACCATCGACCGCATCATCCAAATAGCCATGGACGAGGATTTTGTCGATCGAGATGTCACAACGCAAAATCTCGTCGACAAAAATCAAATTTCGCAAGCCTACATTCTCAGCCGGGAAGATGCCGTCATTTGCGGCAACGACATCGTCAAAAAGATCTTTAAAAAAATCGACACGCAGGTTAAAGTTTTTTCATATCATAAGGATGGGGAAGATATTAAAAAAAACGAACCTGTCATTTTTCTCAAAGGGCCGACGAGATCAATTCTTTCCTGCGAACGGGTTGCATTAAATTTTTTGGGGCATCTTTCCGGCATTTCAACATTGACCGCAGAATTTGTTAAACTCGTTTCCGGTACCAGTGTCAAAATTCTTGATACCCGAAAGACAACCCCGGGCTTGCGCGATCTTGAAAAATACGCAGTCCGCTGCGCCAAGGGCGAGAATCATCGCCGGGATTTAAGCGATATGGTGTTGATCAAAGATAATCATCTTTTGGCCAAAGCTCAAAACCTTTCGATGGCCACAATCATTGCACGCTTGCGCGCCAAGACAAAAAAGAAAATTGAGCTCGAGGTTGATACACTCTCCCAATATAAAGAAGCTCTTTTGGCAAAACCAGACATTATCCTTTTAGACAATATGACGATTGGACAAATCAAAAACGCCGTCAAACTTAAGAAAGCCTCTAACAGCAAAATTCTTCTGGAAGCTTCCGGCGGAATAAATCTCAAGAGTATCGTAAAGATTTCCAAAACCGGAATTGACCGGATTTCTATCGGCCAGTTGACACATTCAGCTAATAGCATTAATTTTTCGATGGAGTTCGTCAAATGAAGAAAAATAGATGTCATTGCAAAGACAGTACCCTCTTGGTCTTTGTACTTGTTTTTGTTTTCTTTATGCCCACCTTAAGCGCATACTCTCAATCATCCGAGATTCAAGGTGTGTTTGATGATGCTAAAATCCTGGCCGGCTACAGCAGTGAATATGCCGATGAATCTAAAGAAACTATCGTTGGAAGAATCAATGATGATGCAATTAATTTTTATCAAATAGCCGCTGCGATCAACGTTTTTAAACAGCGCTTTGCCGCAACTATTGTTGGCCGTGAAAAAGCTCGAATTGAACAAGACCTTATTCGTCGCATTAACCGCACTAATTCTGCATTTATTGAAGTCGAAATCATGCATACCTTATGTCTTATGGACCGCTACAAATATTTTGATGCAATGGTTCCAGCGCTCATCCTTAAGCTTGACCATTACAATACAACAGTCAACCTAATGGCTGAAACTGCCCTCGATGACATTATCGCAAAAGGAAAAAACAGCAGCCGTGATGCGCGGATCGTCTTTAACACATTGCGCAACGTGCTTTTTTTATCACGAAATACATTAAGAAAAACAACGAAGCCTGATGCTCGGCTGGAGAGAAAACTTAAATTCTTGCGCTGGTCGATTAAAATTCTCGGCGCACAAGAACTCAAACGTTTACCCAAAGAATGCCTACGGCTCTTATAAAATTATGTCTGTAATACCCCAAAAAACGTGGGTTGCGTTTTTAGTTTTAAGTTTTTTGTCTATCTTGATTTGGCAAAAATTCACCGCTCCGCAATTGTCCTTCATTGACCTTTCTGTCGGGCGTCAACAAGCACTAAAAATCGCTTATGACTACCTAGCTAAAGACATTGGGCTAACCGATAAAGAAATTTCTGCGTACAATCACGCGATTATCTTTAGTACAAGAGACAGCGCCGATCGCTACTTACAAAAAGCTATTGGCTTTAAAAACGAACTAGCATTTTTTAAAAAATTTAATTTTGAAATTTTTTTCTGGAGCGTGCGCTTCTTTAAAGAAAACAAAAAAGAAGAACATACTATTTCTATAAGCGCCGCGACAGGTGAGGTTATAACCTACATTCATGCTATCGATGCAAACGCTTATCGCCCTCTACAAAGCGAAGAAAACGCTCGAGCACAAGCCATTGCCTTTCTTAAAAAGAAATTTAATTTTGACCCCAAATACTACTCTCCCCAAGAAACCAACTCGCAAAAACTTGAAAAACGGACCGACTATTCTTTTTCTTGGGAACATAATGACTCGAAAGTCCCATGGAGTAATGACCCTGCAGATGGCTGGGCAATCATAAGCACCGGGGCGACAATCAGCGGAAATGAAGTTCTAGGATTTTACAAAAATCATTTAAAATTGCCCGACCAATATTCCCGACATTTAGAGAACAATCAGAGCGTCGGATGGAATATCGCGACACTTTTTAGGATCTTTTTTTATATCATTCTAACAACATGCATTTTTCATGTCATTATCCACCACAATAATATCGTCATGCATTGTGTCAAAAACTTTGCGATTGCTCTGACAGCTTTGGTTTTTGTGCTCTATTTAATTTCATATTTCAACAACTTCCAAAGCGTATTATATAATTACCCGACGACACAACCAATGGCATCTTATCTGGGGCGGAATATCACCTTAACTGTCATGAACATGTTTATTTCAGTCTTGTCTATCCTAATGCCAGCTTTAGCTGGAGCAGCTTTACATGCACAACTTTTTCCAGAAAAAAAAGAAGGTTCGTTTCTTTACTACATCCAGACAACATTCCTGTCTCGAGATATCACCAATGTCATTTTAATTGGCACTTTAAGTGCAATTATTATGATCGGTATCCAATCGCTTGCCTTTGAAATCGGCCAACGCTATTTTGGTGTTTGGATCGAATACAGTTGGATGACACAATTTTCAGGAAATTATTTTCCCGCTTTAGGTGCTTTTATTCTGGCCGCAACAGCCAGCTTGTCCGAAGAAATCTGTTTTCGTTTTTTTGGCATAAATATCGGAAAAAAGTTTTTTAAAAACACAATCTTTGCCTGCTTAATTGCGTCCATCATCTGGGGTTACGGACACAGCGGCTATCTTGTTTTTCCAATGTGGTTTCGCAGTCTCGAAGTAATGTGCTTGGGACTTTTTTTATCCTATGTTTACCTCCGATTTGGTATTCTCGCCGTCATTACTGCCCATTATCTTTTTGACTGCTTCTGGGAAACAGCCGCTTACCTTTTGGGAAAATCACAACCAAGCGAATTTTATAGCTCACTATTTGTTTTACTTTTGCCGCTCTTTTTTGCCGCTATTGCTTTTATCGTAAACAAAAAAGTCACACCACAACCTTTGCGTTGGAAACTTAACGTTCATCAGATTTTTAATCTCCAAATCCTCAAAGAATATCTTGAGCGCAACAATTTGCTAGCTAAAAAGCCGCATGAGGAACTCAAGCACGAAATCGCTTCACACGGCTGGGATTTGGCAGTTGTCGAAATTGCCATCGAAGACTTGACCAAAAAGAAAGATTGACGAGATAAAAATACTGGCTACTATTAATATCATATGTTACTGCGACCATTCACTTTTCATACACCCCAAACAATTAGAGAAGCCGCAAAACTGCAGGCTACACTAAAAGACGCACGCATTTTGGCAGGGGGGACGTTTCTTTTAAATAGCCTAAAACTTATGAAGCGCAAAGGCTCCCAAACCCCCGCAAATGTCATCAGTTTGCGTAAAATCAAAGAACTAAAAGACATTTACCGTAAAGACAATAACTTAATTATTGGCGCTATGACCATCGTCAATGACCTTTATGATTCAGTGCTTTTAGAAGGCAATAGCGCAATTTTACGCACCGTTTGTAAAAACATTTCTACAAATCCTATTCGCAATATGGCGACTATTGGGGGAAACTTGACTTGCCGTTATACATGGACAGAATTTGGCTCTGTCATGGTCGCCTTAGAGGCAGATATGCACTTTAGCGACCAAGACGGCAAAGAAGAAATCGTTTCTGCCGAAAATTTCTTTAAAAATGCGGCCAAATCAAACAAAATCTTTTCACATGTTTCGATCAAACTCGACAAAACTGCTTTTCTCTCTTATCAGCGTGTCAAAAAATCCGCCAATGTCGATATTCCACTGTTGGCGGTTTGCATCAAAACTAATCTCATCGACAAAAAATTTACAAATACCATTATAGCCGTCAATAGCGGCATCGGTTTTGCCCAAAGAGATCACAAACTAGAAAGTTTTCTCAATACCAAAACCCTTGATCCTAAACTGGGCAAACAAATTCTTGACCATCTGGATACCGAAATTTATGATAAACGCAGTGACGATTACAAAAAACATATGTTTCGCATCAG
>CAZNNZ010000111.1:0-5937 GCA_964574575.1 uncultured Planctomycetales bacterium
GTTTTTTCATGCGATTGGGCTTACTATTCTTGAAGCGTATGGACTTTCTGAAAATATTATTCCCATCGCAATGAATACGAAAGACTGTTACCGTTTTGGCACTGTTGGAAAGGTTTTAAAAGAAAATGATATTAAATTTGATTCTGAATCTACTATATTGGTGCGTGGCCCCGGTGTTTTTTCTGGTTATTATAGAGCAGAAGATTCTAAGACATTTACTCAAGAAGGATATTATGATACAGGTGACTATGGAGAATTAAAAGATGGATTCTTGATTTTGAAAGGGCGCCGGTCTGAATTGATCAAAATATCAACTGGTCATCGGATTTCATCTGTTTATGTGGAAACCGCTTTAAAAACTTTTTCTCTTATTAACCAAGCTGTAGTTTTTGGGTTTGGGCATAAACGGCTTATTGCGTTAATTACACTTAACCTAAATGAATTAGATCTTTATGCTATTTCTGTCGGCCAATGGCAAAAGCCGCCTCAGGCACTTTTAAAAGATTTAACCAATGGATTAATGAAAGTTGCGCAATCCCTTGCGATTGCAGAACAGCCAGCGGGATATATTGTTTTGGAAAAACCTTTTTCTGTCATTAGGGGGGAGCTTACATCAAGCCAAAAATTGTGCAGGGAGAATATTCAGCAGAGATATGCTTTATGGATAAATCGCTTATTCGATGAAATAGATGTACGTAAGGACCTTATGCCGCGATTTGTTTTTTTATCTGACACTCAAATACAGCGGTCTGAGTTTGGGTAGACAACAAAAGGACTTAACATAATTTTTATAAAAGTTGCTGCACATTTAAAGGCACTGCAGTAAGGCTATCCAAATCGCTTGGTATGTAAAAACGTTTCACAGAGTCGAGAAATATTTAAAATTATATGCCAAAAGAGTATTCCTTAATAAAGTTTAGTCAATGAAATATTGCAAGTCATGTCTTTTACCTGAGGCTGTCCCTGGATCAAACATCAATTTGCAAGGTGTTTGTTCCTTGTGTTGCGCTGCCCCTTCCAATGGTGTAACTGCTAAGTCACAGCTAGGGTACCGCGTTGACTTGGAAGATACTTTGCGTTCAATTCGTGACCGCTCTGGATCGGGATATGATTGCTTGGTTCCCTTAAGTGGCGGGAAAGACAGCCTTTATTTATTGTATAAATTAAAAGTCGAATATGGGCTCAAAGTTTTGGCTTTTACAAGCGATATCAACTTACCAGAGCTTGCTTGGTGTCATATCCGTACAGCGTTACACAAATTAGACATTGACCCTATCGACAGGGCATGTGTTTTATCGCAAACTTTTTAGCTATTTATTACAAAATCAAGAAGAGCGTGGAGCTGTTTATACAGTATCTTACACCTATGCTCCGTTATTTGAGGGCGATGCTATTCGCCTAGCCATAGAAAAAGCAATTCCAGTCATTCTTGCTGGATATTCGCCGGGGCAACCTGATCCAATGCGGATGCAGTATGAATTTAACCCCAAACTGGTTCGTCAAGAAGATTGGACACCACCACATTTAAAAGAATGTGGTGAATTTAGCGAGGATGAACTTTCTCGATTTTATAATCCACAAAAATTGCCTGCCGGAACAACTTTTCCTCGATATCTTGCGCCATTTCATGCATGGGATTATGATCAAAATCAAGTGATGCAAAAAGTAGCAAAAGAAGGTCTTGTTAAAACGGCGCGTCATGCCAGTCCTATTTTTAGCAATTACCCGATTAATTGGTTACTCATGTATTCTGATTTAAAAAATTTTGGTTATAATCCATATGCGCCGGAATTTGCAGATTTGATTCGAGAGGGTAAAGCAGATCTGCGCTATTGGCGGGTTATGATGCCGCTGGTTAACGCGATGATTAGAAACCGTATTTTTTTAGGTCAAGAAGTTAGTCGCTGCATGATGTGGTTAGGATTAAAAGAGAAAGATCTTAAAATCAATTTGCCGCGGCACGCTTATGATCCGCCGTTCTTGAGACCGGGAGAATAATGGCTGAAACTTTCTTTATAACCGGGGCTACTGGGAATATCGGTGGACGATTAGTGCAAGAGCTTTTGAATGACAAAAGTGTGCGACTCTTTTTGTTGATCACCGGGGATAGTCTTATACACGCTCAACAAAAAGGACAGGCCCTTTTGGATTTTTGGCAAATTGATAATTTAATTTCTCGGCAGCGAGTTGAAATTATTCATGGTGATATGACAAAAAAGAGGTTTTGCCTTTCCATTGAAGCTTTTGAAAAGCTTAGTCAGCAAATCACTCAAATTGTCCATTGCGCAGCTAATTTAAAACTTAATATGACCTTAGCTCAAGCGCAGATTTCTATTCTTGAGGGGACAAAGAATACGGTTGACTTGGCTAAACAATGTCAAAAAAGTGGAATTTTCAAACGCTATCACTATATCAGTACTTTAGAAATATCTGGGAAGTTTAAGGGAATTTTTAGGGAAGAATTTTTGCCAAAGCAGGGGTATGGATTTTTAAATACTTATGAAGAAGCGAAGGCGCAAGCTGAAATATTTTTACAAGAAGAGCATCGTCGAGGGCTTCCCCTAACTATTTATCGCCCCAGCATGGTTGTTGGAGATTCTCAAACTGGGCAGATTAAAAACTTTCAGTCATTTTATTATCTTCTGCGGGATATGGTTCTTGTACCTAAAGCGCCTATTTTGCCTGTTGACGCTAAGTTCCGCGTTGAAATTTCTCCAGTCGATTTTATCGCCCATTTTATTATGGCTGTGTCGAAATCAGGAGACGAAACAAACGGGAAAATTTATCATTTAACAAATGGCGGGCCGGATTATTTGACTTCGCTTCCTGAATTTATTATGCAGAGCCGACAAGTTCTTTTAAGCTATATTGATCGGCCAACTCTAAAAGTGATTTTTATTCCTCCGTTTTTGATTTTTTGGTTTTTATCTTTTGTGCGGCTGTTTACTTTTGGGAAATTTAGAAAAGAAATTAACGCACATTTAATTTTTTTGCGGTTCTTATTGCTTGATGTGATTTTTGATAATACTCAAATGCGTAATTTTGCTGAAGAAAATAATATTCAGATTCCAAGCCTTAGCGAAAGCCTTGTTCCATTGTACAAATATTACGCGAGATTCTTAGGGGATAGGTCTAGGGATGTCGGATAACAATAAAAATCTTTATTCAATTATTGCTTTTTGTTTTGACTGTGACATTCTAGAGCTTAAGGCAATATGTTATCAAGCGGTTTGGGAAAAAAGCAAAGGGAGAATTGGTATATAAAAGACGTTTTTATTAGCATTACAATGGAGTTGCTAAATTTGAGTATAAAAGTTTTTGAAGACAATTAAAATTAATTCGTTTAAGTTAAGCATTGGAGACAAAAAGTGAAAAAATTATTTCAACGAACTGTTAAATCAATTCAGTTATTTTTTCAAATATGGATCATTGAAAAAGGAATACTGGGTAAAAAACTCGACAAGGGAATGATGGTCCTCTTTGGACCGATTTATTTTCAAACATTAAATGCCGCAGTTCGGTTAGATCTTTTTACAAAATTGAGGAAGTTGGGATCTTTAACAAAAGCAGAAATCGCAAAGCAATTAGATATTGAAATTAAACCTGCCAGCATTTTAGTTACTGTTTTAGTTACAATTGGTTTTCTAAAAAGGTCACACAAAAACGGCGAATTTTATTATAAAAATACAGTTCTGGCAGATATTTTCCTTGATAAGAACCAAAAAACTAATATTGCCGATATCATTGGTTGGTATCACCATATTGTTTATAGACCAATGTTCTGGTTTACTGAATCTCTTCAGCAGAACACAAACCTTGGGCTCAAAGAAATCCCTGGAACAGACGGAAATCTTTATCAAAGGTTGACACATCATCCTCAATTAGAAAAGGTTTTTGAGAGTGCTATGGAACAGCTCTCCCTAACTGCAAATAAAATGTTAACGGAATTTGTTGATCTTTCTACTGTCCGGCATCTTGTTGATGTTGGTGGAGGGAATGCAACAAATATTATAGCGTTAGCAAAGAAAAATCCGCATCTTAAAACTACTGTTTTTGATTCACCAACGGTTTGTAAATTAGCTGCTGAAAATATAGCTAAGCACGGTATGGAAGAATATTGTAGCACTTTTGAGGGGAATTGTTTTGTCGATAATTTCCCAAGGGACGCCGATTGTTTTTTGTTTTCTCATTTTTTGGATATCTGGAGTGAAGAAGAAAACGCATTGTTGACCCGCAAAAGTTATGAAGCCCTCCCTTTAGGGGGGCAAATAATTATTCTCGATAATCCGCTTTGGGAGAATGAGCGTGGTTCTTTTGCGGCGGCTGCTTCAGCTCCATATTTTCTTGGATTAGCTTCTGGCCATGCGCATATTTATACCGTAAATGATTTTAAAAAGTGGTTACGGGATGCTGGTTTTAAGAAAATTCGTCATCAACGGTTACCTCAAGAACATGTGGCAATTATTGGGATTAAATAATTTATGTCAGTAGTGCTCTGATATTAGTTAGGATTTTGTTAGCTGGAGTCAGTATATTTTTATAGTTTTATTTCGGGGTTTCAATGGCGTTAGAGTTTTTTGATAAAAGATAATTCGAGCCGATGAGGTTGAAGACAGAAATAGTTTCTTTGCATTGACCGATGGGTTGCGCGAAGGTTGTAATGGCACAGAAAGAATACTTTTTAACAAAGGGCTGTTGGAAATTTCATAGTATGATGATGCTTAAAATAGCGTTACGCAATATTTCTCGGCATAAGGCTCGTTCGATGATCACGCTTTTTATGATTGTTTTTGGTTGTGTGGCTTTGATTTTCGTCGGTGGATTTTTTGAAGATATTTCTATCAAGCTGCGAGAAAGTTTTATTCGTTCTCAATCTGGACATATCCAAATTTATCGGCGGGGTTTTAATAAAGATGGTAAGAGTGACCCTTATTCTTATTTGATCGAGAATTCGGATGAAGTTTTGGCGCTGATTCAAAAGATTCCAGAAGTTAAGTTGGCTACTGCACGGTTTTCTTTTTCGGGGCTTATTAGCACCGGAGAGAACACTATTTCTTTTCTTGGACAAGGTCTTGAGTCAAAAAACGAAGATTATCATCGTTTTGAGCAGACTCAAAATTTACGTAAATATTCTAAAATGCCGGATTTAGGTCTTCCGGTTATCAGCCAAGGAGAGGGATTAGCTGATAATGACGCTTTGCAAGTTATTCTAGGGCAAGGCTTAGCTCAGACAATGGGTGCGCAGGTTGGTTCAACGATTACACTTTTGACAAATACCGTCGCTGGATCGATCAATGCGGTTGATGTGAATGTCAAAGGCATTTTTTATACGGGAACCAAAAATTATGATGACATTTTTTTGCGTTTGCCGATTGAGACTACACAAAAACTTTTGATGACACAATCGGTAGAGTCGATTGTGATTTTTCTTAATCAGACCAAAGATACGAATAAAGTTTATAATTTGCTGTGTGACTTGATTGCAAAAGAAAATTTAGATTTTGAGGTTAGAAAATGGGAAGATAAGGCTGATTTTTATAATAAAGCGGTCAAAATGTTTAATCATTTTTATCTTACGATGCGTTTGGTTACTGGAATTGTCGTCGTGCTTGGAATTTTTAATACTTTAAATATGTCAGTTATGGAGCGAATTAGTGAAATTGGGACAATTATGGCTTTGGGAGTTCGTGGTCGAGGGGTTATGAAACTATTTCTTTATGAAGGCATTTTGTTGGGGTTTATTGGAGGTGTAATCGGTGCTTTGGTGGGAGTAGGAGTTGTGGTTTTGGTTTCTTTTATAGGAATAGTTATGCCACCGGCGCCTGGGGGAACTGGTGCATGGGTTTCTACTCCGGTGCTTGTTTTATCAGTTGTTGTTTCGACATTCTTGAGCCGCAATTGGTGTATGCTTATAAATTTTTACAAACCTAGCTAGTG
>CAZNNZ010000112.1:0-5913 GCA_964574575.1 uncultured Planctomycetales bacterium
CACCCTTGCGGCCGATCATTTTTAATAAAACGAATATTGACTACTTTTTTAGACTCATCGCGTACTTTGTTCTTACCTTCCCACGATTTATTCCGACCGCCAGATACCTCAATATTCATATCCCACGCCTCACCCTGAACATTAACCGGTAACTCGACTATTAAACTCTCACCAAGTTCATAAGGCTTTTGCGCTAAAACTTCGCCAACGGCTTTTAAAATGCTTTGCGCATTATTCTTTTCCGATGCTGGCACTTGAGCTAACCTACGGTTAACTACATCCTGTAAAGGCTGCTCGCCTTGTTTGCGCACCAGATCAATGTCCCAAGATTTATCAATATCGTTAAAAGACATAACAAAAATGTCATTGGGGCTGTAACTCTTACCAATGAAACCTGACAAAACATCTATAGCCTTTTTTTGATTTTCAGTACCGATGTTTTTGCTGGCATCTTTTAACCCCGCGATAATTTCTTTTTGAGTCCCTTTAAAAGAAGGCACTTCAAAAACTTCTGTCCCTATCGCCGGTCCGCCAGTCTTTTGATCCGGGATAGCAATTCCATTCAAAAAAGATATATCCGCGGGTTTAGCCTCTGCGTCTGCTATCCCCTTTCTTTTTTGTGCATCTGTTTTAGCTTTGACCAAATCTGGCATTGTATCTTTTAAAACTTGCTTCATAAAATCCGTAAAATACTGCCCCGATGTCCCCCTTCGAAACATCTCTGCCGCTAATTCTTTAGCCTGCTTACGACGCTCTTGAGATTGACTACGATCATACTGATCTGAGAAAATCCTGCGAAAATGATGAAGCAGTAAATCTCTATCCGTAAAATATTCCGCAAACTCGCGATCATGCGAAACCTCATGATATCCCATATGCGTTAAAAGTTTTTTCAAGAATTCTTGTTCCTTCGCTGAAAGTTTTTGTTTAACCTTTGACACTTCTTGTTGATACTGCTTATCGCTTTCATACAAAGCATGACCTTTTTCATGTTCACGCACAGTATTTGCATCATCCTCACGCAAATCATTTGGATGAATCAAAATATTGACATTTTTATCCCCAACAAACTTACCGCGTTGATTTTTAATCACTCCATTCTTTTCCAAAAAATCTCTGAACTCTTTTTCCTCTGGTGTCAATTTATCGCCAGCCTTATTAAAGAACTCGGCCAGCTCATCGGCTTTCGCATTATAAGCTGTAAACAACGACTCTTTCTTTTCTCCAAAATGATCATGACGGATATCGCCCGTCGACGTCAAAAGTTCATCAACTTTTTCTGGGCTGATAACCTGCCCTTGATACTGAGGATGTTCTTTCCAAATTCCAAAACGATTTAACATATCTCCCATTTCACCCATATTAATAACAGCAACTTCCTTTGTGCCCGGCAGATCTTTGACATCTTGCATAGCCATCTTCTTCCCTGGAGCAATAGAAACACGAGCTAGCCGATTAATTGACGAACCAAAATTATCAAGCGGCGAATAAACCGGCGATTCATATTTATACTCTGGCATCGTATATGGAATACTCATCGGCTCCGGCACAACGTACTTCATGCTTTTCTCTTCCCCAGCTTTCTGCGTTAGCCCTTGAATACCTGCCGGACCAATAGGAACATCGACCAGCTCACCGTTGGGACCTAACAAAGATTGACGTTCTCTTTCTGTCTTAGATAAACCCAACGGATTATTTGGATCACCCCCTTCTTTAGGGGTAATAATTGTCGGAAGAGGAGATTGCAAAGAACCCTCATAAAATACCAAAGGTTTTCCATCCATGCGCATTATGAGCGGTTTTGATTCTTGTTGCTCGGCGGAATTCGGTGCTTGTTGCTCAGCAGATTTTTTTACGTCTGGCAAACTTACAAGAACCGCCTCTAAACTTGGCGCAGATTCAATTGGGTGAGTTTCATTTCCCTGCGGCACCCAAGCCAACACAAAAAAATGAAACGACAAAGACACGCTCAGCGCAGCAACAAAACTACGATTCTTGCTTTCACGGTTTAATCCTAAATAGGTTAAAACTTGATAAGCTCTTCCCTTTTGGACACCTTCAACTTCTAAAGCACTGCCAGCAACGGAAAGTGTCGTTTCTCCTAAATTCGTCGCATCAACCCCGCCGGAAAAATATTTTTTAGGAATCATCTCCTGTGTCAAAGGATCAACTTCCTCTTTAATAATGTTGTAAATCCCTTTTTCAAAAGACTGCAAATATTCCCCGTAAATTTTTTCTTTAAGTGAAAGGTCGTCTGTCTCAACGCCCACAATTTTGTTTTGCTGGGCATAATTCTTTCCTAAGAAGCTTTCGCGCAAATGTTTTTTAAACCAGACCGCCAAAATAAGCGAATGATACACTTGTCGCAGAGGCGCAAAATCTTTGCCTTCATTGACTGCTTTTTCGATGGTGGGAAGAATGGTGGCGCGAAAAATCGTGGAAGATGCAGTTTGTAGGGAACGGTCGCGACCGTTCCCTACGATGGCTTGTTGTAAGGTTTCCGCTGTCGACCCAGATCGATCCTCCGCCAACATCACCTTCAAATGCGCCTGTGCAACAAAAACCTTGTCGTCTTGACGATAAATCTTGGCAATATCCGGTACGATCCAAACTTTATTTTGTAGGGAACAGGCATGCCTGTTCCCTACGTTGGCCCAATACTTTTTACCTAAATCCGTTTCTGGATTTGTCAGCGATGCAGCCAATTGTTTCAAAAGATAATCTTGCGCCAAAAGCGTCATGCCCATTTTAGTCGATCCAAATCCATCGGGAATGATCCTGTCCTTTTCATCCGGCGAAAGGTTGACCCACATATTTTTGTCAGGGACAGTCAAAGACGCCAAGAAATATTTAATCAACTCTTGGGATTCATCTGTCAAAGCTTGCCCAGCTAAGTTTTCATCCCCAGTATCAATAATGAACTTAAACTTCAGCGGATCATCTTGGAAATACTCCAAGCCACGCAAAACCGCAGGCGAATACTGTACACTTTCAGAAACAAAACTGCCGGGCACTGACAAGACAGCACCTTGAGCAAAAGCGGAATTTACGGGCATTAAAACCGTATTAATAATAAAAGCCAAAACAATGCCGCACGAAATATTGCGACGAAGAGTATGATTATTTTTTGTATTGAGTTTCAACATAAATAAGAATTTATCTAATCTTTAACCAGCCGTGCTGGCCGCCAATTCTGGTTCCTTGGCTGGTTCTTTAGGCGCCTGGCCCAAAAAGATCGGCAAAGTCTGGGCGTTTATCGGCGTAATGTTAATGATCACGGGAAACAATCCCTGAATATTGATCTGTTCCAAATTCTGCTCTGGTAGCGGCAATGGGACACCTTTGCCATCGCGCTTAATTTGCAAATTCATGTTGGTCGGATCAAAATCGATACCGCCCTTTGTAAAATCATTTTCCGTCGGCGCAGAGGCGACAACAGGCTCACTACCCACCGTGCTGGAGGCAATAAAGGGGGTCAATGTCTCTTTCAAAAACGGGCTAATAATTTTTCCCGGGATTCCATTCTTTAAATTCAACTTTTCCAAAATGGCTTTTAACTGTTCATCTGTTAGCTTTTCGCTAGGTTTTATTCCAGAAAGGGTTGATACGTCTAACGTCTCACTCATAGCCTGCTCAACCGTCCAAGAATCACCCCAAATCCGCAAAACCATCTCATAAACAACAGATCGCAAAACTTTTTTTGCATCCCTAATATTTTTTAAACCTGAAATCTGCCTATTTAATTCTGCAAATAAAGCGTCCGCGGCTTCAAAAGCTTTTAATTCTATATTGTCTTCACTTAATTGCGCTAACAAAGCTCCTCGTTTCGTCGCTGGCACTTGAGCCAACTGTGCTTTTTCTAAAGCAAAGCTAAGAAATTCGTCTAACCGTTTGGCTGGAAATAATTCTGGTTCATTCTTAGACAATCTTCTAATAAATTCTTTCGTTCCTTCCAGAGAATGGCTTGAAAGAAATTCGCTAAATTGTTCATCCGACAAACTCTCAAGGGCGGTATCAACCGCATCAGATTGTGCTTGCTTAAGATCTTGACCAATTGGAAAAACACTTAATGTCAAACTGCTATAGATATCAGAATATGGCTCATAAGCATCAATAAATTCCTGAGGCATAAAACTACTATTTGCTTTTCCCTGCAAATTTTTTACAAAAATAATAAACTGATCTCTTCGATCAGCTTCTATGCCCCAACGTTCTAATTGCTTAACAAGATAGGAAATCTGACGGCTAGGACTTTGTTCTTGAACTAAGGAAATAAATCCCCCATAAATACGCAAATCCTTTATCCTCTTAATACGCGCTTGTAAATCCTCAAGTGGGCTGGAAGCGGAAAATCTTAAAGATTCACCTTTGTCAACAACCTCAAATCTTTTTAACATCCCGGTTTCCAAATGCACTTCGTCCACAAGAACTGTAATCGGGTTTTTGCGAAACTCTGCATTCATTTGACCTAACTTATCATAAAGCGTTTTAAGTTGACCTGCGCTTATATTCTTGCCATATAAATACGCAACCGTTGCCACAAAAGTGCCCGAAAAGACTTTTGGAATTTCACCATTTGCCTCTGCCACTTGGACTGCTCTCTGCCTGACTCTTTTTAAAACACCATCTTCTTCTAACTCCAAAACAACACTCAAATCAGGCATCAGATGAACACCTTTAACTTTGACCAAAACCATGTCTAAATTTGCAAATTCAGCCGAGAGCTTTTTTTCTAACAATGCGCGCTTGGACCAATCCGACATAATATTTTTTACGAGTGTAACGTGAATAAAATTCCTATTAACATAAGCCGCTATATTTGTCGTTGGATAAGTTTGTTTATCAGCCGCCCTTGCCTTCTTCAATTTAAAATTTTCTAAATCTCCCAAAACATCCGCAATAACCAACTGAACATCTGTGAACAAATTTTCTAAACGAGGCGAAGATAAATTTGCTTTTAAAACATGATAATTCCCTTGCTGATTAAATTTCCTATGATTAACAACCAGCGCCGCTCGAATAGATTTTTGATCTGAATTAAGAAACCCCGCTGTTGTGTTATCAACATCACTCCAATAGGCCATTTGCGATAAATCAGAGTTGGCAGGATACTTATCAAGCTCCTCTCTTATAAGAGGCAAAAGTGTCTCGATAAATATTTTAAATACATCCTCCGGACTTATTAGTCTGCTCTTAGGTAAAGCAATAGTAAGTTCAAAATTGTCATTAACACCAATAGCAAGATTTCTTATTGCCTGAAGAGTTATACTATTTCTAGACCTTAGTCCTCTAATAAGATACTCCAACTTAAAAGCATCGCTTCGAATAGTCCTCTGATCAACCCCATCCACAGGTCGCAATAGCAAAGGGATTCTAATAAGCGTTTTATTCCCTGCGTTAGAATAGACTACATTTCCTTTATTCACCGGATTATTCCAATACGTAACAACTTTATTTAAAATATCAACAATTTCATAAATAAAATACGGCTTCCCGTAATAATAAACTTTATCTCTGCTATTGGATTGAGTAGCGGCGCTGGAAACTACGCTAACATCTACTGAATCGGTTAGCTCAACAACCGCATCATGAATTCCCGAACTAGCGGATAATGACTGATTGATTTGTAACGGAGATGCAGCAATAGTCTTTAAAATCGCACCAGCATTATTCACAATCCCCCCCGAAAAGTACTTGCGCGGGATAAGGTCGCCTGACTCGTCGGCTTCTTCTTTAATCAAATTGTACGCGCCTTTTTTGAAAGCGGCTAAATACTGCTCGTAAATCCGCTGTTTCATGTCTTTGTCGTCCGTCTCGACACCGGCGACTTTACCTTTGTCCGTGTAAATCTTACCCAACAAACTTTCTTTCAAAGCTTTTTTGTACCACGCGGCTAAAATGACCGAGTTATAA
>CAZNNZ010000113.1:0-5873 GCA_964574575.1 uncultured Planctomycetales bacterium
AACATGCCAAATTGCGCGAGCTGACACTTAAGAATAATGTGGAATTGGTTGATAAATATCTTGGTCAAACGGATTGGAAAGTTAATGAAAACAGTAATATGGCTTATTCACTTCAGGGATTAAACAATTATATTTCGACGGAGATTACAAAAACTTACTGGCTTAACAAAATTTATACTCCCCAGATTAAAGAGGCGCACAAAAGCGGGGATTTGCATATTCATGATTTAGGGTTGCTGAGTGTCTATTGTGTTGGCTGGGATTTGCAGGATCTTTTGAAGGAAGGCTTTAAAGGTGCGTCTGGAAAAATGGAGTCAGCACCGGCTAAACATTTGCGCAGTGCTTTAGGCCAAATTGTGAATTTCTTTTATACATTGCAAGGTGAAGCCGCCGGTGCGCAGGCCTTTTCCAATTTTGATACACTTTTAGCTCCTTTTGTCCGTTTTGACAAAATGGAGTATAAGGATGTCAAACAGGCTTTGCAGGAATTTATTTTTAATGTCAATGTGCCGACGCGTGTTGGTTTCCAAACGCCGTTTACAAATTTGACCCTCGACTTAAACGTCCCGTCGTATTATCGTGATCAACCCGTTATTTTAGGCGGTGTGCCGCAGGAGTGTACTTACGGCGAGTTTCAAAAAGAAATGGACCTTTTTAATCGTGCCTTTTTGGAGGTGATGTTAGAAGGCGATGCCAAGGGGCGCGTTTTTACTTTTCCTATCCCGACCTACAATATTACAAAAGATTTTGATTGGGACAATGCTAACATTGACCTTCTCTGGAAAATCACCGCAAAATATGGGGTTCCGTATTTTGCAAATTTTGTAAATTCGGACATGAGCCCGGAAGATGCGCGCAGTATGTGCTGTCGTTTGCGTATTGATAATCGCGAATTGCGCAGTCGCGGTGGCGGGCTTTTTGGCGCTTCGCCGCTGACCGGTTCCGCTGGGGTTGTGACGGTTAATATGGTGCGCTTAGGGTATCTTTCAAAAACTCAGGAAGAATTTATTTCACGATTAGACAGATTGATGCTTTTGGCTAAGAGCAGTTTGGAAATCAAAAGAAAGGTTTTGGAAGAATTTACCGAAAACGGATTATATCCGTATGCCCGTTTTTATTTGCGAAATATCAAAGCGCGTTTTGGTGAATATTGGAAGAATCATTTTTCGACGATTGGATTAGTCGGCATGAATGAGGCGTGCCTTAACCTTTTGGGAAAACCGCTTTCGAGTTTGGAAGGTCAAGAATTTAGCCGGCGTATTTTAGATCACATGCGCGCTAAATTGATTGATTTTCAAAAAGAAACCGGCGATTATTACAATCTTGAAGCGACACCTGCGGAAGGCGTTTCGTATCGGATGGCGCGGATTGATAAGGCAACTTTTCCAGAAATTATTTGTGCCAATGAAGATCTTTATCGCCAAGGGCATGAACCTTTTTACACAAATTCTACGCATTTAGCCGTCAGTTATTCGGATGATGTTTTTGAAGTTTTGGATATTCAGGATCATCTGCAGACTAAATATACCGGCGGAACAGTGCTGCATCTTTTCGTCGGCGAGCGCATTGATGATACGAAAGCTTTAAAAGAGTTGATCAGAACGGTATGTGAAAAATATCGTTTGCCATATTTTACAATTACGCCGACTTTTAGCATTTGTCCTAATTGCGGTTATATTGCTGGCGAACATAAGTTTTGCATCAAATGTGAAAGTGAATGTGAAGTCTATTCCCGCGTCGTTGGATATTTGCGCCCGGTTAAACAGTGGAATAATGGCAAAAAAGAAGAGTTTGTTAATCGTAAGACGTATAAAGTATGCAAATCGGCGGCTTAATCAAGTTGTCTTTAGTGGATTATCCGGGCAAGACCGCCGCGGTTGTCTTTACTCAAGGCTGTAATTTTCGTTGTTTGTATTGTCATAACAAAGAGCTGGTGATTCCTTCTTGTTTTAGGCCGGCAATTTCTCAAGAAGAGGTTTTAAGCTTTCTTATTAAACGTCAAGGATTTCTGGGTGGACTTGTCATTACGGGCGGCGAGCCGACTTTGCAAAAAGATTTGCTAGATTTTTTGCGTAAAGTCAGACGTTTGAGTTTTGCTATAAAACTTGATACCAATGGCAGTCGGCCGGATGTTTTAAAGACAGTGATAGAAGAAAAGTTGGTCGATTTTATTGCTATGGATGTTAAGGCGCCATTAGAAATTTATAATAAGCTTGCAGGTGTGGCTGTTGATACAGCTTTGATTAAAGAAAGTATTGTAATAATTAAAAATTCAGGTTTGGATCATCAATTCCGGACAACTTTGGTTAGGCCTCTTTTGTGTTTTGAGGATATGCCAAAACTTTCTATGCTTGTTAGCGGCGCAAAACATTATGTTTTGCAGAACTTTAGGACTTGCGAAAATCTTTTAGAGCCGGCGCTTTCGGTCTGCGGGGCTTTTGAACAGAATGAGTTTTTGAATTTAAAAGAAAAGTGGGAAATTTTGGCTTAATAACGTTAATGAGCTTAAATTAAAGTAAGCGGGTTGTTGCCTTGACAATAGTAGATTTTTCCAATATATTAACCAAAATTAGCCTTATGATCCCGAAAGCTTTTCGGGATTTTTTTATCCCGCAACAGAAGACTACGTTCTATTAAGGCGTGGACGGGATAGTTTTCTGGCGGAATTCCGCTTTAAGGAATCCCGAAATGAGAGAAATCGCGGATGTAAATCCGCGGAGCTTTATAACAAAAGACAAAAGGTGAGCGCATGTTTAATTCGATTGCGGAAGTTTTAAAGGATTTGCAGACGGGCAAAATGGTTGTGGTCATGGACGACGAAGGCCGTGAGAATGAAGGCGATCTTTTGGTGGCCGCTGAGTTTATTACTCCTGAAATTATTAATTTTATGGCGAAGAATGCGCGCGGATTGATCTGTGTGCCGATGGAGGAAAGCCGTTTGGCTCAGTTGGGGTTATATCCCATGAAAGATCTTTTTGCAGGACAAAGTGCGCATAAACTTAGCAATACAGGTTGGACGGTTTCGGTGGATGCGGCCCATGGCATCACGACGGGGATTTCGGCTTTCGATCGGGCTTTTACCGTCAAGGTTCTTATTGATCCTAAATCCAAGCCGATTGATTTAGAAGCTCCGGGACATTTGTTTCCGCTGCGCGCCAAAAAAGGCGGAGTTCTTGTTCGTGCGGGGCATACTGAAGCGTCAGTTGATTTAATGAAGCTTTCTGGACTTTATCCGGCGGGTGTCATTTGTGAAATTATGAATGAAGACGGGACCATGGCGCGGACGGATGATATTATCGAATTTGCAAAGAAATTTAAACTTAAAATTTGTTCGATAGCCAGTCTTATCGAGCATCGCCGTAAGTCAGAAAAACTTGTGGAACGTGTTGTAGAAACCCGTTTACCGACGGATTTTGGCGAGTTTACTATGTTTGGTTATGAATCTAATGTTGAGGGGACGATTCATTTGGCTTTGGTTATGGGTAAAGTTGACGGCACGGTGCCGGAGTTGGTGCGCGTTCAATCGGAATGTTTAACGGGAGATGTTTTTGGATCACAGCGCTGTGATTGCAATGCGCAACTAAATGCGTCTCTCAAAGCCATTGCAGAAAACGGTTCTGGGGTTCTTTTGTATATGCGCCAAGAAGGTCGAGGGATTGGGCTTTTAAATAAAATGAAAGCGTATAATTTGCAGGATCAAGGGATGGACACGGTTGAAGCGAATGAAGCGCTGGGCTTTTCAGCGGATTTGCGTGATTATGGAATTGGCGCACAAATTTTAGTGGATCTTGGAATTAAGCAAATTAGGTTATTAACAAACAATCCACGCAAAATTATTGGACTGGAAGGCTATGATCTTGCCGTTGTCGAACGTATTGCGCTTAAAATTCCTCACAATGTTCACAACAAAAAGTATCTTAAAACGAAAAAAGAGAAATTGGGTCATTTGCTATAAGTGTTTTCTCTGATTTGCTTAAGTGCGTTTTATAGGGTATATTTATCGAGTAGAAACTCTTTATGTCATTAAAAACAAATAAGTTGAAACAAAAGCCATCTCCAAAATTTGGTGTGGTTGTAGCAAAATTTCATGAGGCCATTGCACAGCGATTGCTTGCGGGGTGTTTAAAAGAATTTTCAAGGCTTGGTGTCAATGCCAAAGACATTAAGCTCGTCGAGGTTGCAGGTGCTTTTGAAATTCCGGTTGCCGCTTTGGCGTTGGCGCGTAAAAAAGATATAGCGGCGGTTGTTTGTTTAGGGGCGGTCATTCGTGGCGAAACATTGCATTATGAACTTGTTGCGCAACAAACAGCTTTAGGGATTATGCAGGTTTCGTTGACGACGAAAAAACCGGTGATTTTTGGTGTGTTGGCTGTTGATACCATTGAGCAAGCTAATAAAAGATCGCAGGAAAAAGGCGATAACAAAGGTTCTGATGCGGCAGCGGTTGCAGTAAAGATGACTGATGTTTTGAAATCAATTTGAACCGTGTGAATTCTTTAAGGGTAAAGTAACTTCGTATGAGAAAACGCAGTTTTGCCAGAGAATGTGCTTTAAAAATCCTTTATCAAAAGGATGCGACAGCTCGGTCTGTTGAGGCAACGGTTGAAGAGTTTTGGAAGTCCGATCTTATCAGCGACGATGAAGATATCTCTGTTGAAGTTGATGATGAAACTAAAGAATTTGCTGTCCGTTTGGTTTATGGTGTTTCCCTTGAGCTTAATTCGATTGACGCTAAAATTTCTTCGTATGCGACAAACTGGCAGTTAAAACGCATGGCGATTATTGATCGAAATATTTTACGAATGAGTTGTTTTGAATTTTTTTATTGTCAGGATATTCCGCCCAAAGTCAGTATTAACGAAGCCGTAGAGCTAGCCAAAAAATATGGGGATCTTGAATCCAGTAAATTTGTCAACGGCATCTTAGACAAAATCCACAAAACTGAAGTTATTTCCTTAAGACAGAAATTGTGAACCATTTCGCTGACCTTCACATGCACACCTTTTTTTCCGACGGAAGTCAATCGCCGGAATCGGTAGTCGAAGAGGCCTGCCATGCGGGGCTTTCGTGCATTTCGATCACAGACCATGACACGTTAGGGGCAGTTAAGCCAGCGCAAATTGCCGCGGCTGCCTGGGGCATTGAAGTTATTGCTGGAATTGAACTTTCAACGCAAGTGCAGGGCAAGGACATTCATATTCTGGGATATTTTATGGATTTAGAAAATCCTCTTTTGATCCAAAAGTTAGAGGATTTTCGTGCAACGCGTTTTGAGCGCATTGCCATGATGATTGAAAATTTAAAAAAACAGGGAATTGATAATCTTTCTTTTGAAGAGATTAAGGCACAAGCGAAATCAGATGCTTTAGGGCGTCCACATTTGGCTGCAGCTTTGGTTGAAAGGGGTTGGGCGACCAATTCGTGGCAGGCCTTTGAAAAATTTATTGGAGATGCTTGTCCTGCGTATGTTCCAAAACATATGCAATCGCCTAAGGAGGCTATTGCCCTTATTCGGCAATCTGGCGGCGTGGCGGTTTTGGCGCATCCTATGGTGACAAATCGGGATGAGCTTATTGCCAGTTTTGTAGATTTAGGTTTGGGTGGCATTGAAGTGTATTATCCTAATTGCCCCGACGCTGTGATTTTTTATTATGAAGGCCTCGCGCGAAAATATAAACTTACTATGACCGGCGGCTCGGATGCTCACGGGAAAAATAAGACCAACACGTGGATTGGCAAACGACGCATTCCTTGCGAGCTCGTAGAACAGTTGCGGGTACGGGCAAAAAGATCCAGCGAATAATGCACTTAGTGGGCCTAGAGACAAAATCGAGTGAGTCCTTTTTAGGGCGAGCTCGTAGAGCAGTTGCGAG
>CAZNNZ010000114.1:0-3585 GCA_964574575.1 uncultured Planctomycetales bacterium
TGTAAAAGAATTATTTTAAGGATAAAACATCTGGTGCTTTTTGGTGCGGTGTCATTGCCTCAACTTGAAGTGTTTCAATCTCAATAAGAACAAAGGTTTTATCTTCTGGTCCGCTAAAATATTGCCGCAACATCGGGATATAATTCCAAACCTTTTCTTTTTTTTCTAAATCGGTTGAGACTTTGGCTAAACCACTGACTCTGGCAAAGCTCATTTTGCGGTCAATAAAACAAAACTCGATTTTGGGATTGGCTTTGATTTGGCTAATTGTTCGTGAATGTCCTAAAACGGCCAATAATAAATTATGGTCTTCATCTAGATATGGCATCATTGGACGCGCTTTGGGCTGGTCGCCCTCTGTGGTGCACAGCACACCATAACCAGCGTCTTTGATCAAGTCTATGACTTCTTGTTTAGTCATTTTAGTTTACTCCTTTTTGTTTTTTTCTAGAAACTTGGCGGATTTTAGTAAATCTTTATTGGTGGTTTGGATAATTTCGGCCGCAATTGAAATAGCAATTTCTTGTGGTGTTTGGCTGCCAATGTCTAAACCGGTTGGAATGTGGACTTTTTTAAATAAATTCTGAGAAATGCCGTCTTGTTTAAGCCGGTTAAAAAACTTGATACGTTTGGCTTTACTGGATATGACCCCAAGATACGCAAAGTCTTTTTTAATTGCAGTTTTAAGACATGCATAATCATATTCATTACCCTGAGTGATAATGACGATATATGTATTAAGGTTGGTTGGTTGTTTGTCTAAATTATTGGCATGATCGCCAAAGATGATTTTGTCGACGTGCGGGAAACGTTTTTTGTTGGCGAATTCTTTGCGGTTGTCAATGATTGTGACTTTAAAATTAAGCAGTTTTCCTAAGAACGATAAAGGCAAAGCAATGTGTCCGGCGCCGCAAATGATCAGATTCTTAAGACCGGCAAACGGTTCGATAAAAACTTTCATCTGCCCGCCGCAAACTGATTCGCCTTCGCGGCCAAAATAATTGTACGTGACACTTGTGGTTTGTCCTGTTTGTATGGCTTTGAGGCATTCTGCAATCGCGGCTTTTTCGTTGCGGCCGCCGCCAATTGTGCCGTCGATGGTCCCGTCGGAAAAGACGACCATTTTAGCTCCGGCTTTGCGCGGCGTGCCTTTAGTAGTCGCTTCGATGATAGTAGCAAAGGCAAAGCTCTGCCCTTTTTGCGCTGCTTCAAACGCTTTTTTAATTAGAGTATCCATGCGGATATGTTTTCTGTCATAACGCGGGATTGCTTCGCTTCGTTGGTCCTAAAAAGAACTCACTAGCGCTCGCAATTGACGGTAATTCTTTTATTTATTCTCCGCTAAATACGCTTTGATGATTTTTTGTTCTTCGACGGGACGGTCATTTTGTCCACGCGGAGTATTCACGATTTTTTCAACCACGTCCATCCCTTCTATAACTTCTCCAAAAATTGAATGGCGGTTATTAAGCCATGGCGTTTCTGCAACCGTGATAAAAAATTGACTGCCATTGGTTCCCGGACCAGCATTAGCCATAGCAAGGATTCCTGGTTTATTAAATTGTGCATCAGCTGAAAATTCATCTGCAAAGAAACCTCCCCAAAGGCTTTCGCCACCCGTACCGGTTCCGGTTGGGTCCCCGCCCTGAATCATAAATCCAGGGATAACACGGTGAAAAATTAGGCCATCGTAATAACCTTTTTTTATTAGTCCAACAAAATTCTCGCAGGTTTTAGGAGCGATATTCGGATAAAGTTTGATTTTGATCGTGCCTTGGTTAGTTTCAAGGGCAACAATCACTTGAGATTCATCAGCGGCTTTAGCGCTACAAGCACAGATTAAGGTTAAACTTGTGATGATCATAAGAATTTTTAACGGGGACATTGCGATTTTCTCCTTCTTTTGTTAGTTTTCTTGTTTTTCTTTGAGTTCCGGATTTGGTGGTGTTGGATTTTGTGCTGGCGGATTAGCAAAAATATCGGGTGACAAAGTTAAAGCCCCATCTGGATTTTTTTCAATTATGACATTTTTTGAAGGTTGTTGGTCTAACAGTGGAACTGTTTCTGGGGCTTGAATATTTAGTGGTTTTGATTTTTCCTCAATAGGGGCATCCTCCCTTTTCTCTTCTTTGATTTCAATTTTAGCCCCCCCCTGCTCGTCGACAATAGGGCTAGGCGTTTGGGGAATGGGGGTAGGATCTTTAAGGGCATTATTTTTAGAAGAGTTATTTGGCAAGTCTTTAAGTCGAATGACTAAGTCTTCGATTTTTTGATTTTTTTCCAAAATTTGATTTTCATTTAACCGCAGTTTTTCCTCAAGATCTGCTGAGTGTTTTCGCGCTTGCTGGGTCAAGGCTTGTGCATCATTGATGGCAGCTTCTGAAGTTAAAACATCCATTTCAAGTTTTTTGACCTTTTCTTCCAGTTGGCTGACACGCTTTAATTGTGTTTGGGTCTCGGTTTGGGCAGTCATAACATCCGCTTGTAAGCTATTGATTCTATCTTTCGAATCTTTGATTTCTTTTTCTAAAATGTCTTTGACCTTGTTAAATTCTTTTTGATTTTTTAGCTCGTTATTTAGAGTTTTTTCAGACTTTTCGAGGGCTAAGCTTTTTTCTGCAAAAAGCGCTTCAACTTTTGCATATTTTGATTTTAGTTCATTGTTTTCAATTAAAAGTTCATCATATTTAAGTGATATTTCGCTTTCGGCTTGTGCAGGTTGTTTGATAGTTTCTGGCGCTTGTTTATTTTCAACGGGTTTGGGATTTTCGAGGCCAAGCCGGTCGAGCAATTGTTTTGGAGAAAGTTGTGGTTGTGTGGTTTTTTTAGGCTCTGGGGCTGGTGATTCTTTCATTTTTTCAGAAATTAATATCCACGCAATTGCACTTGCGCCGATTAATATAAGAATAATTAAAATGTAAAATAGTGTCATTGTCTAAAGCCTCGCGAGATTTTTTTTGACTTTTCTAAGTGTGAATTTTTTTCAATTGCATATATAATCAAACTTATGATGAGCATGATTTTATTAACCGGCGGCTTAAGTTCTCGGTTTGGTTCTCCTAAGGCACTCGCTTTTTGGGGTGAGCATGTTCTTATTTCACATTTGCAAACTATGCTTTTATTATCAAATATCGACGAGATTATTATTGTTCTCGGCGCTTATGCGGATCAAATTAAACCGTTTATATTAAAGCATAACAAGATTAAGGTTGTCTATAACAAAGACTATAAATTTGGTCAAACATCTTCTTTTAAGGCCGGATTGCGTGAAGTTTCATCATCCTCGCGAGCGGTTGGCCTTTTGCCGATTGATTTTCCGCTCATTAAATTTGAGACTGTAAATGTTTTGGTGCAAAAATTTTTGAGCAATTATCCGTTGATTCTTATTCCCACTTGCGACGGTAAAAAAGGACACCCACCGTTCTTTAATATTTCGTTGCGTTTAGAAATTCTTAACTTGCAAGATGATCTTGGCCTTAATACAATTTCGCATTTGCATGAAACACAAACGCATTATTGCAAGGTTGATGATCAAGGTATTCTTCTTTCCTTTAATACTCCAGAAGAACTTAAAGTTCTTTCAAA
>CAZNNZ010000114.1:3595-5829 GCA_964574575.1 uncultured Planctomycetales bacterium
GTTTCTCTCCTGCATTGACTTCTAAAACAGCTTTTGCCGGAGTTTCTTTAACGGGATTGTCTTTAAAAACAATCACCGTCCCAGTGTAAGTTGTCCGGATGTGTACAATTGCGCTGGGCTTATCAGTTTGAATGACATTGGTTAATGCATCGCCGCCTAAGATAGCCGCTTGGCGTTTCATTTTTTCAATTACTTCCTCCATACTGTTGCGCCGTTCGGTGTTGACCGTGACATGGCCGATGACTTCATAAGGGACGTTGACAGTTTCTAGATATTGGACTTGGTTTTGATTTTCGGGTTTATCAAATTTTCCCATTACGATTTCTTGTGCATCGACGTGATACGATGTACAGCTCGTCGAGCATAATGTTAGGATTAAGATAAAGAGGCTAAGTTTTTTCATGATTGTATATCTCCTTAAAAACGAATTTATAAACTGTTGTTTAAAATTGCTAAGCCAGCAATGATTTTAGCGGGTGTGATGGGAAGTTCTTTAATCCGCACTCCGCACGCATCTTCAATAGCATTGGCAATTGCGGCAGATGTCGGCAAAAGAGAAGCTTCTCCCATCCCTTTGGCACCAAATGGGCCTTCGGGATCGTTGGTTTCGACGAGAATCGAGTGCATTTGCGGAATACCAATCGATCGAGGCACGCGATAATTAGCAAAATTTGGATTAACGACGCGGCCGTTTTTAAAACGAAGATCTTCCGTAAAAGTGTAACCAATTCCCATCGCCAATGACCCTTCGATTTGTGCTTCAACCGATTGTGGATTAATGGCTTTCCCGATGTCATGGGCATCCCACATTTTTAAAATTTGTACTTCACCTGTTTCGATATTGATTTCGACTTCGGCAATTTGTGCTTCAAAACCATAACTGCCGGAAACATTCCCTTCCCCAGTGCGAAAATCAATCGGTGTGGTTTTTGGATTATAACTGCCACGACCGATAATTTGCTTGCCGTAATTAAAGGAATAGCAAAGTTCGAGTGCTTTATCAAAACTCATCAGTGTCGCATTAGTTTTTTTATTCATAACTTCTTCGGCGATAAGATCCAGGTCATGGATGTCTAAGGTGTATTCTTTCGCGACAATTTCTAGGATTTGCATTTTAGCATCTTGACCGGCGCGCAGCGCGGCATTACCAGAAATAAAAGTCACACGGCTGGCAAAACTTCCCGTATCAAAAGGTGTGGTTTCGGTGTCGCCGGATGTGCATTTTATTCGTTCATATTTAACGCCTAAAGCGTGTGCGGCAATTTGAGAAAGCGCGGTGTTTGAGCCTTGCCCGGTGTCGGCGGCTCCGGTAAAAAGATAAACAGAACCGTCTTCTTCCACTTTGATAATAGCGCCGGCGCTTTCGTGGGATTTATACATTTTGGAACCCATGACATCCGCGGCAATTCCAATTCCAACGCCTCTACGAAGAATCCCTGTTTTAAAATAATCTTTATTCCCGCGTTTTTTTGTCCATTCTGCGGCGCTTGAAGCTTGTTCGATACATTCCTTAAGGCCGTTGGTGGTCAAAATCATTTTATTGACGGTAACCATGTTGGGCGTTGTAATATTTTTCAAACGAAATTCAATCGGGTCAAGTCCGATGTCTTTGGCCAACAAATCCATATGGGACTCTATGGCAAAGCCCGATTGCACGCCGCCAAATCCTCGCATCGCTCCACTTATTGGCGTGTTGGTATAAACGCGGTAACCGTTGATGCGAAAATGCTGGATTTTATAAACCATAAAAATTCGCATAATTGCCGCGGCCATGACGGTTGGGCCATAACTGCAATAAACTCCTCCGTCGGCAATAACTTCGCCGGTTATGGCGGTCAATAACCCTTCTTTGGTTACTCCGCTTTTGACTTTGTAATGCATCGCGTGTTTGCGTCGGGAAAAAGAAAATTCTTCTTCGCGGTTATAACAAATTTTAACTGGCAGTCCTCCCGCTTTTTTTGACAACAGGCACGCAGCAAAATCCATTGGAAGCATTTCTAACTTTCCGCCAAAACCACCGCCGACGGCAAGTTTGATGACCCGCACATCGTTTAATTCCATTTTTAAAGTTTTGGCCAGGGCTTCACGGCATTTAAACGGCGCTTGGCTTGAAGCCCACAAAGTAATTTTGTTAGAAAATGTTTCCCACTGTCCTACACAGACATGCGGCTCGAGTGCGGCCATGGCAGCTGCCGAGGCATAAAATTTGTCTTCGCGAACATGAAAAGATTCTT
>CAZNNZ010000115.1:0-2252 GCA_964574575.1 uncultured Planctomycetales bacterium
ATTTTCGAAATACCAAGCGGCTAAAAGTTCATGTGCGAATGTCTGCTTTAGACGGGATTGAGTTTAAAGGCGAAATTATTAATTTTTATCGCATTATTCAAGAGGCTTTGACGAATATTATTCGTCATGCGCAAGCTAAAAATGTAAAAATTATTTTTTCTCGTCACGACCAACATTTGGTCGCAAAAATTAAAGATGACGGCAAAGGATTTTCTGCTTTAGATTCTCGTCGGGAAAATAGCGTTTCTTTCGGTTTAGGTTTATCAACCATGCAGGAGCGTGCAACACAGTTAGGTGGGAGTTTGCAGGTGTTTTCTCTGCCTACAAAAGGGACAACAATAACTTTAACAGTCCCGATTACTCAAAGTCATGATGTCTAAAGAATATCGAATCATTCTTGCAGATGACCATAAAATTTTTCGTGCGGGCCTTAAAAGTCTCATCGACAAAGAACCTGGGCTAAAAATTGTTGGCCAAGTTGCGGATGGTGAGGAGCTTTTAACGATTATAGGGACAGTTAAATGTGATCTTGTTGTGCTGGATTTGTCTATGCCTAAACTCGATGGCATTGCGGCTTTGCGGATTTTGAGTAAAAAATATCCTAAGCTTAAGATTTTGATTTTGACGATGCTAAAAGACAATGAACATTTTAAACAAGCCATGGCTCACGGAGCTAGCGGCTATGTGCTTAAAGATGATGCTTTTGAACAATTAGCCAGAGCTGTAAAAGCGATTATGCAAAATAAACAATATGTTTCTTGTTCGGTTTTAGCGCTGGATAATGGTTGTTCCGTTCGTTTACAAGATGAGGTTCAGGCGCCTTCCTTGGGAATTTTGACTATGCGTGAAAAAGAAATCCTTAAAGGCATTGCTTCTGGAATGGCCAATAAAAATATCGCTACAAATCTTAAGATTAGTGTCCGAACAGTTGAGGCGCATCGAGGGCATTTGACACATAAGCTGGGGATCAAAACGACCGCCAATTTAGTAAAATACGCAATAGCAAAGAAAATCATCTAAAAGTCGCAAGTTATTTATTTTCAAGAAGATAGAGCTGTTTTAGCTTTTTGTATTTAGGAGAACTACGTATAACCGCTTATTCCCCTATTGTCAACCAACCCCTATAATAAAAGGGCAATAAGGGGGTAACCAGAATGTTTTATATGAGCATGAAAATTTTGATTGTTGATGATCACGATGACTTTCGTAAAGCTGTACGTAAGCATCTTGAAAATCAAGATTTAGGTGTTGAGGTTTTTGAAGCGGATTGTGGTGAAGTGGGTGTTGCGATGGCTGCTCACCGCATCCCTGATGTTATTTTGATGGATATTCGTCTTCCCGGCATTGATGGTTTGGATGCTGCGGCCAAAATTAAATCTCAGTTTCCACAAAGTAAAATTATTTTTTTGACGATGTTTGAAACCCAGGCTTTTCGCGAAACATTTGCAACTGATGCAGCCAGTGATTATATTGGTAAAAGCGATCTTTATGATAAGCTGGTTCCGGCGATCAAACGGGTTTTAGGAAAAAAATAGTCCCTCCTTGTGTCGATAGTTTCTAGTAAATACAGGTAAATTTTGGTTTTTGGTCAAGAGAAAAAACTCTGTAGTATTACTGTGTACTGTGATATTTTAAAGGTAGCCATGAGATCCTAGAACAGGAGAAGTGAATTTTAACTAGGGAAGGTTCGTTTATGTCTGGGTATATTGCCAAAGATAAACAAATCAATCTTCTTTTTGCCGAATCTGAAAAGATGTACCGTAATCTTGTCGAGTCGGTGCGTAATGGAATTTATATGGCCGATGTTAATGATACTCTGTTTTTTGTCAATCAATCGTTTGTCGATATTCTCGGTTATGAGAGTAAGGATGAGCTTTTAGGACGTAATATTGCCAAAGACCTTTATCGCTATCCTCAGATGCGTGAGGAGTTTTTGCGCCAAATGCAGAGCAGTTGTTTTGTCCGTGATTATGAGTTTGAAGTGATCCGTCGCGATGGTGTTGTTGTAACTCTTTTGGGGACCAGTAACTTTATTCGTAATGATCGCGGTCAGGTCATTGGAGTTGAAGGAATTGTCCATGATGTCAGTGAAAAGAAAGCTCTTGAGAAAAAATTGCAGAATGAAAAAATCAAGCTTGAAGAAATTTTAGGTTTTGATGAACGTGTTACTTCGATTCGCAATCTTGACCGTTTAGTTGATTTTGTTGTTGAAAAAGCAACAGCTATTTTGCAGGCTGATAAATGTTCGCTGA